>CAJQPC010000087.1 GCA_905480105.1 uncultured bacterium | reverse complement strand
CTCTCCGCCAACCAGGTTCAGGCCGGTGTGGTGGGAATCCAGGGCCAGCTGGGTGTCTGCTATGACGCTGCACTGCAGCGGGACCCGGCGGCTGGCGGAACCGGAACCGTGGGGTTTCGCATCCAGGGGGACGGTACGGTCTCCAGCGCCGAGATGGCCAGCGGAAGCTTTAAGGATGCGCGCCTGCAAGACTGCGTGCTCCAGGCCTTTGAGGGCGCTCAATTCGACGAGCCAGGGGGGCCGTTGAGTGGAAGTTTCCCCTTGACTCTGGCGATTCAGTAGCGCTCTTTGGTCCCACTCACAGCGAAGCAGCCCGCATCAGGTAGCGGACGCTGCAGCCCTTGGCTTGGCCCGCTCCGACGGAAACAAATCCCAGCTTGGCGTGGAAGTCCAGGCTGGATTGGTTCAAGGGCACCGTGTTGACCTCGCAGGCCAGGGCATCGGGGCTCTGCTCCTGCAGGGCTTGGTACAGGCGGCTGCCCAGACCTTGACCGCGGGAGGGTTCCGCGACGGCCACCCTATCGATGTAGAGAAAGCGCTCGTAGCGCTTGGCGAAGAAGAGGAAGTTGGGGCTGGTGTAGGTCGAATCCGGGGCCATGCAAATGACAAAGCCCAGGATCTCATTGTCTTGTTCCACCACCAAGGCCACCTTGCTCTGTGCCACGACCTGCTCCAGTTGCGCCAACTCCAGGCTGCCCACCGCAGGGGTGTTGGCCTGGTTGATGCGCCAGATCGGGTGCAGATCCTGGGTCTGGAACGGCCGGATCCGGCTCAACGTGCCTCCAGGCTGGCCAGGCGGGCTTCGAGCTTGCGAAGGCGGTCCTCCATCTTCTCCAGGGCCTTGCGGTCGGCCGCGGGGTCTTGGGCGGCCAAGCCTTCGGCCAGCTTGCGGACCCGGGGCTTGTCCTGGATGGCCACGCGCTGGAGCAGGCCTTGGATTTCACCGACCCCTGCCTTCTCGCCGAGAGCCTGGATTGCAGCTCCGGCTGCCATCCGGGTGCCGTAGTCTGGGTGATGGGAGACATCTGTGAGATCGGCCAAGGCGATCTCTCGAAGGGGCCGATCCTGTAGGCGGGCGCAGGCGGCATAGGCAGGGATGGCGGCCAGACGGACACTGCGGGGCAGATCGGCGTCCAAGCAGGCCTGTCGCAAGCGGGGAATCGCCTCCAGCTGACCGCTGGCGCCCAGCCCAGTGAGCGCGCCGCGCTGGATCCAGCCCCACCAGCTCTCCTCAAAGCTCGCCTTGATCAGGGTGTCTAAGGGAGCGGCATCGCGCTGCTTGCCCAGGGCAGTCAGCGCGTGGGCGCTTGCTCGGTAGGGACGCTCTCCAACGGCCAGCCAGTCCAAGAGGGCTTGGGCCAGAACGGGATCCCGATGCTTCTCGCAAGACGCCAGGAGCACGGTCATGACCGGTGGTTCCTGCTCCAGGGTCAGGAGCTTGGCCAGAGCGTGGGCGGCCGCGGTGGTGGAACTGGCGCCCAGGTAGCGGGCCCAGGCACGGCGCACCTGCCATCCGCTCTCGGTGGACCATGCATCGACGATGGCTTGGATGGACACCCCGTCTCCACTCTCTGCCAAGGCCTGACCGGCGTGGATGCGTGCACGAACGTGGGGGCTCTCCAGCGCTGTGATCAGGCGGTCACGGCCGGGGTCAAAGTCCAGGCTGTGCAGCAGCTGGGTCTCTGGGTCGATGACGATCTGCTTGGCGCCGCCCATCAGAGGCATACGCAGCTCGGCCACACGCTCGGAGATGTGCAGGCTGTGGCGGGTCCACTGGCCGTTCTCGTGCTCAACGGCCACCTGGAGTGGAAAGTCAAAGAGCCCGATGCCCTTGTCCTTGTTCTCCTGGGTCTGCTCGATGCGCAGTACGCCGGTGTTCTTCTCCTCGGTCCACTTGGCCTTGAGCTGGGGGTAGCCGGCCCGGGAGAACCACTGTTCGAAGAAGGCGTTGAGGTTGGTGCCGCTGGCCGCCTCCATTTCCTTTCGAAAATCGGCGGTATCCGCCACTTTTTCATCGAACCTGGCCACATAGCTTCGTACCCCAGACCAGAATGTCTCATCTCCAAGCTGGCAGCGCAGCATGTGCAGACGCCAGGCGCCACCGGGGTACAGGTGGTGGTCGTACATGTCCCAGCCGGACTCAAAGAAGCGCGTCATGATCGGCCGCGCGTAGCGGTTCTTGACTTCGCCCTGGTAGGCGATGGCGTCCTCGTGCAGGTGCATGTGAAAGGCGTCCGCTCCCTGGGTGTCCTCGATGAACACCCCCTCCATGTAGGTGGCCCAGCTCTCCTTGAGCCAGACGTGGGCGAACTCGCGGCAGACCACGCGGTCACCGAACCAGGTGTGGGACATCTCGTGCAGGTTCACCGAGTCCACCAGCCAGCCCATCTCGGCGTGGTAGCGCTCGTCCATCAGCCACACGCTGTCCCAGCTGACCAGGGAGACGTTTTCCATGGCACCGCCGATGCCCTCCACCGCGAACTGGAAGTACTTGGGCCAGGGAAGAGGCCGGTCCAGCTTGGTGGTCAGGTACTCCAGCATCTCGCCTGTGCGGCCAAAGGCCAGCCGCAGGCTCTCAGCGCTCGCCGGCTTGGGTGCGTAATAGGCCAGTGGGGCGCCGTTAAAGGCTCCGTCCTCGTGCACGACCAAATCGCCGACCACCACACAGAGCAAGTAGGCGGGAGTGCGTTGGTCCAGCTGCCAAGTGGTGCTCTCCGTCCCGTCTTCGTTGTCTACGGTTCCCACGAGCTCACCTGCGCTTAGAGCGGTCAGGCCAGCCTGGTGCGTGATCTGGATGCGCGCGGTTGTGCGCACGAGGGGATGGTCCACGCAAGGGAACCAGTAGCGAGCTCGGCTGGTCTCGTGGTCGCTGGCTGCAAAAACACCGCTGGGGCCGCCGTTGTTGAAGCGCAGGCCAGCCATGGGGTCGCGTACGGTCCAGGTCAGGGTGAGGGTGGTTTGCTCCCCCTGGGCCAGGGGCTTTCTCAGCGTGACATGTAGTGTGTTCCCGTCATATCGGGAGTCCATTCCCTTCGATGTCACCACGATCTGCTCAAAGCCCACCGCATCCAGACTCACAGAGCGTGCCTCACCCACCCGAGCGTTCAGGGTCAGGGTCAGGGTGCCATGGACCGTGCGCTCGTCGATGTCGATCCGCAGCCCCAGCTCCCGGTGAACGGGCTCCAGCTCGGGGATAGGGGCGTACACCGCCTGGGTGCCTGGGCTGGCGAATCCAGCGGCGGGCCCTTGCTGAGAGTTGCCAAGGAGTGTGTCGTGGGCGGTGGAGCTCATGGACATGGGGATTCCTGCATGGTGGGGGCTGCGCATCCAGCTTATCTCGATCCGTGTCAGCGAGAAGAAAGCGTGTGATGTGCATGTCGGGGGGAGCGGGGCCCGCAGATCTGATGGAGGGGAATCCGTGCCTGGCCCGTTGTTTCAGACCTTGGAGATGGACCCGCTCAGGGCCCACATTGGCGACCTGAACGCCGGGCACAGGGACGCTGAGTCTGCTCGCCCGGCTCCAAAGCGGCAGAGACGAAGAGCGGATCGAGCTGGGCCAGGATCCAGAGACACGCTGTACACTCTCGCCCATGAGCACTCCCCCCTCTGGCAAAGCAGCACGGCGCAATCCCCTGGCCCTCTTCTTGGACCTGATAGAACGGGTCGGCAATCGCCTGCCGGATCCCATCACGCTCTTTGCGGGAGGCGCCATCTTTGTGCTGGTTCTCTCTCATGTAGGAGAGAAGGCCGGATGGTCTGTGGACAAGCCAGTGGCGGTTCCCGTGTCCCAGGCCATTGTGGATTCCGGAACGGGTGAACCGGTACAGGCCATCCAGACCCAGGTTGCTGGCCGAAAGGTCGTGCTGGTCAAGGATGCCGACGGAAATCCGGTCTCCTCCCAGGTCCGTCAGCCCGTGCTCTCGGACAAGGGCGAGCTGCAGCTGGAAAAGGGGAGCGAGAAAGTTGTGGCGGTCTCGCTCTTGGATCGCGACGGATTCAAGTGGGTGCTCGACAAGCTGGTGGAGAACTTCACGCACTTCCATCCCCTGGGGGTGGTGTTGGTCGCGATGCTGGGCATTGGCGTGGCCGAGAAGACCAAGCTCATCGACGCCATGCTCAAGGCCATGGCTTTGATCACGCCCTCTCGGCTGCTCAACCCCGCCATGGTGTTCATCGGGGTCATGAGTTCGATGGCCGCAGACGCCGGCTATGTGGTGCTACCCCCCATTGCCGCGCTGCTCTATAAATCCGTTGGGCGAAGTCCGATGGTCGGGATTGCGGCGGTCTTTGCTGGTGTTGCAGCGGGCTTCTCCGCGAACCTTGTGGTCACCAGCCTGGACCCCCTGCTCGCTGGGCTCACCCAGGTGGGCGCCAACATTGTGGACCCCACCTACACCGTGTTGCCGACGGCCAACTGGTACTTCATGGTGGTCAGCACCTTCCTGCTCACCCTGGTGGGCTGGTTCGTGACGGCCAAGTTCGTGGAGCCTCGCTTCGCCACCAAGTCGCCCAGCGAAGGCGGCCCCTCTGCGGTGACCGACGAGGAGCGCGCCGCGGCGGTGATCACCGATGCGGACAAGGCCGGCATGAAGGCCGCAGCCTTGGCCGGATTTGTGACCTTGATGGCGTCTGCTGCGTTGATCTTCGTTCCGGGTGCGCCGCTCTATGCCTACGAGAACGAGGCACCTCGTTGGGGACACGCCATCGTTCCCATCCTCTTCATTGTTTTCCTGGCCAGCGGGCTGGGCTTTGGTATCAGGACGGGTACCTTGCTCTCGGAGACCGGCGCCAAGCGTATGGACACCGCCCTGGCCAAGATGATGGGCTCAACCATGAAGGACATGGCGCCCTACATCGTGTTGGCGTTCTTCGCGGCCCAGTTCGTGGAGTTTTTCAACCACTCCAACCTGGGCGTGATGCTCGCAGTGGTGGGCGGAAACTATCTGTCCACCATCGCTCTGCCGCCTCAGGCGCTCATGGCCATGTTCATCATGGTGGCCATGGCCGGCAACCTGTTCATCGGCTCAGCGTCGGCCAAGTACGCCTTCTTTGCGCCGGTTTTCGTGCCCATGTTCATGGCGGTGGGCATCAGCCCGGAGCTGACCCAGGCGGCCTACCGGGTCGGCGACAGCTGCACCAACATCATCACGCCGCTCAACCCCTACTTTGTGGTCATTCTGGTGTTCGTCCAGAAGTACGCGCCCAAGGCTGGAATCGGCACCTTGGTGTCCATGATGATGCCCTACACCATCATTTTCTGGCTGGTGTGGACCGTCGTGCTGTTGGTCTGGATGACCACCGGTCTGGACTTGGGTCCGGGCGGTCCCATCACCTACGTGGACCCGACCGCAGGGATGTAGGGGGCTGGGTACCGCAGGATGCTGGCCGAGTCTCCAGGCGCTTCAGGGAGACTCCAAAAGCAACATGCAGTCAGGAAGCGTCATCTCCTAAGTCCACCTTCTCCTGGGCCTGCAGGAGCAACTCGTAGAGTTCGCTGCGTTCCACCTTGAGGCGGGCCAGTGCGACCCTGGCGCGCGCGCGGGTCAAGCGAACACGAAGGCTGCGCCAAGTCTCGCGAAGTCCGCGCAGGTAGCGCAGCATGGCCATGCCACCCAGGATGCTGAGCACGCTGACCAGCACGCCCACCAGCCAAGCGGTGTCGGGCATGCCGTCTACATGGTCCTGAACCCAGCCAGCGAAGTGCCAGGCGCCGAGTCCTGCCCCCACCCAGCTCAGGGGGTACGTCAGCGTGCCCACCATGATCTTGACTGTCGCATCGTCACGGGGGGAGCGGGAGAGCTGCTTGGTTGCCCCCCAGCCGATGACGGTCGCAGGCCCGTTGACCACCAGGCCGATGATGAGCAGGGGTGGCATGACCAGGATCAGCCCGGCCAACTGCACAAGCAGCAGAAACACCATCGAGACCGAAAACAAACTCGGTGCCTTGTCCAGGTCGCCGTCCTCCAAGCCTAGTGCCGCCAGGTCGGCGTCGTAGCTGGCCATGCGGATCAGCAGCGCATCCAAGTCTTGGGGGGCCTGTTCGCTCAGAATACGGTGCCCCTCCCAGATGCGGCCTACCCCCTCTACACGCTCCTGGAAGCTGGCTGGATCGGCGTGCTCGCCCGCCCGCTTGGCCCGCTCGGCTCGAAACACGCTGGCGCTGCGCTGCATCAGGCGGTGCAGCTCCCATGACTCGGTGGCATGAACAGAGGCGTTGAGCCGGGTCTCGATGAGATCCCGCAGCTCCCGACCGGGCTCGATGAGCTCCTCGGGGGTGGCCTGGGGCGGTGGATCAAAGTCCAGGTGCTCGGGCAGCTCCATGGGCGGGTGGAAGACCACCAACACGTCGGAGCGCCACAAGGTCTTGTTGTCGTAGAAAAGTCCCACTGGAAGAATGACAGGCGAG
>CAJQPC010000086.1 GCA_905480105.1 uncultured bacterium | reverse complement strand
GTCTCACCCAGCTGCACGGTGTCGCCGTCGTTTACCCAGTGATCGATGCGCCCTTTGGGCCGATTGAGCTGGGGCATGCCGAACATCGTGCCCTGGATTGGCAGGGTGTCGTAGAGCGGTTCATCCAGGAGGGGACAGTAGGTCGGCACATCCCATTCAGCCTGCAGCAGAGTCAGGGCTCCGGCGTGGTCGATGTGGGTGTGGGTCAGCAGGATCATGCGGATATCTGGAGCCGGCTGGATGGCCTGTAGGCGACGCACCAACTCGTCGCTCTCGCCGGTATCCAGAATGGCCGACTGGCCTGTGGCTGGGTCAGTCAGGAGGTAGGTGTTCACCTGAAAGGCGCCGACGGTAAAGCATTGAATCTTCATGGAGGGGTGCTAACCACGTGATAGCTGGCCGGCATGAGCTCCAACTCCCTGCGCACTCTGGACGCTTTGATCCAAGCCGATTTGGTCCCCGGTGACCCGGAGCTGGTGGCCGTGGCCCAGCGCTTCGCCGTCGGACTGACCGCGCACGTCGTGGCGCAGCTCCGCCAGGAAGGGGGAGCCGGGCCTTTGGCGCGTCAATACCTGCCTACTGTGGCGGAGCTGGCCATCCAGCCCCAGGAGCGAGCCGACCCCATTGGCGATGCTGCGCATGCGCCTGTCTCCGGCCTTGTGCACCGCTACCCCGACCGTGTGCTGCTCAAGGCGGTGCACGTGTGCCCGGTGTATTGCCGCTTCTGTTTTCGCAGAGAGCAAGTCGGTCCCGAAGGCGAGATGCTGGACCGTCCGGCCCTGGACGCTGCCCTGGCCTACATCGCGGAAAATCCTGGTATCCGCGAGGTCATCCTCAGTGGCGGTGACCCTCTGGTTATGAGTCCCGGTCGCTTGGCCCCGATGGTGCACGCCATCGGCACCTTGTCCCATGTCGACTTGCTGCGCGTCCACACCCGTGTGCCTGTGGTGGACCCGTCCCGCATCACCGCTGAGCTCATCGCGGCACTCAAGTCTGGGCCGACGCCCTGGCTGGTGCTGCATGTGAACCACCCATCAGAGCTGTTGGGAGCCGAGCGGGCCATTGGAGATTTGGTGGACGCCGGTATTCCGATGCTCTCCCAGAGCGTGTTACTGGCCGGAGTGAACGACTCGGTCTCCGCCTTGGAAGAGCTCTTTCGCGCCCTGCTAAAGCTTCGTATTAAGCCCTATTACCTGCACCAGGGCGACCAAGCCCAAGGCACTGGGCACTTCCGCGTCCCCATTGAGAGGGGGCAGGAGTTGATGCAATCTCTGCGCGGTCGAGTCAGCGGAATGGCGCTTCCTACCTACATGCTGGATATCCCAGGCGGATTTGGAAAGGTGCCTGTTGGGCCGGTCTACGCCAAGCGGGAAGGGGAGAGTTGGGTGGTCCAGGACCCCCAGGGCCAGGACCACCCAGTCCCGGGGTAGCAGGCCCGCTCCCGTCAGCGGTAGAGAATCCCAAGGCCGATTCCGGCAGCAGACACGTCGTCGGTGGAGAGCAGGTGCACGCCAACAAAGTAGGTGCCGGAGTCTGGGGTCATAAAGCCCATCTCTGCTTGTCGACCTTCCAGCCCTTGCCCGTCGGGGCCCGTGGATTCCACCAGCTGCCCGGTGTCGTCGTAGACCACGAGTCTCAGGCTCTGCGCCAATTCATCCCCGCAGCCGACAAAGCGGTACTCGACCTCTCCAACCAGGTCCAGCATCATGTACTGGCTGTCGTCCTCGGTGACCTCAAAGGCACTGACACTTCGGACGCGCCATCCGCTTTGGTAGCTCTCGGTGACTTGGTTGTTGATGCACGCGCGCGCTTGTTCGGTCGTTGCAGAAGAGTCCGCGTTACCGGCCAACTGGGGCGCGAGTGCCTGGCGAAGGTCGTCCATTGCGTAGAAGGGGGCCAGCTCTCCCTCGTGGAAGTTCAAGCCCTTTGCGGTCCAGAGGTGGTCCTCGTCCTGGACGCGTAGCACCCCTTGTGCCAACGCCACGGGCTTTCCGCCCCGCAAAAAGGCCACGACTTCTTCTCCCTCTTTGAGCTTGGGCGTGCCCACGACGCGATACTCCACGTCGTCCGGCAGCATGCCGCCAGGGTAGGCCAGTGTGAGAATGGGGGTGTCAGGGCCTTTCAGGCTGTCCTCCACCTGCAGTGTCACCAAGGTCCAGGGCAGACCGTCGCGCATCTCCTGTTCCACGGCGCTCACTTCGGCGTGGACCACGTGCTCAGAGCGCTCGCCCAGTTCTTCCAGGCTCAAGGGGTGATGGAAGCTCGTCGCACCCACCATGCTGGTCAGAATCAGGGGCAGCATCAGGAGCTCGCTCGGCGTCGGTTGATCAGGAGAATGGAGGCCAGCACGCCCAGCCAGACCATTCCTTTGGGACTTTTTGGGATCGCAGTACAGCCCGCCATAGGAATGTCGACTTCAGCCGCGTAAATCTGAAACAGTCCGTTGATGTCATCTTGTGAGAGGTCGCGTTTGTGGACCTCGCCGGGGGAGGCGCTTGCGTGCATCGTCGCAAGCTCGTCGTGTTCGGAGTGACCCAGTCCCAGGACGTGGCCCCACTCGTGGGTCAGGGTGTTTTGTAGGTCCATGAGCTCTGAGTTTCCATCCAATGCCCAGTCGTGGTCCCGCGTGTTCACCGCAATATCAAAGCCCAAAAAGGCTCCAGACGAGTCGGAGTAGGAAGAGGTCATCGCCAGCAGGGATTCGTCCCAGGGCCATTCCTGGTCCACGAAATACACCGCGGCTTGTCCATCGTGTCCCGAGGTTCGTGCGTTGGTGGTCCCCAGGTAGGACAGTTTCACTGCGGTGCCGTCTACCTCCCACGCTTCGGCTGCGCGCTGCGCAACCACCGCCGCCATGTTGGGGTCCAGCCCCGCGTTGTTTTGGGCGTTGACTGACCACGCAACCGGAAAGCTCGGCCAGCGCATGGCAGCGCCCGAGTCCTTGACCATCACCTCAAAGGCTTGGACGGGTTGGCTCAGCAGCATCAGGGCCAGCATGGGGTTCTCTCCTTGACCCCAGGAAGCGGAAAACTCTCCACCGGCCATTAGCCTGGATCACTTTCAAGGCACGAAGTCTTGACGCTCTGAGGGCAGGGGGCTAAAACCCTGAGCGCCTTGAGAGAGGCACAACGTTCCCGCTTAGCTCAGTTGGTTAGAGCATCTGACTGTTAATCAGAGGGTCTCAGGTTCGAGTCCTGAAGCGGGAGCCATTTACCACCCCGAGGGTACTTCCCCTCGGGGTGGTTTAGGTTTTGGGTGTGGTCACCTGGTTTATTGGGCCTGCTTCACTCAAGACGAGGAGAGGCCGCCCCCTTCTGCTAAATCAGGCATCCTACCGGCCAATGTGCTCGCGTCGATCCTGCTGACAGGCCGTGTTGTCATAGAGCCCCTCAAAGAACTTGCTCCCCAATGGACCCTACAGCCTCCGACAAGCGGACTCGATGGTCTCCAGGAACCAGCGCACGCCGGGTTCGTCTCCGTTGGTGGCACTTCGAAACAAGGAGAGGCTCATCTGCGGAAGCACAAACGGCACCTCTCGACAGACCAAGCCAAAGGCCTTGCGGGTGGGCTCCATGCTCATGGAAGGCACCGTAAGCAAGAGGTCCGTCTCCGCCAGGGCCGAGGCAGCCATGGAGAAATAGGGGACCACGGCTCCCACCCGACGCTCGATGCCCAGCTTTGACACACGTTGTTCAATGGGGCCTTGGCCTCGAATCACCGACGTTCCGATCTGTAGATGCGGGTACGCCGCCCAGGCTTCCAGAGACCAATCTTCAAAGGCCGGATGATTCGAGCGTCCAAAGACTCTCCAAGCCCACTGTCCAACGGTAGTCCCTCGAAGCCCCTCATCCTTAAACGAACCCGAAGCAATCAGGGCATCATAGTGCCCCTTGGCGAGCTCACTCACAGCTGTTGGAGAACTGGGAACCCAC
Source organism: uncultured bacterium (assembly GCA_905480105.1). Taxonomy (GTDB): domain Bacteria; phylum Myxococcota_A; class UBA796; order UBA796; family CAJQPC01; genus CAJQPC01. The sequence continues at coordinate 2,017 of CAJQPC010000086.1, read as the reverse complement.
TCCACACGAACCTCCGGTGCTTGCTTGCCTACCGCTGCCAAAACAATCGGAGCGACGAAGTCGGGAGCCACCAGTCGAAAGGTACGTCGGGAGGTCTCGGGGTCAAATGCCTCCGTTGGGGCGAGGGTGATCTGTAGGTGGCGCAGAGCTCGCGGAAGCGATTCACTCAGTTCTTGGGCCCTCAGAGTTGGGGTCATTCGCCTGCCGTCGCGCACCAGAAGCTCATCATCGAACAGCATACGTAGGCGCCTTAGAGCATGACTGACCGCGGAAGGCGTGAGGTGCAGACGCTCTGACGCGCGCGTCACGCTTCGTTCCTGCAGCAGCACATCCAGGATGACCAGTAGGTTGAGGTCGATGTCTCTCAGCGCGGGTGCAATCATTGATGAATCCTATTCAACATACCTGTTTCTGTTTTGTTTGATTCATATCCTTTGACGACTCATCCTGTATGTCAAGCACATCGCATACCTAAACGAAGCAGAGCACAATTTGACACAGGCACCCACATCCAGTTCGATACCAAAGGCGGCCCACAGGACGGTGGTCATCACCCTTTTGGTAGTCGCACACACAGCCGGTTGTATCCCTGACCACACCGACGACGGACACAGCGACACCGATGAGACATCGCAAAGGCTACTTGTCAGTCGAACCACCGACCAGATCACACTGGAAGACACACAAACGGTCGAATGGGGTGATGCCTCTTTCGTTCTCAACTTCTACCGGAACAAAGCCTATACCTGTGGTTTGTCAGGCGACTACACCTTTATGGTTGTGGAGCCGGCGAACAATCCCGGTGTGGAGGCACCCTTATGGATCTATCAACACGGTGGCGGGTATGGCTGGTTTGACGAGGATCAGGTCTATCAGACGGTCAAGGACCTAACCATGGACACCTGGAACCACGAGGAGACCTTCGATGACTTCATCAACAAGCACCTGCTCTACAATACAGTGGATAGAGATGGCGAGCTGATGAGCTCAACCCTCACGCGACGAATCCAGGAAGGATATCGTGTGGTCTTCGCCTCTTTGTGCGACCACGACAATTACTCTGGCATAGGTACCCCGTATCCGAACAACCCCAATCCCAATGGTGGGGAGCGGCAGGTCAACGGCTTGCAAGCATCGATGGCCATGGTGGACTACACCGTTGCCAACTACCCAACGAGCCAAGTGTTTGCGCACGGTACCAGTGCCGGCTCAATCGGCGTATGGGCACTGTCGCAGGCCTATATCGAAGAGGGCATCTATCTCACAGCGGCCGTGGCGGACTCCTGGACGTATACGCCGAGAGTCTTCGACCTGTTTGATGCACTCGTAGGACAAGAGGGCTACGTCTTCAACGGTGGCGACTTACGCACCGATGGGATGGACAAAATCGGTTTTGATTATGGGGGCCTTGGCTACCACCCGATCGCAAAGATCAATGATGGATTTACCGAGGTGCCGCACATGTTCATCATCGGAGAGAAAGACCCGGGTTGCGGAGGCACCCGCGGCGGCATTCTGGAGCCCATCCCCGAAGCGGAGGCAGAGGGATTGGGTAACTGCGCTTGGCAGTACGACGAGCTGATTACAACGATCAACAATCAGCCCAACAGTCCCCACATTTTCGATCTCCACACGGGCGACCACGTGGAGACCAACCGAAACCATCCGGTTAACGACCGCGTGGACGCGTTCTTATCGGAAATCTGGGGAACCAACCCGCCATCGGTATTTCGGTAACTCCATGCACGACGACAGCAGACGCACCGTTTTGATCACGGGCGGCACGGGTGGCATCGGGCTGCATAGCGCCATCGGAATTGCAAAAACAGGGGCAACCATATTCGTCACTGGTCGCAACGCTGACCGAGGCCAGGCGGCATGTGACACGATTGCCCAAGCCTCCGACAATCCGCGCATTCAGTTTGTTCAGGGCGACGTGTCATCCATCCGCGGGATCGATGCGCTCGCCAGTGCCGCTTCATCGCAAATCGACACCCTTGATGTGCTCGTAAACAAC
>CAJQPC010000085.1 GCA_905480105.1 uncultured bacterium | reverse complement strand
CCACGGGAGCGAAGGACTCCTCTGGTGTTCCGATTCGTGCTCGGGCGCATGCGGCGCAGGCCTCGGCCAACAAGGGCATGTTGCGTTCTTTAGACAGGTCGGCGACGGCGGTACTTAAGAGCTTGCGTCCTCGGGCCAGATCCCCGGTTGTTGTCAGGGCTTCGCCAAGCTGGGCTTGGAGCAGGGGGGTTAGCACACGCAGTCCCGAGCTCGCGCACAGCCGCACCATCGGATCCAGAATGCGCTCAGCCTGGCCCGGCTCGTTCGACGCCATCGCGATGCGGGCCCGCACGCTGGTCACCCCGGCTTGGAGGTGCAAGTGGCGGCCCTCGGTGAGCAGGCCGTCTACCAGCGCCAAGCGCTCTCTGGCCTGGCCCAGCCGTAGAAGCTCGACTTCGACTTCTGCCAGGTTCACGCTGAGCGAGGCGAAGCGCTCTATGTCCCCAGAGGCGTGAGCCCCCTTGAGCTCTGGCTCCAACAGCCCGATGGCTTCGGAAAACGCGCATCGGTGACGAAGAATCTCGCTGAGGTTTCCCAAGGCCTGCCACAGGCCGTAACGGTCCCCACTGAGCTCGTAGAGTTGAATGGCCTCGCGCAGCTGCTGCTCGGCTTTTTGCAGATTGCCAGCTCCCAAGTCTGCAACGGCCCTGGCCACCAAGCAGGCGGCCAGTTCCTCCTTTTCGCCCACTTGACGGGCTGCACTCAGTGCCGCCTCGAACCAATTCTCTGCCTCGTCAAAGCGGCCGTGAAACCAGCGTAGGTTGCCCAGATCTCGAGCGACTCGGGCTTGCAGCAGGGGACTGTTGGTGCCGGACAAGGTGTTGTGAGCGTCCAGGAGCCGCGCTCGACCAGGCTCCAAGAGTCCGCGTTCGATAAGGGACTTAGAGGCGTATAGGTCCGCGGCAGCGGTGATCTCCGGATCCAAGGTTAGCTCAGCGGCCTTGCGGAAGGACTTCTGGACCCGCTCGTCCATGGGGTGTAGTTGGCGTACTGCGCGACCATAGAGCAGCCAGAAGCGGGCCAGATCGGCCAAGCTCGTCTGTTGGGCTTGGTCGATAGTGCCGGCGATTTGTTCCAAGACCGGTAGCGCTTCGCGGGCACGTCCGCGCTCGATCATTGGGCCTGCCCAGACAAGGGTGTCCTGCAGGGCTTTGTTGGGATGTCCTGCTGCTGCGAGCAGCGTGATCTTGTGGGCGCTGGCAGGGGCGTTGACCATCACCGTGGCCAGGCGGCGCCGCAGCAGGTTTTGTCGACTGGGTCGCACCCGCTCCAGGACCAGATCTCGAGTCATAGAGAGCTGGAAACTCCAGGTCTCCCGACCGTTCTCCTCGCTGCAGCGCAGGATTCGCTGGGTGCTGAGCTCGTCGACGGTGGCCTGGAGCACGGTGGGGTCCAGGTCCAGGGCAAAGGCCAAGGCGGTGATGTCCGTGCTGCCGCCTGCGATGCCCAGGGTCTCCAGCACACGGACCTCTTCCCGGCCCAGCCCGTCCAGGCGGAAGGTGATGGCCTCGCGGGCGGAGCGTGGGATGGCGATCTCGCCGTCCGAGGTGTCCATCCAAGTGAGGGTCCCGCCGGTGTGGAAGGGTTTCAGGCTTCCTTGCTCGACCAGGGCCCGCACGACCTCTTCTACAAAGCCGGGCATGCCGCCGGTGGCCTGGTGGATGGTCTGGGTGAGCTGTGCTGGGGGGACCGCGCCGCCCAACATCTGTTGCACCATCAGGCCCACCTGGTTGGCATCCAGGGGACCCAGGTTCAAGCGGTGTGCCTCGGGGAAGCGGGTGCGTACCGTGCCGCCTGCGACATCTGACAAGTCGGTGCAGCTGCCCAAGATCAGCACGTGCACGCGCTCTTCGCGCAGGCGGGCGCGGAGGGTAGTCAGGGCACGCAGTGCCACCGGTGGGGCGCGGTGCAGGTTGCTCAATGCCAAGACGAGGGGCGTCGCGTCGCGCCGCTGACGGGCGCTGAGGATGGCCAAGAGCGCGTTGTTTACGTCCGTAAAATCGTTTTCTTCCGTCAGATTGCCCTGGCTGGCGTGCTCCAACCAGTGACTGGCGTCTCCTAAGCGGGCCCGGTCATGCGTGGGCAGAGTGGTCCAGGCGGACTCCACCTGCTCTCCCAAAGCGCCCAGACCAGATTGACCGGTGAATGCACCGTCAAAGACTCGCCAGCTGCGACTGCGAGCCTGGGCGACGATGGCGTTCAAGGTCCGTTGGCGCCCGGTGCCACGCTCACCGATCACCAAGAGGGCCTGGCCCGGGCAGGCACTCGCCATCCAGGTGTTTGCGTGCTCGAGTTCCTCTTCTCGCCCCATCAGCTTTGGAGTGTTCAGCGTCAGCGCGCCGCTGTCTTCGGGCCGCCGAGCGCGACCCCGGATGAGGTTGGCGACCGCTGTAGCGCTCTGTGGCCGGTCAGCCGGATCCTTGGCCAGCATGCGCAGGATAAGGTCCTCTACTGGCTGTGGGAGCGCGGAGATCAGCTCACGGGGCGGCCGAGGGACTTTGTCAATGTGCATGCGAGCCAGCGCATGTGGGGTGTCCGCTTCGAAAACTCGGCGGCCTGTGCACAGGCGGTAAAGCAGCGCGCCAAGGGAATACAGGTCTGAGCGTGCGTCCACAGCACCGCCTGTGATCTGCTCTGGGCTGGCGTAGGCGAAGGTGCCCACGAACTCTCCGGCCCGGGTGATGATCTCGCCGGCGGTGGCGATGTGTGCGGTGCCAAAGTCGAGAACCTTCAGGCGCCCATCCCGAAGCACCATCACGTTGGCAGACTTTAGATCGCGGTGAACGATGCCACGGGTGTGTAGGTAGGCAAGGGCGTCGGCCACCAGAGCGGTGATGCGCAGGACTTCTCGGGTGCGGCGAGGGCGTCCGGGACGGCCCACCGACTTGGCGTAGGCCTGGACCGATTGGCCATCGAGCAGCTCCATGGTCAGGAAGGGCGAGCCTTGGTGTGATCCGTAGCGGTACACCCGAACGATGTTGGGGTGATCCAATCGGGTCAGCGCCCGAAATTCCCTGGCAAAACGCGGCATAGCCAGACCCCGGTGGGTCAACAGCTTTAGGGCAACATGCTCGTTGGTGGTCGGATCCTGGACCTCAAAGACGGCGGCCATGCCCCCCTGCGCCAGAGGCCTGAGCACCTTGTAGGGACCGATCCTTGCCGGAATAGGAATGGAGACTTCGGTCAAGTCTGGCCTCGCTTGGGTCAAACTCTACCGGACAGTGGCCTCTTGTGACAGACCGAGGAGCCCAAGGAGTCCATGCGCGTTCACCATATTGCAGTTGTTACCCCAAATGTCGCGACCATTGCAGGCTTCTATCGAGAGCTGCTGGAGGTAAAAGAGTGTGCTCGGCACCACGACGATCAGGGCCTGCGCTCGGTCTGGCTGGACCTGGACGGGGTGATTCTGATGGTCGAGCGAGGCCAGCTTGGCCAAGGCGGTTGGCACATGTTGAGCTTGGCGATTTCGCCAGACCGGCGGGCGCACTGGATAGCGCGCTTGAGAGCTCGGGATGCGGGGCCCACCAGCGAGACGGGTTTTACGCTGTATGGCAAAGACCCCGACGGGAATCCCTTTGGTCTGAGTCACTACCCGGAACCGGTCTAAGCGGGCTCAGCCCGAGCGTTGGCCGGGGGCGAAGGCGGCACAGAACCGCAGTTTTTAGTCCATTGGGACGAGGGTGTTGTCGTCCACGACCTGGTCTGTCATGGGGTCCACCCGCCTTGAAAACGACGCGTCCACCCTCACTACGATCACGGTGACGTTGTCGTTGGAACCGGCGGCCAGTGCGCGCTCCGTCAGGGCGGTGGCTGCAGACTGAGGGCCGGGCACCTCGGAGAGCACGTCGCCGATGCGGTGGTCGGGAACCATGTTGCTCAGGCCGTCGCTGCAGAGCATCAGGCGGTCGCCTGCCGCCAACTCGAGCACGCCGGTGTCTGTGCCGGCGTCTACGCGGATGCCCGGGTTGTCCCCAAAACCCCGGCTGCCGTACAGAAAGTTTTGGGCCAAGAAGGCACCGTCACTGTCGGGGGGCCGACCGTCGCGCACAGCGAAGTTGGCTCTTGTGTGGTCCTGGGTAATGCGCCGCAGCTTGCCTTGGCGCCAGTGATACAGCCGGCTGTCTCCCACGTGGGTGAAAAATGCTTGACCCTCCAGTACCCAGAGGCAGGTCAGAGTGGTTCCCATTCGCACGGGGCCGCGCTCGGAGACCTTGTCGTGCAGGCGGCGGTGGGCGTCTAAAACAAAGCGGTGCAGGTGTTGCTCGGGGTCTTCGGGCAACCCGCGCTTGAAGAGGCGGGTCATCGCGCGAACCGCAGCGCCGCTGGCCAAGTCTCCGTCTTCGTGGCCACCCATCCCGTCTGCGACGCAAATCAAGCTGCCCAAGGTGGTCAGGGGCTCCACCGCTTCCCGATCGTGGTCGCGGTAGCGGGCCTCTCCGTCTCGGCAGACCAAGTAATTGTCTTCGTTGAGCGCACGTCCGCCTCGTTCCGGACCGATCCCCCGGGAGCACACCACTCCGATGGTCAAGCGGTCTTTGGCCACGCCCTACAATCCAAGCCCGAGAGTTCCACCATCGTAGACGATCGCGTTTTCGAGGTCTGCGCCAGCGGCCAGCTCGGCGCCGTCCCAGACCACGCTCTTCTGGAGTTTGACTCCCTGGCCGATCACTGCTCGGTCGCCCAGGACGACATCCGGTCCGAGCACGGCGCCGGCGCCCAGGATCACGTCTTGGCCCAACCAGAGGGGCCCTATGAGCGTTGCCCCGTCTCGCTCCAGCGTGCTGCCGGCGCCCAACCAGACGTGGGCTCGGGTGTGTGGATCCAGTGGCAATGGGAGCTCTCCCCGAACCGCCATCAGGTTGGCCTGGAGGTAGGCCTGGGGGGTGCCAACGTCGAACCAGGTTCCATCGTGAGGAATGCCTCGTACACGCTTTTCGGGAACCATCGTGCAGTACGCGGTACGAATGATGCACGCGAAGCCTTCCGGGACCCGGTCCAAGGCCTCTCGGCGCAGGGCGTGCACGCCTGTGAAGTGGCGGCTGGAGTCCACCTCGCCGTTGGGCTCGGCGGTAGCCAGTCCGACCAGATCAACGACCGTGCTGTCCTGGTCTATGGTCAAGCTGCCGTAGCGTTCATCGGGGGCCAGAGTGCGAAGGGCCATGCTGGCATCTGCTTGGTCTAAGTGCTCCATCAGAGACGCCAGATCGACATCGCAGAGGATGTCGCCGTTGACCACGACAAAGCGCTCATCCAGTAGGGCTTGGACCGCCTTGAGCCCGCCGCCGGTGCCCAAGATTTCCGGGGCCTCTACGTGGACATGAACCGGTTGGTGGTGTTCAGCTGCCCATGCTTGGATCTGCTCGGGCAGGTAGTGCGCGTTGACGACCACCTCCTCGGCGCCGTGCAGGTGGGCCAGGGCCAAGGCGTAGTCCAGCATGGGGACCCCACAGACGGGGACCAGGGGCTTGGGGCGGTGAAGGGTCAGCGGGCGAAGGCGGGTGCCAAAGCCAGCGGCCAAGAGAAAGGCTTGAGCGGGCATAGGCGACGCTACCAGGGGTGAGGGGCCCTGGCATGTCGGGTCGGGACAGTCATGCCGAGATTTGGTGCTGAGCGGTCCTGTAAGATGCTGAAAAGCATGGAGAATATTGAATGTGGATAGGGGTTTTTGTGGAGTATCGCTTCCCCTGTCGGCGTATCTATCATCCAGTGCATTAGGCCTGGATTTGACTTGTCAACAGTTTTGTTCACAGCTGTGGACAACTTTCATTGACGCCCGATCGTCTTCATCGATGACCTGCATGTCGGTGCAAGGCTGCATTGGTCTCGAATAAAACAGTGCGTGGGTCTGATCCCTGGCCTGAGTGTGGATTTGATCGCCGGGATGGGTGAGCGGACAGTCGGCACGTTGAAGGGGTTCAAGGATCATCTGGCACCTTTGGCTTGTTTGCAGGTCTGCCACAGGGTTTTTTCTCGGCGGGAAACCCGGGCTATTACACAGGGGCCAAGGCCCGCCTGTCCGCCTTGGAGCGGCCCAATAGATCATCCGCTTGGTCTTGATGCAGGCGTGATTTGTTGATGATGCGGCCCTCGCGCTTTAGGGGGGCGGTCATTGTGAACTGCATGGGCCGGTCAGGGACACTTTCCCCTTCCGCCCGGCCCGAATTCAGGAGAATGAATGTACCGCTGCCAGAACTGCAATGTTCTTGTCACCGCCGGCTCCAAGGTCAACCGCATCGTCGTGGACACTCGCCCACGCAGCTACGAGCAGAGCCAGGCCCCCAAGGGTCGGAAGAAGCGCAAGACGAAGGGTCGCTTCCAGAACACCGAGTCCCACGGCTGGGAGATCGTTCGCGAGTTGGCCGTGTGCAGCACTTGCTTTGCCAAGCTGAGCGAGGAGATCTCTCCTCCAGTCATCGGTACGCCGACCATCCGGACCGAGTCCGAGGTCCAGGAAGAGACCCGCTACCGCGAAGAAAGATACTAGGTCCTCCTCTCAGGTTTACTGTCTTCGCTTGCGAGACACACAACACCCTGGCCCTTGCGGCCGGGGTGTTGTGCTCTGTCTCCCAGGGCGGCCTCCTATCGATTCCGGCTCGCTCGGGCGTTGGGCCCCCGCGGTCGTGTCACCGAACCAACCGAAAGCTGCTGAACACGAAGGGATAGCGCCGCTGGTACCAGTTGCGAAAGCTTCGGCGAACCAAGCTTGGATGAGTGGCCCAGGAGCCCCCAAAGACGACCTGATGCCAGTTGTCGAAGAAGTCTGCGCTGTAGCCGGGGTAGGTGCTCATCCAGGGGCGAAAGCCAGGCAGGGGGCCAAAACGGGAAGCGGTCCACTCCCAGCCGTTCCCCACCAGCTCGTGAACGCCCCATGCGCTTGCCCCAGCAGGATGACTGCCAACAGGGGCCGGGCTCCAGCGCTCAAAGTTCAGACGGCCGTGCTCAGGCCCTGGAGTCTGTTCTCCCCATGGGTAGGCGCGCCAGTCGCCCTGTGGGGTCGCGTAGGCCGCGCGGTTTAACTCTCCTTCGGTGGGCAGACGGGTACCTTTCCAACGCGCGTAGGCTGTGGCTGCCGCGTAGGACACCTGTGCTGGCCAGCCGCTGGCGTTGGCGATGGGAACTTGGCCAAAGATCCATTTGATGCGCCAGCCCTGCTCCGAGGGCACCCAGGAGCCCGGGTGCTCAGGCCGCCAGCTCAGATCCTGAGCGTCCCAGTATCGGTCGTCCATCCAGGCCCCGGAGTCCACGAACTCCGCAAAATCAATGACACGCACCGGGTGGGAATCCAGCTCAAAGGACGGAATATGCTGAGTATGGATACTGAATTCGTTGTCCCAGCCAAAGTCCTGGTCTTCCCAGCGGGCCCCGATCCGAGTCTCACCCGCTGGAATGTGCACCAGCGTCGGACTCACCCCATCGCCAAGCTCAGGCTGTTCTCCAAGTGCCAACAACCCTGGATGTTCTTGAAACATGTACAGGAGTGTCTCGTGGTGCATGCGCTCGTGCTCCAGGCACAAGTGCAGAACCCGGCCTTTTTCGCAGAGCTCTCCGGGCGTGGCCAACACTCTTGGAATCAGCGATAGAATGCGCTCCCGCGCGCGGTCACGGTAGGCGTGCACGGCTGAGAGCTTAGGCCAAGCCTGGATGGACGCAGCGCGCGCAGCGCCTTGGTCGTGGGGGTCGATGCCGCGCTCGAACAGTCCGTCCAGCTCGGCATCCAAGGGACCCAGTCCCAAGGCGCCGGCGCCCACTTGGTTCCACATGAACGCCGGTAGATGTCCCATGTAGAACAGGATCGGGTGCCGCAGCTGGATGGGTCGATCCAAAAGGCTCTCGTGCGGCACACGTTCAAAGAGCGCATCGCTGCGTGCCCAACAGGCCTTGAGCTCGCGCTCAAAGCGCTCGATGGAAGTCAGCGACCTGGACATCGTAAAAGGGCTCCCGAAGGGTTTGCTACCCTCAGGGATAACCCTGCGTCTTGAGCCAAGTGCAGTCGTTGTAGCAGAACCCAGCGTCCTCCACGCAGGTGAATGCGGCAGGGCAGTCGGATTGGGTCACGCAGTTCTTTAGACAATAGGCTCCGCCCCAGCACTCAAAGCCAGACGGACAGGTCCCGCCGGAGCAGCGCTCGCAGGAACCACCATCGTCGTTGCAAGCGCCGTTCTGGCAGATCTCTCCAACCGAGCAGTCCCGCTGGCTGTCCGTGCACTCGGGAACTTGGCATTCTCCAAGCACGCAGTTCTGGCCCGCCCAGCAGTCGCGGTCGGTGCCGCAGCCCAGCTGGCAGGTGTAGCTCTCCTGTTCGCAGTACTGCCCCAGAGTGCACACCGCGCTGGTCATGCACTCGACAGCAGTGCACGTATCGGAGATGCATGCTTCGCCCTGTCCGCAGTCGGTGTTGACCACGCACTCCGGGGTGCTCTCACAGCCCATTAGGAGCGTGAACAAGGTGAGCAACATCGCGATCATTGGCAAAAGTCCTCGACCACGCCGCCGCCATACTCGTAGTAGACGGTGATCTGGGCACTGGGCGGGGGGACGGTCTCGTCGTAGAATACGATGGCAGGCTGCTCATCGCCGTCGGCCCCCGGCACGCGGTCGTAGTACCAAATGCCTGCATCACAGGGAATCGCTTCCTCCTCGTCGATGCGGACTTCGAGTGTGCCCACGCTCGGCTCTTGGCTCAGGTAGAAGGTGGTCTCTAGACTACTGGCAGCCAGGCCCAGCTTCTGCACGATGGGCTCGAAATCCGAGCTGCAGATGTCTCCTACAATACCGCCGGTGAGCTCAGCCAACTCGATGTAGCGGCTGCCGACGTTGGGTGGGAAGTCGGGGTCATCGCAGCCGATGGCCTCCTCCGTGGTGCTTACCAATGCGCTGGCCACGAAGCTGTCTCGGCCCAACTTTCGCTTCAGATTTTGAAACTGCTGGGCGTAGCCGATGGGGCTGAGCAGGGAGCTGTCCTGCTCGTCGGAGACAAAGATGATGCTCAATGGGGCGTCTTCGCGCAGGAAGCCCGCGTTGCTGCCGTCTGCCACCCGGTCCGTGAGGCTGGCCAGGGCGGCCGCCATGCCGGCTTCTGCGCCGGAGCCGCAGGTTCCCAGCTGTACCAGGTGCTCGAACTGGAGTTCTGCGTTGGGCGTGCCGGGCGCGATGATCAGTGGCCCGGCCAACTCGCCGTCTTCTGGGACCGGCCAGAACTCAGGCACGGTGCAGTCGTAGGTCCCCGGAGGCAGGGGCTCGCCCAAAGTCGTGCTGGTCACACCGATGTGGTAGTCGGTGTTCGCTTCGACAAAGTACTGGATAAACGACGAGAAATGCTGTGAAAGCTTGTTTTGATACGGCATCATCGACGCAGAGTTGTCCACAACCAGCAGGATGTCCACCTTGTCGGCGGGGTCCTGGGCGAAGGCGTCCGTGCGGTCCAGCACGGCCACGTCGTAGTCTTGGCAAGCGAGAAGAAGGGTCAGTAGCATGCAGGTACCCTATCCCTTCGGGGGCAGGTCCCGCAGCATTCGCGTGTGCCAACTGCCACGAATTCCTCCGAGCACTGCGCCGACAGCGACCGCGCCCACTTTCGCTGGACTCAGGCTACTGGACCAAGCTTGGAGCTGATTCAGGGGTAGATTCCAGATCAGCAGCACCACGCCCAACGCCGCGCCGATGGCCAAGTAGCTTCCACGGGTCCACTCCAAAAACCCCGTCTTGTCACCCACCACGCGACTCTGGAACCATGCTTCGATGGGGGGAGCCAGCAGGCCCGATACCAAGATGCCGATCGCTAAGGTATCCAGGGCCAAGCTGTTCTCTGCTGCCAGGACACCCTCAATGGTGCTGTCTGTGACCGGTGAGAGGGTCAGTACCTGTGGGGCTAGGAGAGTGGCGCCGTAGAACAGAGTCAATCCCAAGACAGGCAGGATCCAGGCTGCCCCCCAAGACAACCAGCGCTTGGAGGACCACACGCTCAGGCCAGGTGCCAGCAGTGCCGCCAACACCAATCCAGGAACCGGTGTGCCCCAGCCCGAGAGGCTGATGCCGGCAAGGGTCAGCCACACGGTGCTGTGCAAGATCAGGTGCATCATATTTTCGGTCTATCTTGCTTCGACGGCCATGCACGCTGACAGGCTGGTTCCGGGAGGCACCGATGCTCTGGTTGCTCTTGGCATGCGCCGGCAATCCGGCCGGCACGGCGGATACAGTGATGACGATGCTGATGACAGCGATGACGAGATCAGTGAGGACGATTGCGGCTGGGAGGGCTCCTATGTCGTGGACTTTGAGCTCCGTGTCGAAATCCCCGCTTTGTTGAACTCGGACATCTGGTCCGGAACTGCCCAGGTCGAGGTGGTCCGCTGACGCGGGTCACCCTCAGTAAGTCAGGAAGCGGGGGTCCCGCAGCATGACGGTCACCAGGACTTCCCAGGCGGCCTGTGGGCCAGACTCTTGGGCCACAGCCTCCCACAGCAACCCCAACTCGGTGACCTCTGCATCCTGGAGTTCCAAGGCGGTCAGGCGCCAGAAGATTGCGGAGACCGCTGGCTCAAAATCGGTGCTCGCGGTGCCCTGTTGGAGAGGTGCCTCCGAGAGCAATCCCTCCCCGCGGTCGGCCTGTTCTACGATCTTGGCGGCTGCCACCTGGGCGCTGCGCTTGACCACCGCGGACCATGGCAATCCCGGCTTAGCCTGGGGACTGGTCACCGCGTAGCCGTCCACGCCGCCGGCCAGCACCCGGTAGCCCTGGATGTCGTTGTGAAGCTGATCAAAGCCATCCTGTTCCCATTGGAAGGACGCGATCTGCACCAGGGTGCTGTCCAGCTGAGAGGGAGAGAGCATGCGCAGGGGCACCGCCTCTAAGCTCTCCGGGTCAGGCGGATTACGGTAGGACTGGGCGGTGATCAGGTCTGCAATCAGGGGCTGCATGTGCCCGCCTTGACCGACAAATTCTGCGCGCATCGCCTCCAGTTCATCGCGGTCTGCCAGGTCCACCGGGCGCCGCCAGAGCAGCTCGGCGGTGTTCTGGACTGCGCAGCTGTAGAAGCGGGGGTCTTGAGTCATCGCCCAGCCCAACTCTCCCAAGCCCTCGATGGGGGTGCCGAAGTAGGAGGGGCTCACCTCCAGAAACTGCTCGGCTAGAGATTCTCGCTCCGGATGGTAGTGCTGCTGCTCTACCCGAGAGTATTGGGAGAGCCACCAGAAACCAAAGAGGTTGGCCGCCAGTGGATCGATGGTCGCGTGACAGGCCAAGCAGTAGGGGTCGTTTCGGACGGCCTCCTCCACCTCCACCACGGTCTCGCCCTCGGCGAAGGAGATGGGCCGGCCCAGGTAATCGGCGCACACGAGCAGGCGACTGATGGCCGCCGCCCGGGAGCGGTTCATGTTCGACGCTGTGGTCGTGTAGCGCCACCACAGGCCGTTCGTCGCCAGCACGCCCACGGGGGGTCTGCCGTCGGAGTAGTACGCCTTTTGCCAGCCATCGCCGTCCTGGCGCTCCAGCTCCCAGAGCTCGGCCAGTAGGGGGTTTGCCATGGTCCATTCCGAGGTCACCACGGTGCTCCAGGGCAGGTCCTGTGAGATCACGTGGGCCATCAAGCGCAGGGGTTCTTCCCCCACTGCCCGATTGAATGCATGCTCGTCTTCGTCCTTCAGCCCGTAGTCCATGTGGTGGACCTCAAAGACATCCAAGCGAGTCCACCACTTCTCGTTGAGCAGCTCGACCATACGGTCCTCGACTGCGGGGTCCTGTAGGTAGGATGTGGCGATTTCTTCGTAGGCTTGCGGGTCTTGGGCCACTCGGTCCAGTTCGGAGGCGTTGGGCAGCTTTCCCCTCAAATCTAGGCTTGCCCGTCGCAGCAAGCGCGGTGCCTCCAAGGACGGCAGGGTCTGAGGCTCTGGCGCGAGCTCTGGAGGAGTCGTACAGGCCAGCAGCAGCCAGATCATGGCAACAAGTCCAGCTCATGCTGGAAGGCTTGGGCGATGGGGCTCAGGTCCACGCAGACCTGGCCCTGGACTTCTCCGCCGAAGGTGGCCGTCATGCAGTCGCTCTGGCAGCTCTGGGGGCCCAGCGTGTACCAGCCGCCCGAGGGATCCCGCAGCTCCACGACACCGGCGTCGGTGCGCCAGCCGCAGTCTTCCCACAGGTCGGTCTCGAAGAAGAGCGAGTGGTCCAAGTAGGAAATTGCGCCTTGCATGTGAAGCTGCTTTTGACCGTTTTGATGCCCTGCCACGACCTGGATCGAGCCGCTCACCTTTTCCTTGTAAACGCCATCGTGGGCGGCCCAAACAAAGGTGCCGGAGTGCTCGCTCGTGACGATGGATACCTGGCCCTGTGGGTTGACCACCGTCGCCAAGGTCTGGTGCCCACCGCTCTCCATCACCTCTCCCTCAGGGTTTCGGAACAGGTAGTCGCCGGTGCTCCCCTCAAAGGTGATTTGATTGCCTCCTTCCTCGGTGAAGAACGCGCGCTCGTAGGTGCTGACCCCAGAAAAGTAGTAGCCGGACTCCGCGGTGCAGCCGCGCAGGTTGGTGGCGTCGATGTACTCCTCGTTGCCTGGACACACCGAGTCCCCGTGGCTCATCACTTCCAGGTACATGGCCATGGCCTGGCGGGAGCTTGGAAAGCCCTGGGAGAGCAGCCACTCCAGCTCGGACTCCACCGCAGCCAAGTCCCACTCCGGCTCGGTCACGGGCTTCTCGGTGCCTGGTAGCGGTCCGCCGGTGTCCGAAATTGGCCGTAGATCTTGCGGAGCGGTACAGGCCAACCAGAGCCAAATCATGGCGACTCCAAGGCGCAGAGGTAGCGCTCCAGTAGGAACAGGTCGTCTTGGCTCACCCCGCCGCCTAGGGGCATGTCCCCTTGCTCCAGGACGCGCACCCGCACCCGGGACGCCTGGGACTGGACCAGAGCTGGGCTGTCAAAGTCCACCCCCTGGGGAGCGCCGTGGCGCTCTTGGCTCGCCTCGGCGTGGCAGCTGTTGCAGTAGGTCAGAAAGAAGCCGTGGCCCCAGCTCTGCCAGCTCAGGGTGGGGTCCGTGGGGCAGTCGGAGGTGTCCCGCAGTACGCCGCTGTCGGAGTCCTGTGGGTTGGCTGCACAGGACAGGAGCAGTGCCCAGATCAAAAGCCCTCCATCACGGCTGTCAGGGGCGCTGACTGAATGTAGCGTTCCGGATCCACGTCCCCCAGGGCCAAGAGTGTGGCGCCCAGGTTCTTGGCGCCGAAGGTATCCCCGGAGCTGCTGGCCTGTCCGGTAGACAAGTCGATCTTGCTTCCTCGGGCCTGGTCATCGAGTGCACCAAAGGCATGCCCGCCTCGGATTCCGGCACCGATCAGCATCGCCGAGGCCGTGGTCCAGTGGTCCTTGCCGCCGTACAGATTCAGGGTCGGTGCCCGGCCCATCTCTGAGAACAGCACAAAAGTGACCTGGTCTCGCAGCGGGCCTCCTTCAAAGGCGGTGCGCCCATCCAGATCTTCCATGATGCGGTTTAGGTAGCTAAAAAACTCCCCGAAGTGCAGGCTTTGGCGGGCGATCTGTTGGTGGTTGTCCCAGCCCTCAGCGCACCAACCCTGGTAGGCGATCATGCCGCAGCGGGTCAGACCCCGCTCAAAGCAGTCAAAGATCGTGGCGGCGTCTGCGCCAATGTCCCGCTCGCAGCCCACGGTGTTGGGGTCCAAGTCCAGGTCCGAGCCCAGAGCTTGCAGGCGCGCTTGGGCTTGTAGGGCGGTGTTGTAGCGGGTGTAAAAGTCTGCCTCGGCTGGGGTGGCGGCCTGCTCGGCCAGTGTGCCCAGGCGCTGGGCCAGGTAAGCGTCTTCCATGGCCTCGCTCGACGGGGTGATCACACCCTGGTCCCGCTCCGAGAGGACCTGACCCGAGAGCAACTTGGGAAGCTGACCGTTGTCTCCCACCCTGACCACCTGGTCACCATATTTGGCGTTGAACGCGGAGCCTGCCATGACCAAGTGCGGCAAGAGTAGGCTGTCTGCGGAGTTGGCTGCCAGGATGCTGGGCCAGTCGTCGTAGGCACCGTCTCCAAAGCCGGTCAGGGCGATACGCCGACAGCGCTCATGGGTGATGCTGGGCACCTCCATCCCGTTCAGGATGGCGCATCGGTCCCCATAGGTCTGAAAAAAGTCCCGCACCGTGCTGCGGTCCGGGTGGTCCACAAAGGGCAGCCCCATCGCCTCAGACGCCGTCGCCTCGGCTTCGTGGTCCACTTTGCCCAACAGCTCGGGGGCAAAGACAAAGGGCGCGTCCCAGCCCCCCACACAGTGGATGAACACAAAACGGCGGGTAGAAGCACTCGGTGCCGCCAGTGCACAGGTGGGAAAGGCAAGCGCTCCGGCTCCCAGGCCCAGCAAGTGGCGGCGCGTCAGCAACATAGGGTCACCTTACTCGTTTGAGATGCGTGCGGGGGGATTGATCTGTCCACTCAGGGGTTACTATGGTTCCCCGTGACCTGGATCTTACTGCTCGCCTCTGGCACTCTCACCGCCACCGAGGCCACCCTATCCTCGCCACAGGCTGCTCATAGCCTGGCGGCACGGGTGGGCACGACCTGCGGCAACCCCTATGCTGTCGCCGAGCTCGCCTTTACCTTCGAGATCTGGGTGGATGGAGAGAGGGTGGTCGAGCGCAGCCACCATTGGTTTCCCCAGGAGAGCCGGGTCACCGTCCACTTTGATGGCCACCAGGTCGAGCTCACACAGCTCTACCCCTACATCGCCTCCGAGGCGGACCAGGAGCTGGCCATCGCGGCCTACCAGCACTGGGTCAACGACAGCTACTGGCTCCTGGCTGCGTGCAAGGTGCAGGACCCTGGCGTGGCGACCACTTTGGACGAAAACGGTCGTTTGGGCTTGCGCTTTGACCCCGGTATTGGCTTGAGCGCGGGAGACCTGTACTGGATGAGCGTGGACCGCCGGGGCCGGGTCCAGGACTGGGAGTTCCAGCTGCAAGGCGGCCGTCACGACCGCTTTTCTTGGGTGGGCTATGGGCGCTTTGGGCCGCTCTTGTTGTCCACTCGGCGCATCAGCACCGACGGGCACACCCTGGTTCGCTTTGAGGATGTGCACGTGCGGTAGGGTGTCGATGTTCCGGCGAGGAGCTGCCGGAATTCGAGTACCCCCGGGGACGCATGAAAGCCTGCGTGATGCAGCAAGGCGTAGTGGACATGGGCGGCACTGCCGCGCCCTGACACATGTCGTCCAAGGTCTTAGACGGTGTGGGTTACTGACCCGGAGTTCCCATGCCTGAGATGACCTACAAGCGCCTTGGCGGCAGCGGCCTAAAGCTGTCCACCTTTTCCATTGGGAGCTGGGTGACTTTTGGGGGCCAGCAGGACATGCAGACCTCCAAGCAGTGTCTGCTCGCCGCCCATGAAGCGGGCGTGAACTTCTTCGACAACGCCGAGGCCTACGCTGGCGGTCAGGCTGAGATCGTGGTCGGCGAGGTGCTCAAGGATCTCAAGCGCAGCGACTTGGTCATCAGTTCCAAGGTCTTCTGGGGTGGCGATGGCCCCAACGACACCGGCCTGAACCGCAAGCACGTCACGGAGGCCTGCCACGCTGCGCTCAAGCGCCTGCAGACCGACTACCTGGACCTGTATTTCTGTCACCGCCCGGACCCGGACACCCCGATCTTGGAGACAGTGCGTGCGATGCACACCTTGATCCAGCAGGGCAAGGTCCTGTACTGGGGCACCAGCGAGTGGACCGCCGAGCAGCTCGAGACCGCCTTTGAGTTGGCCGACAAGTACAACCTGGAGCCGCCCACCATGGAGCAGCCCCAGTACAACCTCTTTCACCGGGACAACGTGGAGAAGGACTTGGCCAAGCTGGTGGCTGAGCGCGGCTTGGGCACCACCATCTGGAGTCCTCTCTCCAGCGGTTTGTTGACCGGTAAGTACGACCAAGGCATCCCCACCGACTCTCGTCTGGGTCAGGTGGAGTGGCTCCAAGAGCTGGTCCTGCTCGAAGGCCGCGTGGAGAAGGTCCGTGCGCTCAAGAGCATCTCGGATGACTTGGGCTGCACGCGTGCGCAGCTGGCGTTGGCTTGGGCTGCAACCCACCCGCACGTCTCGACGGTGATCACTGGAGCAAGTCGGGTCTCTCAGGTGCATGAGAATCTGGCGGCCTTGGATGTGATTCCGAAGATCACCGCGGAGGTTCGTAGCGCGATTGAGGCCACGTTGGCCTAAGCCGTGTTTCGTGAAGGGGGGCACGGCCCCCTTGTTTGAACGGCTCCCTCAGCCTTAGTGCTCCAAGTACCCCAGTTGCTCCAACATCAGGATCTGTGCGGGGTCCAACTGCACCTCCTGCACCTCCGTCCACGTCTGACCGGGCGCGGCCCGAAAGGCATTCAAGGTGTCTGTGATCTGCGAGGCGACCGCTGGCTCTGTGGCCGCTAGATTCTTGGCCTCCTGCGGGTCGCGGCCAATGCTGTAGAGCTCCTGTTCCGGGCCGCTGTCGATCAGGCGCCAGTCGTCTCGAATGCCGGCCCACAGATCTCCAGATTTGCTGTCCCATCGATGGGCATAGAGCGTGCGCCCACTCAGGCTGGGATCGCTTCCGGCTCGCAGAAGCACGCTCAGGTCGACTCCGGCGCGACCCGGAGCGGGCGCTCCTCCTGCCAGCGCCACAGCCGTCGGCAGTACATCCACCAAGCTCACATTCTGTGTGTAGCGGGCGGGTTTGACCCCGGGTCCGTGTGCCATCCAGATGACCTGGTTCACCTCGCGGTACAGACTGAAGTGGTGCCCCATCTGTCCGTGCTCGCCAAACTCTTCTCCGTGATCGGAGACCACCAGCACCACAGTGTCCTGGCTCCAGTCCATCGCTTCGTAGAGTCGGCCGATGTAGAGATCCAGGTAGTGAAGCTCGCTGTCATAGGCGGAGAGCTGGCCCTGGAGCCCATCCTCGTTGGCCACAAACCAGGGTTCCCTGGCCAGGTAGGGGGAGTGGGGGTCGTTGAAGTGCAGGTAGAGCAGGTAGGGCGCCTCGGCGTCCAGGAGCGGCTGCCACTTTACGACGGTCTCGGCGACCTGTAGCGCGCTGCCGTCTTGGAAGAACTGGAAGTGGTCAAAGCCGCGGTCAAAGCCAATCTCGCGGTTGATGTTGATGTTGGTGGTTACCGCAAAGGTCTCGTAGCCTTGGGCCTTGAATACCTGGGGCAGGGTGCTCACGTTCTGGGGCAGCTGCTTGACCGCCAACGTGCTGTGCTGCTGCGCTGCCCCCTTCTCGCGCATTGCTTGGGTAGCCACCAACCCCGCCGTCACCCCATGTTGGTTGGGGTACAGCCCGGTGAACACCGACGCCGTCGATGGGGCGGTCCAGGAGGAGGTAGACCACGCCTGCTCAAAGAGCGCTGAGTCGGTCGCCAGGGAGCTCAGGAAGGGCATGGTGTCGGTCTCGGCGCCATACAAGCTCAAGCGGTCTACGCGCAGAGTATCGATGAGGATCACCACCACATTGGGC
>CAJQPC010000084.1 GCA_905480105.1 uncultured bacterium | reverse complement strand
GCACGCTTTAGTGGGCTTGTGGTCGAGAATGCCTCGGACCTCTCGTCTGGCTACCCCATGTTCTATGGCTTTGGGGACATGGACCTGACGGGCTCCAGCATGCACCGCGTGCGGGCTGGCGGTCCGGTGCTGTCCTCGCGGGTGCTCCGGATGACGGATACCGAGATCACGGAGGGACGCTCTAACTCCGGGGGACTCATCCAGGTGGCCCAGCACCTTGACCTTGAGCGGGTGTCGATTCAAGACGCTCGAAGCTTGGACAGCCTGCTCAGTGCATACAAAGGCAGCATATACCCGGTGGAGATCCGCATCCAAGACAGCGAGTTCGGTACCCAGCTGACCAATACCGTGCCCTGTGATCTGAGTGTCGCAGATCGCTGTGTAGAGGAGAGCCTGGGAGTGGTCGAGGAGTGGAGCTGCGTGTCCTGTACGGAGTCTTTCTAAAGCTGCTTGTGGCAGGATGCCCAGGCGCCTGGAGGCTGCACTATGTCCATTCGACGCTGGCTGTCCAAGGCTCCTCCTGCGCTGTTCACCCTGTATGCGATGGGCGCAGCCTTCTCGGCCTACTTCTGCATGTACGCTTTCCGAAAGCCCTTCGCAGTGGCGACCTACGAGGGGCAATACGGGGACAGCGATCTTGAGCTGAAGATTCTGTTCATCACCGCACAGGTGATTGGCTATGCCATCTCCAAGTTGGCGGGTATCAAGGTGGTCTCGGAGATGACCCGTGCCAAGCGTGCGCTCACCATTGTTGCGTGCATCGCCGTAGCCGAGCTGGCGCTTGTGGCCTTTGCGGTGCTGCCGGTGCACCTTAAGCCCTTGGCACTTCTTGCCAACGGCTTGCCGCTGGGCATGATCTGGGGATTGGTCTACGGATTTTTAGAGGGCAGGCGCCTCTCGGATCTTCTGGGAGCTGGCCTGTGTGCAAGCTTCATCATCGCCAGCGGATTCGTTAAGAGCTTGGGTAAGGCGCTCTTGGAAGCTGGGGTGCCGGAGTATTGGATGGCCGCCGCGGTGGGGGGCATCTTCTTGCTTCCCATGTTGGGTTTTGTGCTTTTACTGGCCCAGGTGCCGCCGCCCGATGCCCAGGATGTGGCGGAGCGCAGCGAGCGCGCGCCCATGGATGGTCCGGCGCGGAGGGCTTTCTTGGTCAAGTACGCGCCAGGTTTGGTGGCCCTGGTGCTCGGCTACGTCTTGTTGACCGCCTACCGGGATTTCCGGGACAACTTTGCGCGGGAGATCTGGGACGCCTTGGGCTACGCCGCAGACCCCGAGATCATGACCACGGCGGAGTTGCCGGTAGCTTTTGGTTCCTTGCTCGCCGTGGCGGCCATCTTCCGGTTCAAGGACAACCGAAGAGCTCTGGCCATGGTGCACCTCATCATGATTTTTGGTGCTCTGCTGACCCTGGGTAGCACGCTGGCTTTTCAGCTGGGCTGGCTCGGGCCAGCGCCTTGGATGATCTGCGTTGGATTAGGTCTCTACCTGGGCTACGTGCCGTTCAATTGCGTGCTCTTTGACCGGCTGGTTGCTGGCTTAGGCGCGGTGGCCACTGCGGGTTTTCTGATCTATGTGGCGGACAGCGCTGGCTACGTGGGCAGCGTCGGGTTGCTGCTCTACAAGAACTTCGGTCAGCCTGATCTGTCCTGGCTGGAGTTCTTCAAAGCCTTCTCGCTGCTGACCGGTGTGGTGACGCTGGTACTTTACGGGCTCAGCGCTGTGTACTTCCATCGCCAGACTGCCCCAGCCGAGCAGGCAGTAAAGCTGTCTTAGGTCGCAGTGACCTGGTTTCCACCGCCCTCCTTGGACTTGTACAAGGCGGCATCGGCACGGGCCAGCGCGACTGTCCCTTCCTCTGTCGGCTTTAGTTGGGAAAGGCCGATGGATACGGTCACCGTAAAGCGCACCGCTCCTTGAGAGAAGGGCAGGGCCTCGATGCCACTGCGAATGCGTTCGGCGATGATGCTCGCCGTGGCCACGGGTGTCTGTGTCAACAAGGCCACGAACTCATCACCCCCGGCCCGGGCCAAGAGATCCTCAGAGCGCATCAGGCTCACGGCCTTTTGAGCCACTGCCCTAAGCACTACGTCTCCAGCCGCGTGGCCGTAGGTGTCGTTGACCGCCTTGAAAGTGTCGATGTCTAAAGTGAGCATCGTCAGCGGCTCCCCAGTGGCTTGAGCGCTGGCCACCAAGAAAGGCATCTCCTGGTCCAGCGCGCGTCGGTTGGCCACCTGGGTAAGCGGGTCCTGGCTGAGCTTTTGCTTGGCGTTACGCAGGGCCTCAGCTTGGGCGTTCACCGTACGCTGCAGGGTCTTTACCTCTTCTATGGCCTGCTGCAGGTCCGCGCGTGACGCGTTTGTGTCCTCTCGGGCGCTGCTCACCTGCTTCAAGAGCTGGGGTTGCAGGGTGGCCAGGGTCTCTGCGTCGTTGGACAGCAGAGCAGTCTCCAGCATTTCCAGCACTTGGTCCACGCGGTCAGTGACTTCGCTGTTTTTTGCCAAGCGCCCAGCCAGTTGGATCAAGAGTTCCAAAGTCTGCTTTCGCGTTGCCAGCATGCGCTCCCGCATGGGCTTGGTTTGCTTGGCCAATCGCATCGCATCTCGTCTCAGTCGCCGGGCCTGAGGGAGTCCCAGTGATGTGGGGATCTGCTCATTGAAGCGCTCGAGTGGCCGCTCGAGCTTGGGCTCCGCAAATGCCAGTAGCTTCATGGTGTTGCCCATGGCTCGGGCTGCGTCCCCAAAGGGTTCCCCCAGGTCCGTGGCCTCGACCAACGAGGGCAACAGCCGGATCAGCTCCTTCTTAAGGCCGCTTGGGGGCGGGAAGCGTTCCAGTCGCTCGGACAGCTCTTCGACTCCTCGGACATCGGGCGCGTTGGCCCGTCCAGCCAAGCTCTGGATGACCAGGACGAGACCATCTCGAATCAGTTCTGCATCTTCTTGCGTGGCCTTCTTAGGGCCGGTTCGATCAAAAAATCCCATGTTTCAATCTACCACCCCAAAAAACTTTTCTCGGTTTCGGTCAAGAGTTCAACGGAGGGGCTCGGAGCTACGACAGCTGCGCTCGGGCGGTTCTGCAGATTGCTGGGAACCATAGTCTCGTTCGGAACTAGATCCTCCAAGGCATGCATGAGGCGCGCTCTGAGCTGTCTCCAGTGCCTCCAGGGACTCTGGCCGCTTGTGCTGTTTGAAAGACTTGTTGGACCGGAACTCACCCACGAGCCATTCGGCGTGCGCCGCCAGGATGCAGCGCTCTCGGTGGGCGGACTGGGGCATCACGTCAACGACACCGAGTGGATACGGGCCCGGATGCGCGATTGCTGTTCTGCACGGAGACGCGTATTGGGCTGCAGGGGGAGGCCTTGAGCCAGTCCCTCTCAGCGGATCGCGCCAAAGAGCCGTGCCCGCTGCTGCTGCCAGCTCGCCAGACCCTCTGGGTGTTTCGGATAGCGCCTATGGTGAGCCTTGAGAGCCTCCATTCGCGCTAAGGTTGGCACCATGCGCCGAGCTAAGGATGGCAGGGTCGCCAAGCCCTTCACGGCTGCGATGGCCTGGCTGGCAGTGAGCACTGGGTCTCGTTGAACCAGGGTAGCCCTGGACAAGCTGGCACCCATCACTCCGCTGGCCATGAGTGCCCTAAGTTCATCGCTGCTCAATGATTGGGAAAAGGCCCTAAAGGCCACTATCGCGCACAGTGCGCCGGCTCGGTCCCGTTGCCAACGCCTGTTAAAAGCCCAGGAGTCTCCCCCTTGAGCCAGGGTCTCGGCCAAGAGGTGGGCGGCCAAGAGCTGTTGTCCAATGCCCGAGCCGTGTGCGCTGAAGACCATGCCCGCTGCGTCTCCCAGGGTCACCTGTTGCGCCCGCCCTACACAGGGCAGGGGTGCGCCCAGGGGAATCACTCGGGCGCCTCCGTCCAGCTGTTCGCCGATCCAGGCTTGCTCCTGGGCAAAGGCCTGGATGATCTTCAGACCCGATGGATGGCCCAAGGCCGGTACGCTGCCTGCCAACAGGGAGACTTTGCCCCCGTGCAGCTGCACGTTGAGGATGGAGTAGCCGCCGGCCACACCGGTAAAGCACAGGGTCTGGTCGGGTGGGACGCCATGGGCGTCGAAGAAGGCCCCCGCAGCTTGAGGGTCCACCAAAGCCCGCTTCTGTTGCGCGGCCGCGCACAGGGGGCCGGGATCCTGCTCACCCCGCAAGAGCCTCAGGCCTTGCAGCCCGCTGGCGTCGACCACCGTCGCAGCGGCCCACTCCATGGTCGATGTCCCCAATCGCGCACTAACGCTCCCACCCTGTACCTGGACGTCTTCGACCTGTTCCAAGAGCACAGCGCCATGTCGCGCGGCTTTGGCGAGCAGGCGCCGTGTCAAAGCCGGCATCTCCACTTCCATCAGGTCGTGGCCGGTGATGACGCTGCGTTCTGGGCCCCGTTGGGCCAGCATGTGGAAGGGCACCCCGGTCGCGTGGCTCTCGCTGGGACCTGGACTGGCCAGACCGCAGTGTTCAAAGATCCAGCGAGGCACCCCGTTTACCCAGCGGGCTCCGCTCGCGTCCAGGGATCTGCGCTCCAAGCCGACCACCCGCAGACCGCGCTCGGCACAAAGCGCAGCAGCAGCGGCCCCGGCGGTCCCCAAGCCCACGATGAGCAGGTCGATCTGTTCGACGCTCACAGGGGTTGCACTTGGTGGCCATTGATGTTCCAGACCAGGTCCTGACCTTCCGCGCGGCTACGCAGACGCAGAGAGCCTAAGTTCAGCAGGCTGCCAGGCCAGTCTGCTTCCATTGAGAGGAGCGCGGGGTTGGAGCGCATAAAGGCTCCGGCGAGCTGCTCTACTCGCTGCTCTCGCATGTCTACTATCAGTCGCAAGGGCTGGTCCCGCTCTAAGGCAAAGTGCCCAAGCAGCCCGTATAGCCCAGCAATGCGCAGCCAGTCCCCGCTTGTAAAGCAGAGGGCCGTGGGGCCGGAGGGGCTGAGCCCAGCGGCCAGCCATGCCAGGGCGCTGCCCTCTGGGCAGTCCACTAGTAGTGAGGTGTCCCCAGACACAAAGACCGTGGCGCCGGGCAGCTCAATCCGCTGCATGGCAGGCCTGAAGTAGGAAGGTGTTGAGCATGGGGTAGGCCTTGTTGGTGGCATTGTCTCCCAAGATGAGGTCCAGGTGGTAGATCGCCCCATCCATCCTGCCCAGGGAGTGTCCGAAAGTATAAAGGCCGCGCCTTGGTGGGCTGCCATGTTCCAGTGGCCTGTACAGAATCTGTCCCTTATTCTCTTTGCTTCGCCAAGCCCTGAGCCAGCTCCTCCAAGAGCTCCCCCAGGCCCTGCCGGCTCGTATCCAGGCTGGCCGGAGACCGTTTGCCCGCTGACAGGTGCATGGGCCGCAGGGTGCCCTTGCCACCGCGCAGCTCCAGTTCCACGAAGCGCTCCTTGCGGAGTGGGGTGCGCATGAGCCCGCCACCCAGACCATCATCGACCTCGACTGGGTTCAGAGGACCGGGCAGTCCTGGCAGCATGCCGCTCAGGGCCTTGGCTTGGATAGAGGGGGGAGAGGCCTCTTCTACTTCCAGCTCAACCCCAAGAATCCGAACCCCGATGGGGCCGACTTGCTTCAGGTCCACCCAAGCTCTGGCCCCGTTGACCTGGACGACCACCCGACCCTTGGCGCCGCCCCGTAGCGCGCGCTCCAAGGCCTGACCCAAGGTCTCTGCAGGTTGTGTCCCTGCAGGCTGGCTCTCCATTGCTTGGGTCACACCGCCTCCCGTTGGGTGTTGCTGAATTCGTTGCCGTTGTGGGAGAGCAGGGTGGGCTTGCCGTCGATGTGGGTTTCCAGGTGAACCGGTCGGCCCCAGATCTTGCTGAGATTGCCCAGGGTGAGCTCGGCCCAGTCCAGCTGGATGTCCAGGCCCTCGTAGGGATGGCTCAGCACCAGCTCGCCACGGTTGGCATGGTTGGCGTTCATCACGGACAGGCGCGGCTGGCCGCGGTTGGAGAGTTCAAAGAGCAGCTGTTTTTTGACCGCCTTGAATTCCCGGGTGTTGACGTTGAACTTTCCAGTCTTTTTGTCCCGCTCCCACACGAAGAGTCCATGCTCCTCTACGAAGGAGGCGTCCAGGAACTCGTCGATGAAGGTGATGTCGTTGTGGGTCTTGCGCACCTCGAAGATCTTGGCGCGCCCACCCATCGTGCCCCGGTCCCAGGCCGCCCGCTCCCGGGGGTCCTGGGCATTGTGCCAGTCTCGTCCGTGCTGGCCCTTGTTCCATCGCTCCTCGATGTGCCGAAAGAGCTCCAGTCCAAGTTTGTAGGGGTTGAGCTGCCCGGGCTGGGTGGCCACGGTCCCGGAGTGGTGGTCCGCGTAGTCCACGACCTCGGCGGCGGTCAGGATGTCCTGGGTCATCATTGTGGTGTGCCAAAAGCTGGCCCAACCCTCGTTCATGATCTTGGTCTGTCCCTGGGGTACAAAGTACAGAGCCTCGTCCCGCACCATCTCCAGGATGTCGCGCTGCCACGGGGTCATCTGTGCGTACTGCAGCAGAAATCCCAGGACGTCGCGCTCGGGTTTGGGCGGAAAACCCTGCTTGGCTTGGGCGGCTTGGGCGGCCTTCTCGCGTTCCGCTGCGATGGTCGCCGGTGGATTGATATAGGGATCCATGTAGTCACTGGCCGGCAGCCGAGGGTCCGCGAACGCCTGCTTCCTGGGGGCAGGGTCTTTTGGGGTGTGCACCGCGTGTGGGTCGATCAGGTTGTCGATGCTTAGGCAGATATCGATCCACGCTTCGACCGTGTCGTGGCCCTGGGCATTGATGTGCTTCTGTACGCGGGCGGCATGGTTGGCCATCTGGTCCAGCATCTTGCGGTTGGTGGGTGCAAACCACAGGTTGTTCTTGAAGAAGTCCACGTGCCCAAAGACATGAGCCATCACCAGCTTTTGGTCCACCATCATGTTGTTGTCGAGCAGGTAGGCGTAGGACGGATCCGTATTGATCACCATCTCGTAGATCTTGTGGAGTCCGTACTCGTAGCCCTTTTGCATCTGTAGGTATTCCATACCCCAACGCCAGTGTGGATACCGGGTCGGAAAGCCGCCGTAGCTGGCCAGCATGTTGATCTCGTCAAAGTCACAGACCTCGAAGATGGTCTCGAAGAAGTCCAGACCGTGGCCCTCTGCGATGCTCTGAATGTGCACTCGGGCGTCTTCCAGCTCTGGAGACAGACCCCGACGCGCTCTAAAAAAGAAGCTGTCAGCCATGGTTATCTCCCTTTTCCTAATAGTTCTTTGATCGAGTTCATGATTCCCTCGCGATCTGGAATCTGAGTCAAAGCCACCCGGTCATCGGTATCGAACTTACCCTCAAGGTCGTTGAGGAACTGCCCAGATCCAAACTGTGACTCCACCTGGGCGTAGGAGAACTGATTGACGCGGGGGAGGATCTGCTGCTCCAAGAGGTCCAGGCACACCGAGGTGTCCGCACCCGACCAGTTGTCGCCATCCGAGAAGTGGAAGGGATAGATGTTCCAGTCCTGGGCTGGATAGTCTTGGTCCATGATCTTCAAGCACAGCTTGTAGGCCGCCGAGATCAAGGTGCCGCCGGACTCCCGAGTATGGAAGAAGGTGTGGCGGTCCACTTCCTTTGCGGCCGCATCATGGATGATAAACCGTGTCTCCACGGTTTTGTATTGGTGCTGAAGCCACAGATCCAACCAAAAGGCTTGGGTGCGTACGATCTCCTTTTGCTCTGTGCCCATCGAGCCTGAAACATCCATCATGTACAGAATGACCGCGTTGCTCATTGGCTGGGTAGTGGGCTTCCAAGATCTGTATCGCTTGTCTTCTTTTATGGGCACGATGATGGGATTTTTACCCCGGTAGGTGCCGCTGGAGATCTGGCGCTTCAGCGCCTGCCTAAAGGTGCGCCGGGTGTGACGCAGGGACTCTGGACCGACACGGCTAATGCCGGTGTACTTGTCTTTGTCTGAGCTGATTTGCTTCTGGCCCTTGGGCTGAATCTTGGGCAGTTCCAGCTCCTCGCCCATGATCTGGGCGAGCTCGTCCAAGCTGACCTCAAGTTCGAGAGCGTGCTCACCGGGTTTGTCTCCAGCCATGCCGCCGCCCTGGCCTGGCTGTCCCTCGCCTTCCCCTTCTCCTTCTCCTTGGCCGACCCCACTGGGGTTCTCTCCGTAGCGCAGGCGGGGAATCTGGATCTGTGGCAGAGGAATGCGAACCCGTTGATTGCCTTCCTTTCCGATCATGTCCTTGGAGCTCATGAAGCGCTTGAGGTCTTTGCGGATACGGCCCTTGACGATGTGTCGGAACCGATACAGATCTTTGTCGATGTTCAGGGGCATCAGGCACCTTCTTCGGAGGTGTCCCCCCTTGCGAAGATGGAGGCCACGTAGTTGAGCACATCGGTAGCCGACTGTTCGTCATAGCCAAAGCGTTCGACCATACGCGTCTTGACAATGTCGATCTTCTTCTGGGTGTCGGAGTCCACCACATTGGAGACCATGGAGGAAAGGCGGATGGAGTCCTTCTGATCTTCGAAGAGCTTGAGCTCCAAGGCCCGATACAGTCTGTCGTTGGTGTGGTAGGCAAAGGTCTTGCCGTCTAGTGACAACGCGCCGATGAAGTTCATGATTTCCCGCCGGAAGTCGTCTTTTCGGGCATCGGCAATTTCAATCTTCTCCTCGATCGAGCGCATCAGCCGCTCATCTGGATCCTCATCGGCGCCTGTGTAAGGGTTCTTGACCCGCTCCTTCTGGGTGTAGGCTTTTACGTTGTCGATGTAGCCCGCGCAGAGTCGTGCGATGGCACCTTCGTCGGCGGTGATCGCTTTTTGGACTTCTTTTTTGATGATGTTTTCGTACTCGGCTTTTACCATGCCCAATTGCTCGCGGTAGCGCTTGCGGGTGTCCTCGTCCCGGAGCAGTGCGTGGCCTTTCAGACCGCTCTCCAAGGCGTTGAGCACCATGAAGGGATTGATGGAGCGGCCATCGGGATCTCGCACCAAGGCGTTGGAGATTTTATCCTGGACATAGCGGGGAGAAATGCCCTCCAGACCCTCGCGCACCGCGCTCTTGCGTAGCTCCTTGACGTTGTCCTCGGTGTAGCCCGGAATGAGCTTGCCATCGTAGAGCTTCATCTTCTGTACCAGGGTCAGGTTGAGCTTCTTGGGCTGTTCCAGTCGGGTGAGCACAGCCCACATCGCAGCCATCTCGAGTGTGTGAGGGGCGATGTTTCGGGCCACGCGTTTCTTGTTGTAGTCGCGGTGGTAGATACGCGCTTCTTCACGCCACTTGGTGATGTAGGGAATGTCGATCTTGATGGTTCGGTCCCGCAGGGCCTCCATGAACTCGTTGCTCTGGAGCTTGCGGTACTCCGGCTCGTTGGTGTGGCCAATAATGACCTCGTCGATGACCGTCTGTGGGAACTTCTTGGGTTTGATGGTGTGTTCTTGGCTGGCGCCAAGCAGGTCATACAGAAAGGCTACATCCAGCTTCAAGACCTCCACAAACTCGATGAGCCCGCGGTTGGCCACGCAGAACTCTCCATCAAAGTTAAACGCCCTGGGGTCCGAGTCTGAGCCGTACTCGGCGATCTTTCTGTAGTTGATATCGCCCGTGAGTTCGGTGGAGTCCTGGTTCTTTTCATCCTTTGGCTGGAAGGTTCCAATGCCCACGCGGTCCTTCTCCGAAAGCACGATGCGGCGAACCTTGATGCGGTCGATGAGCTGGGTCCAGTCCCCTCCGACCTCGGCCATGATCGCCTTGTACATAAAGCGGGAGACCGGATCCAGGTCGCCCTCCATGCGCAAGGGGTACTTTAGAGCCAGGTCTTTGCCCATCTCACCCAGAACCTGCTCTCGCAGCTCGAGCGGGACAAGCTTGAGGGGGTCCTCGTTCAAGGGCGAGGGCACTTCGGTGCCGTCTGCGTTCATCCAAGAGAAGGTGTACAGACAACCTTCGGGCTGCTTGGAGTACCACTCCAGCCCCTTCTTGAGCAGTCGCGCGATGGTGGACTTGGCTGAGCCCACGGGTCCGTGCAGCAAGATCACGCGCTTCTCGGCGCCGTAGCCCATGGCGGCCGCGCGGAGGACGTCCACCAGCTTCATCAGGTGAACGTCGATCCCGAACACTGCGTCCTTGCCACCGTCGAAGGGATCATCGAAGAACTTGTAGCGAATAATGCGCTTCTTGTACTCGGTGTACTCCTCGGTTCCAAAGGAGATGACCAGATCGAAGAGACGTTGGTAAGCGTTCCTGCAGACGGTGGGCTGACGGCGAACAATCTCTAAGTAGTCCTCGAAGCTGCCAGTCCAGTGCAGGGAGCGGTACTCCTCCATGTCCTGCATGTTCGCGATCATCCCGATGATGGGGTGGCTCATGGCTTCTCCGAGCTGGCGGTTGACATCGACCGTGCGCCTCAAGAACCGCTCCTCCTGTGGCCCCACTTGGGGTGGCTGGAGAAGTCTCTGGATCTGAGATGCGAGAACGGTGTGTCAGGTGAGCTGACGGTGTCAGGTGATCACGGATTTCGCCTGTGGTAGGCATTTCCGCTAAGGACAGTCTTGCCGGTCGGATTTGGGGTCCGCTGGAGAGATCCCTTCAAAGCACCATAAAAGGATACTTCTACGGGTATAGACACCGAGACTGGGGATTTCGTTCCACCCAGCGATCCGGCTGCCTAAAACTTTACCGTCACGCCTAAATAGCCAGGGGCTAGGTTGGGCTGTAT
>CAJQPC010000083.1 GCA_905480105.1 uncultured bacterium | reverse complement strand
CGTCGAAAAGCACCAACGCCTTACTTGGCTGCAGCAGCAAAGTCCGCGCGAATCTTGTTCAGCGCCGAACCGGACTTGAACCAGACGAACTGATCCATCGAGAGGGTGTTGGTGGTCTCGATGCGATCCACGCTTCCGTCGGCGTGGGTCAGCACCACGGTGGGGCTGCCTCCGTCGGCGATACGGGCGATGCCCTCGATGGCCACAACGTCGTCGCCCTTGACCTTGTCGTAGTCGGCGTGGTCAGCGAAAAAGAGGGGCAGAACGCCCTGCTTCTTCAAGTTGGTCTCGTGGATGCGGGCGAAGCTGCGAACGACCACAGCACGGCAACCGTTGTGACGCGGCTCCATGGCAGCGTGCTCACGACTGGAACCCTCGCCGTAGTTCTCGTCACCGAAGATGACCCAGTCCTGGCCAGCAGCCTTGTACTGCTTGGCAATGTTGGGGTGGGTGTCCTTGACGCCGGTCAGGAAGTTGATGCCGTTGCCGAACTCACCGGTGAGCTCGTTGTGGGCACCGGCCATCAGGTTGCCGGAGATGTTGGTCAGGTGACCGCGGTACTTGAGCCAAGGGCCAGCCGCCGAGATGTGGTCGGTGGTGCACTTGCCCATGGCCTTGACCAGGACCTTCAGACCCGAGAAATCCTGTCCGTCCCACTCAGCGAAGGGGGTCAGGCGCTCGATGCGGTCGGAGGTCGGGGAGATGACCACGTCCACGCCTGAACGGTCAGCGTGGGCAATCGGCGCGATGTAGCCGTCGCCTGGTCCACCAAAACCGCCGGGAGGCAGCTCGTCACCGACAGGTGCCTCCAGCATGAACTCGGTGCCATCGGCAGCGGTGAGGGTGTGGCGGGCGGGGTCAAAGCCCAGGTCACCGGAGAGCGCCAGCGCGGTCACCAGCTCAGGGGAGCCGATGAACGACAAGGTCTCGGGGTTGGCGTCGTTGCGACCGCGGAAGTTGCGGTTGAAGGAGTTGATGATGGAGTTCTTTTCACCCTTCTGCACGTCGTCCCGCTTCCACTGCCCGATGCAGGGACCGCAAGCGTTGGCCAAGACCACGCCACCCATCGCAGTCAGGTCAGCGACCTGGCCGTTCTTTTTGATGGTGTCGAAGACCTGGTCGGAGCCGGGCGTAATCATGAACTGAATCTTTGCCTTTACGCCCTTGGCAGCGGCCTGACGAGCGATGTGGGCGCTGCGCGAGATGTCCTCGTAAGAGGAGTTGGTGCAGCTACCGATCAAGGCGGCCGTCAGGTTGCGTGGGTAGTCATTCTCAGCAGCGTCAGCAGCCATCGCGGAGATGGGACGTGCCAAATCTGGGGTGTGAGGGCCCACGACGTGGGGCTCAAGGGTACTCAGGTCAATCTCGACCACGCGGTCGTAGTACTTCTCTGGGTTGGCCAAGACCTCGGGATCGGCCTGTAGCTGGTCGGCGTACTTGTCGGCCAGGTCAGCAATGCCAGCGCGGCCGGTAGCGCGCAAGTAAGCGCCCATCTTCTCGTCATAGGGGAAGGTGGAGGTGGTCGCGCCGTGCTCAGCGCCCATGTTGCAGATGGTGCCCTTGCCGGTGCAGCTGATGCTGGCAGCGCCTGGACCGAAGTACTCCACGATGTGGTTGGTACCGCCCTTGACCGTCAGGATCTGGCAGACCTTGAGGATGACATCCTTTGCGCTGGCCCAGCCCTGCAGCTTGCCGGTCAGCTTTACGCCGATCATGCCGGGGTTCAGGACTTCCCATGGCATGCCAACCATCGCGTCGACCGCGTCAGCGCCGCCCACACCAACAGCGACCATGCCCAATCCACCCGCGTTCACCGTGTGGGAGTCCGTTCCGATCATCAAGCCGCCTGGGAAGGCGTAGTTCTCGAGCACAACCTGGTGGATGATGCCGGCGCCGGGCTTCCAGAAGCCCAAGCCATGCTTGGCCGAGACAGTGCGAAGGAACTCGTACACTTCGGAGTTTTCGTTGTTGGCAATGTCCAGGTCCGCGTCTGCGCCGACGTGGGCACGGATCAAGTGGTCACAGTGGACGGTGCTGGGCAGAGCCACTTCAGCGCGACCAGCGACCATAAACTGGAGCAGAGCCATCTGGGCGGTGGCGTCCTGCATTGCGACCCGGTCGGGGTTCAGGTCCAAGAAGCTTTTCTTGCGCTCAAAGGCAGCGTTCTCGGGGTCGACCAGGTGATTGAAGAGGATCTTCTCTCCCAGGGTCAAGCCCCGTCCTAACCGGCGTCGGCCAATGGCAGCGCGCTCGGCGGCTCGGGCGTAGACCTTCTCAATGGCAGCAACGTCGATCATGGGGAGGCTCCTCAGCTCAAAAAGTTTGCGGGTTCACTAACCGATGGACACTCAGGATCTACGACGCGGCCCCAGGTATCCGTCCAAACGATTCTTCTACAGAGCTCGATCCGCCCTGTTTGTGCCTTGGCCTTGACCCTGGACCGGGATTACCAAGCCACATCCCAGACCGCCAGTCCCGCCGGTCACGGCGACGTCGCCCCCACCGGAATTCACTTGGGGAAGGTCAGGCACCAAGATGGGACTCCTGGGGGTCACCGGTCGAAAAAAAGAATGACCGGCACCTGCTTCCTGGGCACGCCTGGCGTGTCGGCGCATGGGCAGAGTTTCGCGTCTTTTCAACCCCCGATCTTGGCCTCGACACCACGCGCCCCGCGCCCGACAATGCGCGGCGTCACAAAGGTGAATTAGAGACACCACGTTCCCGAATCCCACCCAGGGCTGCATTAGGCCCGTTTGGTGGCCCCCCCCCCCAGATATGGTGTTGACCTGTAAAG
This sequence comes from uncultured bacterium, assembly GCA_905480105.1. Lineage (GTDB taxonomy): Bacteria > Myxococcota_A > UBA796 > UBA796 > CAJQPC01 > CAJQPC01. Next base: position 41,656 of record CAJQPC010000083.1, on the reverse strand, counting down.
AGCACCCCCATATCTTGTGGTTGCTTTGGTCTACCGAAAGCCCCATGCTCCCCGTCCCGACCCCCGTCGGCACCCTTCCTTCCCCCCTCCGATTTCCCCCCCGCGGAGCCCGCCGTGCAGCAGCAGCCCACCCTCGGTACGTCCGACCTATCCCTGTCCTCCAACGACAGTTTCGACGGCCCCACTCCTGCTCAACGACTTCAGGAATATTTAGAGAGCCTGTCCTCTGATTTGGACGCTCTGGACATCCCCGCGCTCACGGAGCGCGTCCTGCGCTCCGCACCTCCGGGCGTCACCCAGCTCGTCCTGCGCGAACTCACCATCCACACCGCTGCTGGCCTGACCTTCGAGGAGCCTCAAAACTCCAAGCTGGCCGCACGCATTCTGGCAGATGAGCTCCGTCAGACCGTCGACAAGACCGGCGCGCGGTGCTTTTCCGCCAGCGTTCAGCTAGGCCACAGCCAAGGCATCATCAACGATCGCGTGCTCAAGCTGGTCACGGACAACGCCGAAGCGTTCAACGCAGCCATCAAACCCGAACGCGACTACGCCTTCGAATACTTCGGCCTGCGCACTTTGCGTGACCGCTACCTGCAGCGTCACCCCAAAACTCGGGCTCCCATCGAGACCCCGCAGTACTTTTTTATGAGAGTGGCAGTCGGCGTCTCGGACAACGTCCCGGACGCGCTGGAGCTCTACGAGACCTTCAGCAGCCACGACTACCTGCCCAGCTCTCCCACCCTGTTCAACGCAGCAACCCACCGCACGCAGCTCTCCAGTTGCTACCTCTTGGACAGCCCTGCGGACGACCTGCGCGACATCTACAAGCGCTACGCAGACATCGCGATGCTCTCTAAGTTCGCCGGCGGCATCGGCCTGTCCTACACCCGCGTACGCTCCTCGGGCTCCCACATCCAGGGCACCAACGGCCAGTCCAACGGCATCGTTCCTTTCCTGAACACCTTGGACGCATCGGTCTCCGCAGTGAACCAGGGCGGCCGCCGCAAGGGCGCGGCCTGCGTGTACTTGGAGCCTTGGCACGCCGACATCGAGTCTTTTTTAGAGCTTCGGGACAACACCGGTGACGAGGCTCGCCGCACGCACAACCTGAACTTGTCCAACTGGATCCCCGATCTGTTCATGAAGCGGGTGGAGACCAACGGTACCTGGTCACTCTTCGACCCCAAGGAAATGCCACAACTGGTGGACACCTACGGCGCCGAGTTTGAGCGCCACTACATCAACGCCGAAAAGGCTGGTCGTTTCGTGCGCCAAGTCAAGGCACGCGACCTGTACGGCCGCATGATGCGCACCCTGGCCCAGAGCGGAAACGGCTGGATGTGCTTCAAGGACGCCTCCAACAAGACCTGCAACCAGACCGCGCTGCCTGGCCGCGTGGTGCACCTCTCCAACCTCTGTACAGAGATTTTGGAAGTGACCAGCGGCGATGAGACTGCAGTCTGCAACCTGGGCTCCATCAACCTGCGAAACCACTTGGTCCAGGATGAGAGCGGCTCTTGGAACATCGACTTTGCCAAGTTAGCCAAGACCGCGGCGGTGGCCATCCGTCAACTTGATCGCGTGATCGACCGCAACCTGTACCCCATCCCCGAGGCGTCCAACTCCAACATGAAGTGGCGCCCAGTGGGACTGGGTTCCATGGGCCTGCAAGACGTGTTTTTCAAGATGGGCTTGCCTTTCGACGACCCCCGGGCCCAAGACGTCTCCAAGCGTATCGCCGAGACCATCTACTTCCACGCCACCAAGACCAGCATGGAGCTGGCCAAGACGCTCGGCGCTCACCCGGCCTTCGCCGAGACCCGAGCTGCTCGCGGCCACCTTCAGCCGGATCTGTGGGGCGTGACTCCGGTCACGGAGTACGACTGGGCGGGTCTGCGCAAGGACGTGGTCGAGCATGGACTGCGCAACTCCCTGATGATCGCCATCGCCCCTACGGCGACGATCGCGAGCATCCTGGGAATCTACGAGTGCATCGAGCCCCAGGTGAGCAATCTCTTTAAGCGCGAGACCCTCTCCGGAGAGTTCCTGCAGGTGAACCGTTACTTGGTTCAGGATCTACGCCTTCTGGGTCTGTGGACTCCAGAGGTTCGTCAGCAGCTCAAGGTGAACCGCGGCAGCGTCGCGGCCATCGATGCTCTGCCAGCCAACCTCAAAAAGCTCTACCGCACCGCGTGGGAGCTGAGCATGAAAACCTTGGTCGATCTGGCCGCCGATCGTGGCGCCTTTATCGACCAGAGTCAGTCTCTGAACCTCTTCGTGGAGAGCCCCAACATTGGGCGCCTCTCCAGCATGTACATGTACGCCTGGAAAAAGGGTCTCAAAACCACCTACTACCTGCGTTCCCGTCCCGCAACGGAGATCAACATGAGCACTCAAGGTGAGTCAAAGTCATCTGAGAACCGGACCTTTACGTCCGCAGAGGCACTGGCCTGTTCCTTGGAAAACCCAGAGCACTGCGACGCCTGCCAGTAGGCAGAAAACACTTTGTACTCGTGTCCAGAGCGATCTACCGCAGTCCTGGACCTATGTTGACTGGGTCTCCCCAAAATTCGCCCCCCCTTCTCGGCGTTTCCCCCCCCTTTCCCTGCTGCGCCTGCCTGGAGCCACTCCGATGCTGCTCGATCCCGGTTTCGACCTGACATTACGTCCGATGAAGTACCCCGAGTTCTATGAGATGTACCGCATGGCCATCCGGAACACCTGGACCGTGGAAGAGGTAGACTTTTCCACAGACTTGGCCGACCTCCGCAACACGCTGGGTCCCGGTGAGCGGCACTTGATCAACCGCTTGGTGGCCTTCTTCGCCACGGGCGACAGCATCGTCTCCAACAACCTGGTGCTGAACTACTACAAGCACGTCAACTCCCCCGAAGCGCGCATGTACCTCTCGCGCCAGCTCTTCGAGGAAGCACTCCACGTCCAGTTTTATCTGACCCTACTGGACACCTACCTGCCTGACCCAGAAGAGCGTGCCAAGGCCTTCTCAGCTGTAGACAACATCCCCTCCATCAAGCGCAAGGCTGACTTTGCGATGAAGTGGATGAATCAGAGCGCGTCCATCGAGTCTCTGCAGACCGTGCAAGACCGAAAAGCCTTTTTGATGAACATGATCACCTTCGCCGCAGCGATCGAGGGCATGTTCTTTTTCGCCGCATTCGCCTACGTCTACTTTCTGCGCAGCCGCGGACTGCTGGACGGCTTGGCTGCGGGCACCAACTGGGTGTTCCGGGATGAGTCCATGCACATGAACTTCGCCTTCCGCGTTGTGGACACCGCTCGGGAAGAAGAACCAGGCCTTTTCGACGCCGACATGGCGCAGCGCGTTGAAGAGATGCTGCGTGACGCTGTGGAGTGCGAGATGAACTTCGCCGAAGACGTGCTCGCCGAGGGCGTGACCGGCCTGTCTCTTGAAGACATGCGCACCTATCTGCAGTCCGTCGCAGACCAGCGCATGGTGCGTTTGGGCTTGGAGCCCATCTGGGGCAGCACCAATCCTTTCCCCTTCATGGACCTGCAGGATGTACAGGAGCTGACCAACTTCTTCGAGCGCCGCGTGTCCGCCTACCAGAGCGCCGTAGAAGGCGAGGTCAGCTTCGACATGGCGTTTTAGTCGCTCCTTCTTCTGCAAGTCCCAGTGCAACCACCCCCTGTCTGAAGCATACTCTTGTGGAAGGTGCGAACGACCGGTTCGCCTACACCCCATGTCTCGGAGAGACCATGATCCGTAAAATCGCACTCGCATCCGCCCTGGCATTCGCATTCGCAACCCCGGCCATGGCGTGCCCAATGGCCGACGCAGCCGCGTACACCGAAGCTGCTGAGGCTGTCCAAGCTTCTGCCGGCACCAAGGCCACATTCAAGGTAGAAGGCATGAGCTGCGGCGACTGCTCCACCAAGGTGACCGCTGCACTCAAGGCAATCGACGGCGTAGAAGCTGTGGCAGTCGACTACCAAACAGGAGAAGCTCAGATCGCCTTCGACGCCGGGAAGACCGACACTGAAAAGCTCTTGGCCGCTATCAAGTCCACAGGCTTCGCAGCGCAGACCAACAGCTAAGCTCAACTCAACCAGGCGCGGAGCCCGAACCCATGGAGCTTCGCGCCTTGGCTGAGCAGATCCTGCGCTCAGATTCGCTGCAGGAAAAGCTCGCCGACCCGGGTGTGACCTCGGATGAGCGTCCGGGTTCTCCGTGGACAGGGCCTAAATGGCCTGGTCGCCCAAAAGCCTTGCGTTTGGACTTGGATCGACCCAAGGCCCCCTTTCCCAGCTTGGGCCAACTGCATGACCCCATCGCTCGGGGGCAGGTCCTACACTTTTTCGCGAACCACGAGCTTCTGGCCATGGAGCTGATGGCCCTGGCCTTGGTCCGCTTTCCGGACGCGCCGCCCGTATTCCGCAAGGGCATCGCCCACACCCTGAAAGAGGAGCAAGACCATCTGCGGCGCTACCTGGCCCGCATGGAGCAACTCGGCGTGGCGTTTGGGGAGCTGCACAACAGCCCCTTCTTCTGGACCAGCCTTTCGCCAATGGATCAACCAATCCACTACTGTGCCGGGTTGTCCCTTGCATTTGAGCAAGCCAACCTGGACTACTGCCTGCACTACGGGCGCGCCTTTGCCAAAGTGGGCGATCTCCAGACAAGCGAGCTGATGGACCACGTCTACCAAGACGAGATCGGACATGTACGCCATGGCCTGCGCTGGTACAGGACCTTCAAAGACCAGAGCCTCCGTGACTGGGATGCCTTTGAGGCGGCCCTATTGGCACCCCTGACCCCCGCGCGCGCGAAGGGCAAACCCTACGACCGCGAGGGGCGCCGTCGGGCCGGCTTTGACGCAGACTGGATCGATGCCCTCCAAGTCTATGGCCGCACCAAGGGCCGCCCCCCCACTCTGTGGTGGTTCAATCCAGGCTGTGAGCAGACCCTTCTGGGACAGCTCCCCTCCAAACCAGTCCAGGCCCTGCGTCGGGACCTGGGCGCCCTGCCCATGTTCTTGAGCCGACGGGACGACACGGTCATCGCACCCATCGCCCCCAGTTCTGAGTGGCTACAGGGGTGGCAGGAACTGGGTGTAGATCTCCCCGAATGGGTTCCGGGTGCTTCGGACTTGGCCGGTAGAAAGCTGGGCCATTTTGTTCCGTTTGGTCCCGGCCCCGAGGCTGACAGACACGCCGCGGGAGCCACGCCCCCACAGTGGACCCAAGCGGACTTTCGGAAGTCCAGCGCTCTGGAACTCCAAAAAATAGCTAGGCAGCGACACCCTGACCTGGCCGGAGGGGAGGAGACCCAAGGGCGACGGGTCTTAAGCATCGAGCAACTGGTGGATGCCCTTTCCGAGATTCAAAGTCCTGCTCTCGTCAAGCAAGACTTGGGTAGCTCCGGACAGGGGCAGCGCCGGGTAGCCTCCACCTTGGATGCAGCCACCCAAAAGTGGGCCCAGCGCATCTTAACCACCCAGGGAGCACTGGTCGTGGAGCCCCTACTGGACCGGGTCTCAGATCTCTCGGCGCTCTACCACGGGGACAAGCTGCTCGGTCTCTCCCGGCCCCTGGTAGACAAGATGGGTGTCTGGCGTGGACAAGTCCTCAGTGAGCCTTGGGCCGCCTTGCCCGTCGAGGTACGCCGCCTGCTCTCCGAAGGTCGGCGGGTGCTCAAGCTCTACCAAGACTTGGCCGACCAAGCTCCCCACAGCGGCTACTGGAATATCGACGGACTGGTCTACCGAGACCCAAGGAATACCCTTCGTCTTCGCGCGGTTGTTGAACGCAACCCCCGAATGACCATGGGCCACATCGCACGCGGAATCGCGCGGTGGATCCGACACGGCCGGCCGGCCGTATGGACCCTGCACCACAGACGGGACCTTGGGCCCCTAATCGCTTTCTCCGATCAGCTGCGCGAGCGCTTCCCAGCCTTGGTAGAGCAGGGCCAGCTGGTCTCAGGCGTGCGCTTCACCAACGACCCCACCCAGGCTCAGGACTTCCTCAGCGTGGTGTGGGTCGGTGCCCACGCTTGCGAAGGCGCCGCGGAGTTCGCCCCAATCCTAAAAGGTCTGTAGACAGTGCCCCCCTGTAGACAGTGCCCCCTGTAGACAGAGCGTGACCTGTGCAGTACACAGCGGTTCATGCTGCTCCTACTGCTCGCCTGCCAGCCCTTCGCGTCGGCACCCAACGACCCCACGCCAAGCTGCGAGACTGCGACCAGCACCCCCGTGGCCTTCGAAGATGCCAGCTACACCGGCACCAGCCCAGCCACACTCATGACCGAGTATGGCATTGTTCAGGACCTACAGCCCACGTGGACCCCAGACTTGGGTGCCGACTGGGCCCTCCTGTCCTTCATCCCCATGGACCCGCCTATCGCCGTGTGGCGCACGCGAGAATCCACCCAGGGTGACCCCAGTGCCTGCCCGGACCACCTGGTCATCAGCCAGCGCACCCTGATCGAGACCATCGGATTGGTGGAGATCCGAAGCGACCTGCTGATCACCCAAGAGGACCAAGCCACCGCCGCGTTGTCCTATGCCAGCACCCGAGACCTGGTCATGGAGTCTGCCCAGTGGGCAGCCCTGGAGCAAGAGTTCGGTGAGCCCCTCTCCGAGGGCATCTTTCGCTTCGAACAAGACCAGGCCCAGCTGCGCTTGAGTCTGAGCGGAGTAGGCGTCAGCAACCTCCGGACGCTGGCCACCGGGATGGCCACCATTCCCGAGTAGCAGTAGAGTGGGACAAAGGGAGCCATCTTGCTGCACGCACTGATCCTGGCCTGCGCCTCAGGCACTACGACGACCCCGCCCCTGGCACCCACCCCTGAGCCGCCTCCCACCCAACAGGCCACGCCGGCAGCCCTAAGCTCCGTGGAATACCACTTCCAGGACGCCTCCGTGCCGCCCCCTTACCACCGCAGCATCACTATTCGCGTGAGCCTGGACAGCGTAGACTACGTGATCGACAGCTACGGGGATGTGGTCGCCGAGGCCCACGCCCCGGGTAGCCAAGCCACCCTGGACCAGGCAATCGCCGCCTATCAAGCCGCCGGCTTTGCCCTGTTGCCACCCTCCACCGAACCTGAGTGCACCGGTGGCACCAGCCAATCCGTGAAAGTGAAGCAAGGAAGCCTGATCGCCTTCTCCGGTACCCTGTCCGACTGTGGCGCCAGCGAGACAGGTCTGACAGGCGACATGAAGGGCTTTGCCCAGGCCATCAAAGCCTTGGCTCCAGAACCCACGGACCCCAGCCTGTGACTCTCTAAATCTCCAGGGTCCAAGCCGATTCCTGCCTGGGAGACCGGGTCGGTTGAGCCTACCGGGGTTGGAAGAACCAAGGATGTGGTCCCAGCCCTTCTACCCAATCGCACCTGGACCTTCCCATCTCCTGAAAGGTCCACGACTGCAGCGGTCCGCCTTGCGGTCCGCCCATCCGATTCAAAGGTCCAGTTCTTTGACAACAGCCACCTCGCGCCGAGGTACGCTGTCGTTAACCAAGGAATTCACATGATTCTGCTTACCCTTGCCCTGGGCTTAGGCTGCGAGGACGAGAGCGTCCAAGTCCAAGCCTGCAACGCCGACGCCGACCAAGACCAAGACGGTCTGAACGACTGCGACGAGGCGGATCTGGGCACCGATCCCACTGCCGCTGACAGCGACCAGGACGGCTACACCGACTCTGAGGAGATCGACTGCCTGAGCGATCCACTCAACGCGGAAGAAGCTTGCTACGACTGCGGCTGGAAGCGATCGGACCCAGGCACCCTGGTCTCCGACGGCGCTGAGATCGGTGATGTGGTCGCAAACGCCCAAATGGTCGATATTTGCGAAGACCTGGTGGACCTGTGGGATTTCCACGGCGAGTACCATATTCTGTACCGCACAGCGGCTTGGTGAAGCGGTTGCACTGTGGAGGCCGGCGGCCTCCAAGACGAACAAGACGCCTTCATCGCTGAAACCGGTCTGCCCTTTTCCTTCATCTTCACGTTGTACGAAGGAACCAGCGGCGGCCCAGCCAACTACAACGACATTGTGAGCTACCACCAGACCATCGGCGAGCCGGACTTTCCCATCCTGGCTGACGGAGAGGGCCTTCTACCCGATCGCACCCCGATGAGTGGTCGCGTTCACCCTGAGATATGCGCCATCGCTCCAGACATGAGCATCATCAGCTGTGATTCTGGTCATGGCGGCTACCAAGTGGCCATGGACGATATCAAGGACCACGCTGGTCTCTGATGCTGCCCTGGTCACTCGGCTGGGTGTTGGCCTGTGCCAACACGGACTCCCAGGACTCTCCTCGTCTACCTGATGAACAGGTGGAGGAGGAGGTGCCCTGCGTGGACACCTTCCCGGTCCACGTCATGCCCGAGATGCCCACCGACTACGAGACCCCTCTGCCCATCCGCGAGGATGCACTGCCGGAGCTGCTCTCCGAGACAGGCCTGTATACCGACCAGGGCGACATCCACCAAGCACTCATCGCGTTCACCCCGCGCTGGTCCCTGTGGTCCGACGGCGCAGACAAAGTCCGCTGGGTCTACATCCCCGAGTGCAGCCCTATCGACAGCAGCGATGCGGACAACTGGGAGCTGCCCGTCGGCACCCGCTTGTGGAAGGAGTTCTCGGTCGATGGCCAGAGAGTAGAGACCCGTCTAATGGAGCGTTTGGGTCCCCGCCCCCAGGACTGGGCCTATGCCAGCTACCTGTGGGACCAGGACGGCACCCAAGCCCGAAAGGTGGGTATCGAAGGACAGAACCAAGCTCTGGGCACCACCCATAATATTCCGTCCAGGGCCGAGTGCCAGGAATGTCATGGACCCGCATCCAAGGGTGGTGGGCGTCCATCCCGCAGCCTGGGTTTTACGGCGATTCAGCTGGATCATTCAGACACGGAGACCGACTTGAACGCCCTGGCCTCGCGTCTCTCGGAACCTCTGGAGAGTGACCCTCTGACCGGCCCGGACACCACCGTCCAGGCACTCGGCGTGCTGCATACCAACTGCGGCAGCTGCCACAACCCTAGCAGGGATGGCCTGCCCCAGTCCGACCTGGACCTAAGCCTGGTCTGGGGTCATCCACTGGAACAAGCCGGTGTCTTTGCCACCGCAGTGGACCAGCCCACCCAGCTCTTTGCCACCCCCAGCGTCCGGCATCGCATCCTGTCCGGAGACCCTCACGGCAGCGCGGTGCTGCGCCGCATGGAGACCCGCGGAAACAGCGCACAAATGCCTCCCATCGGCACCCACCAAGTCGACGAAGAAGGCACTGCTGCTGTCCGTACCTGGATCGAGTCCCTGTGATCTGCTTCTTTCTGGCGTGCACCCAGGGAGCGGTAGACACCGGACAGTCCGTCCTTGTGATCGAGACGGCGGACCCTGGGCTGCCCGCGCTCCAAAGCTTCGAAGTCCAGGGCACGGTGCTGGACCAAGATGGCTCCCCCCTCCCCCAAGCCTCCGTCCTGATGGGTGGTCTTCCAGAGACGCGTGTGGAGAGCGATGACGATGGACAGTTCTCCCTCTGGTACGAGGAGCCCGCCCAAGGCACGCCGGTCATCGTCGCCGGCAAGCAGGGCTACCGGGCCATTGGGGTGGACTACTTTGAGGAAGGGACCCCAGTCAGCCTCACTCTCAACGCGGTCTTGGCACCGGACAACGTGGACTATAGCTATCAAGCCCCCGGCGACGGCCAGGACAGCGCGGACGAGAGCTGCAGCCACTGCCACACCCGATTTGTGGCCGACTTCCTGAGTTCTAAGCACGCCGAAGCAGCTCAGAACCCCAAGCTCCAGGCCCTGTATGCAGGCGCAGCAGAGGCCTGGGACACCCAACAGGCCTGCCAAGAGATCGGTGGCACCTGGGGCCTGGGCCACCTGCCTGGCCATCCCCAGGACGCCGCTGAGCGCTGCTATGTCGCCCCAGGAGTGCTCAACGACCTGAACGACTGCGGCGCAGCCAGGTGCGACGACCCGGACTTAGCCCCCGCCGACGCCCCAGGAGACTTTGGAGCCTGCGCGGACTGCCATGCACCGGGCATCGAGGGGGAGCTCGGTGGCCGCAACCTCCACGACGCCCAGGGCATGGGCTACGAGCTGGGCGTTCACTGCGATGTGTGCCACAAGGTCTCAGAAGTGGATCTGGAGCAGCCTCCAGGGGTGGCCGGACGCTTGAAAATCCAGCGGCCCAGTGAACTTGGGAAGGGTGTTTTTGACTGGGCCCCGGTGTACTTCGGGCCACTGCTCGACGTGCCCAACGTCGTCATGGGGGGCAGCGTGGTGCCCCAGTTCAACGAAGCGCTTTTCTGTGCCGGATGCCACGAGCAAGAGCAGTCAGCCCTGCTCCCCGGGGAGTCTCTGGATAGCCGCTGGCCCGATGGATTGCCGATCCACAGCACCTTCTCGGAGTGGTCCGATGGACCATACGCGGACCAGGATGTGCCCTGTCAGCACTGTCACATGCCCGCCGATGTGAACGCTAACAACGCTGTGGACCGCTCCACAGCCGCCAACTCCTCCATCACCTTCGGCTTCTCCCGGCCCCCCGAAGACGTGCGCCGCCACAGCTTTCAAGGCCCCTTGAGCGGCGAGCGCCCGCTGATCTCGGGCGCCCTACATGTAGAGCTAAATCTGGAGCAAGACGGCCAAATCCTACACGCCCAGATTGGCGTCTCCAACATGGGTGCCGGCCACGCCATTCCGACGGGCGAGCCCATGCGGGCCTTGATTCTCGTGCTGGAGGCCCAGAGCAGCTGCGGCACCCTACAAGCCAGTGCGGGACCCACGCTTCCCGTCGAAACGGGGGCTTGGCTTAGCGGAGAAAGCGGCCAAGAAATCACCTTGGAAACCGATCATATTGTCTGGCCCGAGGCATCCGTTCTGGCTGGGCAGGTCCTGGAGCTGCGCGCGGTACGCTTCTCTGGCTTTCAGGACTACGCCGGTCTGGGCCACTTTTCTCAAGAGAGCCTGAGCCCCACAGACAAGGGCCTGGCCCTGGAAGAGCCAGTGGGGATCTGGACGATCACGCCAAACGATCAGGGACGCATCGATCTGGATCCCCAGCAGCTGAAGGCTGGCGACCAACTGGTCCTGAGTCCCGCCTGGGACCCAAGCAGCTCAGAGATCCAAGCCTTGGCTGGACTGCCCGGCCAGCACTTCGCCAAGGTGCTAGTGGACAGCGCCGGCGACACCATGGTCCCTCACCACAGGGCGGTGTCCATACAGTCCGACAACCGCGTCGCGCCGGGCAGCTTCCAGGTCTCCCAGCACAGCTTCGTGCTCCCCGAGAGCTGTACCGACCCCAAACTGCAGGCCACCCTGCTCTACCGACCCCACCCGTGGGAGCTGGCCAACACCTATGGCTGGCAGGCCCAGGATCACCCGATCCTGGAAACCGAGCAATCCTGGTAGGCCATCAGCCGGACAGGTAGCCACCGTCGATGGGCACGGTGGCGCCAGTCATAAATCCCGCATCGCCGGAGAGCAGGTAGAGCACCAGCCCCGCGATCTCCTGGGGCTGTCCGTGCCGGTTCACGGCGCTTCGCTCAGAGAAGACTTTGGCAAAGGCGGGATTGCTGACAATGGCTGCCGCGAACTGGGTGTCGACCAGGCCTGGCGCGATGGCGTTGACCCGAATGCCCGCGCTCCCCCATTCATGGGCCAGCGTCTGCGTCAGGGAGATCAGCGCAGCCTTGGTCATGGCGTACGTTCCCTGGAAGGGCGCCCCCATCATCCCGTAGATGCTGGCCACGTTCACTATGCTGCCTCCCTGCTCAGCGGCAATCAAGCGCTTGGCCACCTGGCGGCACATCTCAAAGCTTCCTTTTACGTTCACATCAAAGGTCTTGTCAAAGGCGGCCCACTCCAAGCCCATCATCGGACCAAAGTATGGATTTGTCGCCGCATTATTGACCAGCGCATCCACTCGAATTCCCTGAGCGTCCAGAGCATCGAACAGGGCGCCGATGGCCTGGGGGCGGCCCGTATGACAAGGCTGTACCAGCGGCCGTGTGCCCGAGATCGCGGCGATGCGGTCAGCGGCTTGATCGAGTCCTTCCTGCTTGCGGGAGACCAGGATGACCTGGGCCCCGGCTTGAGAGAGTCGGGTCGCGATGGCTTCCCCAATACCCCGGCTGGCGCCTGTGACCAGCGCGCATCGCTTAGACCAATCCTGCATGGTTTCCTCCGTCTTGGCCACCTTAGCCCCCTCAGAGTTCCCCGACGAAAACCCCCACAGAGATCCCACCGTTCTTAAAGCGCACGAGCTCCTCCATCTTGGCCACCCTCCCAGCCAGTGCCTTGTCAGGACAGACCATCACGACCCGCCAACCGGGGAACTGGGCCCGCAGAGCGCCGCCAATCTTGTGGTACAGCGGCGCGAGCTTGACGTTGTCGGCCACACGCACGCCGTAGGGAGGATTGAGCACCACCAGACCCACTCCTTCGAGCGTTCTCTCAAAGGCTGCAGAGATGTCCTTGCGGGCTGGCGCAATGTGTACGCCGGCGCGCACGGCGTTCTCCTGGGTGGCTTTGCACGCGCCTGGATCTCGGTCGGCGGTCAGGATGGGAATGTCCGTGTCGATACCCTGAGCCTGCTTGGCCTCCTTGAGCATGGTGGCCCAAGCCCCCTCCGGGAAACCCGGCAGTCCGGTGACCGGCGGTGGGTCAAAGCTCGGCGCGATGTCATTGCTCCTCATCGCCGCCTCGATGGAGAAGGTCCCAGCACCGCACATCGGGTCCACAAGGGGTACTCCAGGCCGCCAACCCGCCATGCGAAGGATGCACGCCGCTAAGTTTTCCCGAATGGGCGCCTTGGCGGTGGCCTGTCGATAGCCACGCTTGTGCAGCAATCCCCCCGCGTCCAAAGAGAGCCGGGCGACCCGCTCATCTAGGCGAACTTGCAGGGTTATGGGCGGGTGGTTCGTGCGAGGTCTCCGGAGCTGTCCGCGATGTTTGGGTGCAGCAGACCCCCTCTTGGCGCCACGCTTGCCCCTGCCGGGTCCCACGGGCTGTGCGCTAGCACGCAGACTGTCTCCAAGCGCAAAGCCCACCTTCTTGGCCACTGCGTCGTGGTGCTTGATGCGACCCCGTCCGGCCACTTTTACCACCACCTTCTGTCCTGGGTGCAGCACATCACTCCAGTCTAGTTTGCGCACCTCCTGCTCTAGCTGCTGCAGGGAGGCCGCGTGAACTTCTCCAAGTACAACCAGAATTTTAGCCGCACACCTGGACCACAGACAAAGCCCCGCGGCGTCGACCAGATCCCCCTCGACCTCCACGCCACCAGCGCGAACGTGAACAGGGCGGTCCAGCAGCTCCTCGAGCTCCTCGGCCAAAGCGGGCTCCAAGCCCGGAGTGCACACCGCATAAATAGACATTCAGGATCCTGCGTGGCCGCGAATCAGAACTTCGACCGCGCGCTCAAGCTCCTGGTAAAAGTCCAAGCGCAGGGGATGGAGCTCCGGGCAAGACTGGACCACTTCCTGCACGATGGGCGAGGTGCTGGTCATCTGGTGCAGGCCCACCGTCAGGGCATGGGCATGAAGAAGCAGACGCATGCCCTGACCCTGGGGCAAGTCCAAGACCGCCTCGAGTTGGGCGCCGGCGGGCAGCATCATCTCCTGCAAACGCAGCTTAAAGACCTTGGCCGACTCGGCATCCAGATGCGTCTCTAAAACCAAGTGCATCAGGGCCAGTAAACGGGTCAGCTGAGGTCGGTCCCGCAGCGTGGCCACAAAGCCCTTGGCAAACACCGGAAGGGGCTGCCCCCGCATCAAGGGCAGAATCTGAGTCAGCAGGCTGAACCACTCCTCCAATTGGTCGACAAGCAGCTGCAAGAAGAGTTCCTCCTTGCTCCTGAAGTACAGGTAGACGGTCCCTTTTGACAGGCCAGTTTTGGCTGCAATCTGGGACATCGTCACGCTGGAGTAATCCCCAGCGTCAAAGAGACCGGCGGCCACCACCAAGAAGTCTCGGCGACGCTTTTCCTTGTCTTGGGCGGCACGGGCGCGCTTCATGAGAACTCGGGGAAGATGCCCCACAGGGATAGCCCAACGGGCCACGCCCTGCCGTTAGTAGAGCGCGTCATCGGCGCCATCTGTGACCGTAATCATCAGCCCAAAGTCCATCTTGATCGAAGAATCCATGCGTTCCCAGGCCGCCTCGATCTCGTCGCCATGCTGGGAGTCGACCGCGATGATGTGCAGGATGCTGCGCTCCCAGATGTCTCCCCCAGCGCCATTGGCCTGAGACAAGGGCAGATCCCCCAATTTTTTCTCCAAGAGCTCATCCGCCTTCTCGGCCGTCATCTCCGTGCCCATCGGGTAGGTAAAACCTCGCGCCACGCTCAGGCCCACCTGGCGGCCATCGACAAGCAGCAGCATGTCCGTCTTTTTTCCGTTGGGGTCCGAGTAGTCGACTTTGCCCTCGGTCTTGAGCAGACTGGCTGCCTCGCAGCGCGCCATGGCCTCGAATGCAAAGATCTCTGAATACAGAGACCCGCTGTTCAGGTTGCCTTCAGACAGGATGATCTGTGACTGCTCCAAAAGCTCCTCGTCCTCAAAGCCCTCCAGAAGGTCCAGTGTGTTTCGAAAGCTGAAGGGCGAGTCGCTGTCCCATTCCCCGTCGTCCAGGGCATTGCAGTCGCCACTCAACGTCCCGTGGCCATCCAAGGGCTCAAAGCGAGTCCCGGTGTCCTGGGCTCCGCTGTCGTCGGCTCCGCTGTCTTGGGTCTGGGGGGCCACAGTGCACGCGAGCAACAGCCAGAGCATGACGCTCTCCTTCGTTAAAGCAAACATCGCCTGTATGGAGGCGCAGATCCAGCGACATGTCTGTCACATCTCCAAGATCTCAAAGACTGCGATAAACGGAGAATCACAGCGTTTTGCGATCGAAAGGCGCAAGCGTTGTCGGACTGCGCCAGGGCTCCCCTGGGACGACCTGTCCCACATCCTCAAAGCAAGAAGCGCCGAAGCCTTTGTCGGACCCATAGAACACCACGGGGGATGCGAGCAGCAGGACCCAGGGCAGGTGTTTCTTCATCGGCCATGGCGCAGCCAGGGCGGTTAGTGAAGCTCTCTCTATGGAGCCTTCATGCGCCCAGAACTCGCCGACCTGCTCTCCCTCATGGAGTTGGAGCGCATCGAGGAGAACATCTTTCGCGGCCAGACCCAAGACCTGGGATGGGGCTCCCTCTTCGGTGGACACGTCTTGGGCCAAGCCCTCTCCGCGGCCACCCAGACCGCACCAGCCGACCGGCACATCCATAGCCTGCATGCATATTTCTTACGTAGCGGAAAAGTGGACCGACCCATCGTCTATACCGTGGACCCAATCCGCGATGGGAGCAGCTTTACCACCCGACGTGTGGTCGCTTTCCAAGACGAAGAGGCCATCTTCAACCTCTCGGCCTCCTTCCAGGTTCAAGAGCCCGGATTGGACCACCAAGTCTCCAAGCCCATGTCTTCGGACCCTGAAACGCTGGCGAGCGAGCACGCACTGGCCCAGGCCATCTCCGAGCGCCTGCCCCCCTCATTGCGCAGTGTCGCCACGCGTAGGCAGCCCATCGAAATCCGCCCGGTGGCCCCCCTGGATCCCATCACCCCAGAGCGCCGGGACGCCCGTAGGCAGGTCTGGCTGCGTACGCCCGAGGCGCTTCCGGACGACCCCAAGATCCACAGCTACCTGCTGGCCTACGCAAGTGATTTTCACCTGCTGGTCACCGCGATGCAGCCCCACGGCGTGAGCTGGCTCACCCCCGGCATGCAGGTCACGAGCCTGGATCACGCCATGCACTTCCACCGGCCCTTCCGCATAGACGACTGGCTTCTGTACGACATGAACAGCCCTACTGCTTCGGGCGCACGGGGTCTGGTGCGCGGACACATCTTCGACAAACAGGGCCGCTTGGTGGCCAGCACGATGCAGGAGGGCCTGGTGCGCGACTGCAGGCCCAAGACAGGATGATCACACTCCTGTTGTCCCTGGTCGCTTGCACGAGCGCCCGCGATGCTGTGCCCGTGGTGAGCGTTCAAGCCAGGCTCTTCAACACCGCTCTGGAGCGCGCGGACGGTCGGGCGATTGTTGTGACCGACCTGGAGCTGGCTGAGGCGTTCATCCAGGATGCGCTGGCACAAGAACCCAGCGACTACCGTCCACCGCCGGCCATTCGCAAACAGGCCGACAGCCGCACTGCCTATGGCAGCACACAGGTCTACAGCTTCCGCACCGAGCCAAGCAAGACCACGACCTTGGTCTTCCTCTCCGGCGGCGCCTACATCTACCAGCCCACCAGCATGCACCTGAAGTTCGCCGCCGAGATGGCCGAGCGTCTGGACGCGGAGCTTCTGATGCCCGCCCACGCGGTGGCACCTCATGCCAACGCCGAACAGGCCAATGCAGAGCTGGTGAAAATGTATCAGGATATGGTCATCCAGCGTCCTGAACAGCGCATCATCTTGATGGGGGACTCCTCGGGCGGGGGCATGGCGCTCTCTATGGCACAGCAGATCCAAGCAGCCGGGGTGCGACCTGCTGACTTTGTGGTGATGATCTCTCCGTGGTTGGACATCGGTATGGCCAACCCGGAGATTACCCCCGAGCGAGACGCCGAGGACTTTATGCTGGACGCAAAGGCCTTGGCCTATGTGGGTCAGGTGTGGGCCGGAGATCTGGCCTTGGACGACCCGCGTGTTTCACCGATTTACGGGCCCCTAAAGGGGGTGGGCGAGCTCATCATGGTCGCAAGTGACAATGAACTTTTTATTCCGGACATCCACCTGCTGACTCAGTACGCCGAACAGCAGGGAGCGATCATAAACTACCACGAGTATCCAAACTTGTTCCATGACTTTACGGTATTGGGGGTACCTGAGAGCAAGATATCTATGGCCGACATTGTCGCGGATATTCAGGACTAAATGCCAGGGCTCGGCGTCAAAGACCGGTCTCAGGACTCGGTCTCAGCGCCCTGTCTTAGAGTTCGCAATCCCAGGTATAGGCCCTCGTGTAGGCCGCTGCGACGCCTTCCTCGAAGAGCCCATCGGCGTTCACATCCAGCTCGGTCTCCTCGCCAGATAGACGGCCTTGCTCATCGTAGGCGTAGCGGATGCGCATGGAGGGTTCTCCGGCACCTGACTGCTCTATCTCCACCACACGATCGTCCCGCCACCGGTAACGGATCAGTCCAAGCTCTTCCCCATCACAGATTTGGTGCTGTGTGCTTGGTCGAAGCCCAAGGGCCAGGTCCACGTACTCAACGCAGTCCGAAGCATCCTGAATCAGGAAACCGCCACGGGCCCAGCTGTACTCGAAAAGCATGTCCTCGCCTTGAGACACTTCTAAGACGGACTCGAGCTTCCAAGAATCCGACAAATAGCTTCGCTCGGTGCGCCTGACCACGCCCGACTGCGGCGTAAAACGCTCTGTGAAAACCGGTCGTCCCAAGGCGTCTAGGACGCTCCGCTCTTGAAAGCTGAGCTCTCCGTCCGGCCACTCGGCAAAGGAAAGGTAGCCCTGTGAATCATAGCGAAGATTGACCGCCAATCCACCTGCGTCCCGCACGCAGTTTGCAAGGTGAGACCTAGAGTGGCCCAGCCTGTCCTCGGGTCCGCCAAGGTTCTCAGGCAGGCATCCCAGAGACAGAGAAAGCAGCATCAGCGACATGGCGACACCCCAACCACGCTCAACACAAAAACCCGCACCTTAGATCGGCACGGAACGCAGACGGTAGATCACGTCCACGCTCTCCAGTTCAGCCGGATCGATTCCCTGGGGCAGGCTGAGTTCTGGAAGTGGCACGTCGCTCAGGGTCTGAGTGGTCTCGTCAAAGGCGTGACCGTGAGGGCCTGTATTTGTATCAAAAAAGCTGCTGTCCGCGTTCACGGACACCTCTCGCAACAGGCCAGCCTGCACAAACTGGCGCAGGCTGTTGTAGACCGTCGCCAGGGAGACAGACAAGCCTTCCCGAGCGCACTCCTCGTGGAGCTTACTGGCCACGACATGGCGGTGCGGCCCTTCGAAGAGCAAGCGAGCCAGCCCCAAGCGCTGCGCTGTGACCCGAACCGAGGCGTCTACCAACAGCTGCCGGAGTTCTTCGTCCGTGCTCAGATGTTTTCCAGCGGAGGTCGGTGACATGCAGTCCTTCTATGAGCCGAGGGCACAAGGGCCCGGACTCCGTCAACATAAGCGGACGCGGCCAGGACGCAACGTCCTGGCCGCGTACATCAGCGACTACTCCAGCTCGAAGCGGTCCAGCAACATGACCTTGGTCCAGGCGGCAACGAAGTCCTGCACGAAGCGCTCCTCTCCACTTTCGAAGGCATAAACCTCGGCCACGGCACGAAGCTCTGCGTTGGAACCGAAGACCAGGTCCACCTCGGTGGCGGTCCACTTCACCTGGTCCTCGCCGCGCGTCTTGCCTTCGAACACGCCCTCTTCTCCCTGCACGGGTGCCCAGGTGGTGGACAGGTCCAGCAGGTTGACGAAAAAGTCATTGCTCAAGGTACCGGGAGCGTCGGTAAACACACCATGCTTGACACCGCCTGCGTTGGCGTCCAGAACGCGCAGCCCCCCCATCAGAACGGTCATCTCCGAGACCGTCAGATCCAACAGGTCAGCCTTGTCGACGAGCGCGCTCGCTGGGGTGTACTGGTAGCCGGTCGCAGAGACGTAGTCGGCTGAGTAGAAGTTTCGAAAGCCATCGGCCCGCGGCTCCAGGGCACCAAAGGACACGGCATCCGTCTGCTCGGCGCTCGCATCACTACGGCCAGGAACAAAGGGCACCTTCACGCTCATTCCAGCGTCCATGGCGGCCTTCTCAATGCCGGCAGCACCGCCAAGCACAATCATGTCGGCCAGGGAGACCTGCTTGCTCTTGTTTGCTGCGTTGAACTCTCCGCGAACCCCTTCCAGGGCCGTGATCACCTTGTTCAACTCCGCCTTGTCGTTCACTTCCCAACTCAGCTGAGGCTCCAGGCGCACGCGGGCACCATTGGCTCCCCCTCGCATATCGGTCTCGCGGTAGCTGGACGCCGAGGACCATGCCGTGCGCACCAGCTCGGGTGTGGTCAGTCCGCTGGCCAGAATTTTGGTCTTGAGCGACGCAGCGTCCTTGGCGGTAATCAAGGCATGGTCCACAGCGGGGACCGGGTCCTGCCAGGCAAACACCTGCTCTGGAACAAGACTACCGGCGTAGCGAGAGCGAGGCCCCAAGTCTCGGTGCGTCAGCTTGAACCAAGCCTGTGCAAACGCCAACTCAAAGGCAGCCGGGTCGCTGCGAAAGCGCTCGGAGATCTCCTTGTAGGCAGGGTCCGCCTTGAGCGCCAAGTCGGTGGTAAACATCATCGGTGCGTGGCGCTTGCTCTCGTCGTGAGCGTCTGGAACCGTGCCCTCTCCGCCGCCATTCTTGGGCTGCCACTGGGTTGCACCAGCGGGGCTCTTGGTCTGCTCCCACTCAAAGCCCATCAGATTGGCAAAGTACTGAGGGGACCACTTGGCCGGGGTGCTCGTCCACGCACCCTCCAATCCGCTGGTCACCGTGTCGGCGCCAGACCCGGACCCGCACTTGTTGTGCCAGCCCATGCCCTGCTGGTCCACGCTGCCACCCGCAGGCTCAACACCCACGCAGTCCGAAGGCTTGTGGGCGCCGTGCGCCTTGCCGAAGGTGTGCCCGCCGGCGATGAGCGCCACGGTCTCCTCGTCGTTCATGGCCATGCGAGCGAAAGTGTCTCGGATGTCTGCGGCGGCCTTGAGGGGGTCAGGCTCGCCATTGGGCCCCTCTGGGTTGACGTAGATCAAGCCCATCTGCACGGCAGCCAGCGGCTCATCGAGCTCCCGCTCCCCGTGATAGCGGGCGTCCTCGAGCATCTCGCCTTCGGGACCCCAGTACACCAACTCAGGCTCCCAGTCATCCACGCGACCGCCCGCAAAGCCGACGGTCTCCATGCCCATCTGCTCCATCGCGACCGTGCCGCTGAGCACCATCAAGTCTGCCCAAGACAGAGCCGCACCGTACTTGGCTTTGACCGGCCAGAGCAGGCGGCGCGCCTTGTCCAAGTTGGTGTTGTCCGGCCAGCTGTTCAGTGGCTCGAAGCGCTGCTGTCCACCGTCAGAACCACCGCGTCCGTCCGCGAGACGGTAGGTCCCCGCGCTGTGCCATGCCAAGCGAATAAAGAAGGGGCCGTAGTTTCCATAGTCTGCAGGCCACCAGTCTTGTGAGCTTGTCATGACCTCTTCAATATCGGCCTTGACCTGGTCCAGGTCCAGCTTC
Organism: uncultured bacterium; assembly: GCA_905480105.1. Lineage (GTDB taxonomy): Bacteria > Myxococcota_A > UBA796 > UBA796 > CAJQPC01 > CAJQPC01. The sequence continues at coordinate 21,390 of CAJQPC010000083.1, read as the reverse complement.
TCGAACTCGGTGGCGTAGTCAAAGTCCGTGTAGGGTCCGGAGTCGGCACCGTTGTTCCGCAGGGGCTCCAAGTTCAGGCGCTCGGGCCACCAGTACGCATTGGCTTTGGCGACACCCGGGGTGAGCTCGGAGGCGGTCGCTGTTGTCTCTTGGCTGGGCACCTGGTCAACAACTCCATTCGCTGGAGGCGTCTCACAGCCGGTCAGGCTGAGCAGTGTAAGCATGCTGGATAGGCCAAAGGCGTTTCTGAGAGTGGCGTTCATCGGGGTGCGGCTCCTTCATCGAGGCGTGTCCCAGCAACCAGCACGCCTTGTGCGCAGCCATCTCTAGGACACCAGGAGTCTTTACTATCATCTTCTTTAGAATTCTTCTAAAGAAGAACCGGAGTTGGATGCGAAAACCCAAGGCACGGGGCCCGAGTCCGCCTGGGGCCGATGTTCAGAGCTAGCCCCGCCCCAGAATCTCTCGAACTCTGCCCAAGCGGGACACAAGCGGCCCGATTCCAGTCACCAGTGGAGGAACCGTGTTCGAGACCCAACTCAGTGCGGTAAACGCGATGGCTTCTGCTTCGCTCACGCCAAAGAAACCCAACACAAACACGGCAGAAGCGGCCTGGCCAGCGACCAGACCTGGAGGCAGGACAATGGCAGCCATCGCTCCAATGGCAATCACCCCGCAAGCGGCCAGCAGAGGGTAGGCGACGGTCAATCCCAGGGCGGGCAAGAGCGCCCAAAAGCTGCCGACGACCAAGACGACCTGGACCGCAGCCAGTCCCAGGTTTGCTGCCAGGGGACCCCACGCACTCAGGCCTTGGCCGGTGCGCAGGATGCTCTCCCGGATCAAGCTGAGGATTCCGGGTTTGGGTTCCGCTTCTTGGGGGGTGGCGGAAAGCTTACGGGCCACCAGGACCAACACCGCGCTGCCAAAGACCGCACCCAAGGTCAGAGCGGTCAGGGTGCCCATCGCCTTCATGGTCTGGGCGGTGCCAAGCAGGACCTCCCACTGGGTCGCGCCAAAGCCCATCACACACAGAAGAAAGACGCCAAAGACAGCGGCCTCGAAGAACCCGGTCAGTCCGACCGCGGCCAGGGCCGCTGGTCCCGGGACATCCAACTCGCGCTTGAGAAGACCAATGGCCAACAGGTCCCCTGCCCGTGCGGGCAAGACCACGTTGAGCAGCCCACCCAGGTAACCAATGCCAAACACGGGTCCGATGGGAAGCTGTTTATAAGGCTTGAGTGCCAGCCACAGGCGCAGCTCGTGCAGAGATACACTCCCGACCTTGAGCACAGTGGCCAGGACGAGAAAGGGAACACTCGCCCCCACAAGAGCTCCCCAGACCGCTGTAGGATCCGCCTCACGCAAGAGCAGTAAGAGCACCAAGCCCGAGGCCACCAACTGCAGGGGAAGCTGCCACCAGGGACGTTTACGGCCAGGCTCCTGACTCAAAGTGGGCTCTGAGCTCACCGCAGGAATCAATTACGCTCCCAACAGTCGATCTTGATGCCGAACTCACCGCCGATGCCATCTTTGCCCTCGACCACCAAGATGAAGTTGCGCTCCCGCTTGTCGCTGTAGAGCTCCAGGCGACCGTCGCCCTTGGAGTCGTCCTCGTCACACTGGCCCAAGCTGTGGTGGATGTTGGGGCAGCTCTCGGTCTCGGGCCACCGCATGGCGATCAGATCCATATCGCCACCGCAAGCGGAGTCCAACACGATCACGGCCTCGGCGTTCGCGGGCATGGCGAAGCGGTAGGCGCGCTCGCTGCCACTGTAGTTGTCGGGCAGCGCGGAGCAGAAGGAGTCACCGGAGTAGAAGTGGTCGTCGTACTCGCTCAGGCCGCCTTCTGTGGTGCCGACGATGGAGTCGCCACAGGCCAACTCCGCGGTCACGCAGTCCTTGCCCCGAGGCGTGCGCGCGGCCTTGATGGTGCCGCACTCGATGTCCGCATCGTAGGTCTCTGCTGGAATGAGTTCCTTGATGCCGCTGCATCCCAGGGCCACAAAGCCAAAGAGGAGGGGGATCAGGACTCGGTGGGTGCGCCGCTTTTCTTCCATGCTTTCAGACCTCCGTTGAGCGACCACGCTTGATGAAAGCCACGCCGGCGCAAGAAGAGCGTGGCAATGAGCGCCTCGCTTCCGTCATCGCAATAGCACACCAGTGGCTCGTCCGAGGGCAGCTCAGCCAGCCGAATCATCAGGTCCACGGCCCGCATGTGCTCGGCACCGGCAATACGCTCGTTCCCCCAGGAGCTCGCGTCGCGCACATCCAGCCAAAAAGGCTTTAGATCGCGGGCGCGAAGGGGATGGATCTGCACCTCTGCGGGGGGCAGGTCGGAGAGCTCATGCTCGGGGATGCGCTCTCTGACCGCCTTGCCCCGGGACTCGTACTGAGCCTTGTGCTTTTCATAAAACTCCGCATCCTCCTCCTGAATCTTGCGCGCGATGACTTTTGCCAGGCGGAAGGGCAGGCGGGCGATGGACTTGAGCACAGGTGACCTTGGGGGAGGGGGCTATTGGTGCCGACCATAGGCCCTGGTCAGCTCTTGTATGCGCAAGCCTACGCTGTCACTGGGCCAGTGGTCCATTCTCCACCCCCAGTTTCCATGGGCCTGGCCCGGCACGTTCATGCGGTGCTCGGCTCCCAGAGAGAGCAGGTCCTGCATGGGGGCGATGGCGCGCTCCGCGACCGAAGACCAGGCAAGCCGGATGAGATCCCAGGCGGCGTCGGACCCATCTCGGCCCACGTAGACCCGCACGCGGTGCTGCACTCTGTCCGGGGCGCTGCGGTACCAACCCAGGGCGGTGTCGTTGTCGTGGGTGCCGGTGTAGGCCACGCAGTTCTGGGTGTAGGTGTGGGGCAGAAAGGGGTGGTCATCATCATCCCCAAAGGCGAACTGCAACACCTTCATGCCGGGTAGGCCCAGGTCGTCTCGCAGGGCGCGCACCTCCGGGGTGATGGTGCCCAGGTCCTCGGCGATCAAAGGGATGGGGCCCAAGGCATCGAAGAGCTGGCGACCGGGGCCCGGGACCCAGTGGCCCTCCAGCGCGGTCTCGGCATGTTCGGGCACGGCCCATGCGCTCTCAAAGCCCCGGAAGTGGTCGACACGCAGGACATGACACTGGGCCAGACCTCGGACCATACGGGCCTTCCACCACGCAAAGCCGTCCTGGGCCATGGCGCCCCAGTCGTAGTGGGGATTGCCCCAGAGCTGTCCCTGTGGGGAGAAGTAGTCGGCGGGAACGCCGGCGCGCACTGGCTGACGCCCGTTCGCGTCCATCTGGAACCCCTTCCGATGAACCCAAGTGTCGGCGCCGTCTCCAGAGACGAAGATGGGTACGTCGCCCACGATTTCCACGCCGGCTTGGTCGGCCACCTGACGCAGGCGGGCCCACTGGCGCTCAAAGAGCAGCTGCAAGGCCAGCTCTCTGTCGACGGCTTTGGCCAAGCTCTTCCGGGCTTGACCCAGGGCCTTGGGGTCTCGGTTGCGCAGCGCTTCGGGCCAGCCCCACCAGCCGCCACCGTGGGACTGCGCCAGGGCGGCATACAGTGCCCAGTCCGCAGCCCAGGCTTGGTCTTTCACAAAGTCCACCAGCGCCTGCGGCTCCCGCTTCGCCAGGGTGTCAGCGGCTTGGTTCAGCAGCGGCCACTTCCAGTTCCGAAGCAGCTCGGGGTCCACGCGTCCTTGGCCAGGAGGTGGGTCCTGGGGCGGCAGCAATCCGTCCACGACCAAGTCTGCGATCGAGAGCAAGCTGGCCTCGCCGGCAAAGGCCGAGGGACTTGCGTACGGAGAGCGGCCAGGGCCCACGGGATTGGTGGGCAGGATCTGCCAGGTGCTCAATCCCCTCTCGGCGAGCCAGAGCACAAAGCCTCGGGCGGTGGCCAGGTCCCCGATGGGGCCGGGTCCAGGGAGGGAGGAGACATGGAGGAGTACACCGGCACGGCGCATGGGGGCTCTCGCTTCTGGGGACAGCGGCTCTGACCGGTGAGCGCGGTCAAGGTCACGTTGGCGCAGTTTCCGGACTCGGGGCGAGTTTCTTGTTACTGCTCACTCTCAACTTGTCGTTGTTCAACCTCAACAGGACACGAAATGCTCGCTCTTTCACTCCTAGCCTGCAGCCTGACTGGTACAAAGTCGACCGCCGATGCGCCCTTCGACATGGGCCGCTTCGCCTCACAGCGCTGGATCGTCGACCCAAACAATGAGGCGGACAACGGCGTGGGGCTTTTGCTCCTGTCCACCGGAGAGGTGAGTTGCAGTGAATTCAGCACCGCAGGCTACGACCTCGAGAAGGCGGTTAGGTCCGGCGAAGGCTTGATCTTCATGCTTGAGTACGAGAGCGATGACGACCAAAGCCCAGGCTGGACCGGTCTTTGGTCGGGAGGGTATGCATACAGCGACGTAAAAGGCGAACGCTACCTGCAGTCCCTCGCATTCAGCGACACCTTCCTCTACTACCTGGGCGGCTACTACAGCAGCGACAGCTCATGGGTCAACATTGAAGACGCCAGCGATGGCTTGAGCGGTACCTTCCAGAACAGCTACTGGAGTGGAAAGTTCGATACAGAGGCCTGCGGCGCATGGGAAGAAGGTGAGAAGTTAGATACCTGGTACAACGACACGAATAGCTGGGACACCAATTAGGTGACCGGCGGCAGCCGACGGACCCCTATGTGGGCTTGGGCACTGCCGTCAGCCCTCGCTTGTTTGGCCGCTTGGAGCCGCCTTCGCACAGTCAGCGGCCCAGATACGCTGTTTGCGGACGCCGCACTCTGGGGAGTCGTTACCCTAATCGTGGGCGCTCTGATCCATCTGGCGCTGTGCAAGCGGTGGCGGATCGAACTCTCCATGGTAGTGCTCGGGACGCTTGCGTGGGCAACGCAGATTCAAGATCTCTCTCGACACGAGAAAGGAGAGGGTCCGGACATTCTTTTGGTCACATTGGACACCTTTAGAGCGGACCACTTGGGTCCAGACACGCCCGCCCTGAACGCTTTGCTTCATGAAGGGGCCCATTTCACCAATGCGGTGACCACAGCACCCCTGACCGGCCCAGCCCACGCGAGCATGCTCACCGGGTTGAGCACGCCGGAGCACGGCCTGACAGCAAACGGCGACACCTTGGATGTGCCAAGCGTCATCCCTCAGATTGCAGAGCGGGGCTACGCGACCGCGGCCTTCTTAAGTTCCAAAGTACTGCACCATGAAACAGGCTTGAACCAGGGCTTTGATTTGTACGCCGATGCCTGGACTTGGTGGGGCCGCCAGGGTGTGTTTCCCCTTATGAGAATACTGGTGGGTATCGGCTCGGGCGACCGACGCGGACAGGATACGGTCGAGCAAGCGCAGACTTGGTGGCAACAACAAGAGGGGCCCCGCTTTGCCTGGGTTCACCTCTACGACGCCCACACCCCCTATGCCCCACCGGCCGAGTGGCGACCCGACAAGGCAGCACGGCGAGCGCTGGCAGAACAGGCCCGCTCAATACCAGTCCCAGAACACGCCGGCGAGTGGATGAAGAGCTTGCCGGAGCGGCACGCTGCCTCTCAGATGGCGCTCTACGCCGGTGAAGTGGCCTATGTGGATCACGTAGTCGGACAGCTGCTCGCGACAGTGGGTCCAGATACCTTCGTGGTGGTCGTCGCCGACCATGGAGAGGGTTTCGGTGAGCACAACGACCCGTTTGTGCACGGTGCGAATCTCTACGAGCCAATTCTGCATGTCCCTTTGATCCTGCGCTGGTCGGGTCATGTTGATCCCGGCCCTCGGGACGGACTGGTGTCCGTACAAGCCGTCGCAGGCACGCTAGCCCAGGCCGCCGGCGCCACCTGGCACACCCCAGGCTTGGATGCGCAAGCCGACAGCGTGTTGGCCTTTACGCCAGGTCAGCGCTCGCGAAGCAGCACGGATGACACACCCGCCAAGCTGGTGACCGCCTTGCGCTTCCAAGACAGCAAGCTGGTGCAAGACGAGGGGCAACAGGCTCGCGGCTACCTGCTCAGCAGCGATCCAGGGGAGCTACAAGCCTTGGAGCCTGACTGGGTGGACCCTGCCGACCGGGACAGCTTGGGCGCGCTGCTCGAGAACCCTCCGGAACCTCTGGGAGACGACGCGGTCGAGAAGCTCAAGGCCCTGGGCTACTTCTAGCGCTCAGGGGAAGTGGCTCAGGCGCTCCCGGTCCTCCTGATCCAGCCGGTCCGGGGTCATGTGCCGAGCGCCTTTGCTGTCGGCATAGCGCCAGTAGGGCACCCGCAGCATCCCCGGCTCCTCCTGGTCGATGCAGAAGAGAGGGTCAGCGTGCTCCTGGGTGAACCACTCCGGGTGAGCATCGGAGACGCGCACCTGGTTCAAGCGGCAGGGGCTCTTCGCCAGCAGCTCTCGCAGCTTGGCCTGGTGGGGTCGGTGGTCAAGCTCTCCTGGCCAGGGGTGGTTGGCCCTCCAAGTTGAGCAGCGCGAGGGCGATCAGGGCGGAGACCAGCTCCTCGCCGTCGTGGCAGTGGGCCGCGAGGTGCCGCCCCCCGCCATGGTCTGCAGCATGTCCACGTCACCGCGCAGCCCCGCCGCCAGCTAGGACTTGGCCAGAGACTGGACTGGGATGAGGATGGGCGCGTTCAGGGTGGGCTCTTGGAAGAGGGACAAGTCACCGCTGGGGGCTCTCTCCGGCTGCTCCGACCAGGAGACCCTCGCGCCCTTCTTGCCTGGTGCGCCCTTCCCAGGCCAGTCCATATCAGGCCGCCATGGGGGCTCCTAAGCCGGGCAGCTTGGGTCCTTGAGGGCCGGCGCCGAATTGACCATGCGGCCCACATCATAGTCGCCGCCCTGCCCCCAGAGAGGAAGGGTCTTGGAGAGGTGGTCATGGGCGGCGAGCAGTCCGCTCAGCTCCTTCGCGCTGAGATGGTCCTGCGCCAGCGCCGCTTGGTTCTGTTTCATGCGCACGGCACCCGCTGCCAGGACCAAGCTCGGTACCGAGAGCAACAGCGCGAGCCCGAGCAGCAGCTTCTTTTGCTTCATACTCCGCTTCCCCTTCCTTCTCACCTGAGTCCACTCCCCGTGCTGGCTGCCACAACCACTGGCACAAGAAATCTCCATGTTCAGTCTGAACCCTTGCACGCAAAGAAGGCTACGTTCTGCGGCATGAGCATTCACTACACGATCCAGCCCACCTCCCCCGCCGCCCACATCTTCACGGTCACCCTGGAGATCTCCAACCCAGATCCCACCGGTCAGGTGCTGCGGCTGCCCGCCTGGATCCCGGGCTCCTACCTGGTGCGAGAGTTCTCCAAGAACATCGTCCAGATCGAGGCGCGCGACGGAAGCGAGAACCTGGTGGGCTTGGACAAGCTCGACAAGCACACCTGGAAGGCCGCGCCGGTTCAAGGCGCCCTGAAGCTGACCTACCAAGTCTACGCCTGGGACCTGAGCGTGCGCATGGCCCACCTGGACCAGAACCACGGCTACTTCAACGGCACCAGCGTCTTCCTGGAAGTGATTGGTCAGGCCGAGGGCCTGCACACGGTCGACATCCAGGCCCCCAGCGACCCCCACTGCACCGGCTGGCGCGTGGCCACGACCCTGAGAGAGCTGGAGGCGGAGCGCTACGGCTTTGGCAGCTACCAGGCCGCCAACCACGACGAGCTCATCGACCATCCTGTGGAGATGGGCACCTTCGAGCTGCTGCACTTCGAGGCGGCCGGTGTGCCCCACGAGCTGGCGGTGACCGGTCCCCACAACGGCGATGTGCAGCGTCTGGTCAACGACCTGATCCCGATCTGCACCCACCAGATCGAGCTGTTCGGCAAGCCGGCTCCCATGGACCGCTACCTCTTCCAGCTCATGCTCATCGGCAATGGCTACGGCGGTCTCGAGCACCGGGCCAGCACCAGCTTGATCGCCAAGCGGGCCGACCTGCCCATGCCCGGCGTGCACAAAGTCAGCGACGGCTACCGGCAGCTCTTGGGCCTGTGCTCCCACGAGTACTTCCACACCTGGAACGTCAAGCGCATCAAGCCTGCACGCTTTGTGCCCTACGACCTGAGCACCGAGAACTACACCACTCTGCTCTGGGCCTTCGAGGGCATCACGTCCTACTACGACGACCTGATCCTCAACCGCACTGAGCGCATCGACACCGCCTCCTACCTGGAGCTGCTCGGTCGCACCATCACGCGGGTTCGCGGCGGCTCGGGCCGTCTCAAGCAGTCCCTGGCCGAGTCCAGCTTCGACGCCTGGACCAAGTTCTACCGCCAGGACGAAAACGCCCCCAACGCCATCGTCAGCTACTACGCCAAGGGCTCCCTGGCGGCATTGTCCCTGGACCTGACCATCCGCCTAGAGACCAAGGGTGCCACATCCCTGGACGACGTGATGCGCGCCCTGTGGACCGAGTACGGCGCCCAGGGCGTCGGCGTTCCCGAGATGGGCATCGAAGACGTGGCCCAACGGGTCAGCGGCGTGGATCTGAGTGCTTTCTTTGAGCACGCCGTGCGCGGCACCGAAGACCTTCCACTACGGGCCCTCTTGGCCGCCTTTGGCGTGGCGCTTCGCTTCCGTCCCGCCAAAGACGGCAGCGATCGCGGGGGCACCTCCGTGAAGGAAGAGGACGCCTTGCGAGCCAAGGGCCGCATCGGCGCCAAGATCACCGGCGCCAAGATCAAGCAGGTCCTGGATGAAGGTCCCGCACAAGACGTGGGTCTGAGTGCCGGAGACGTGATCGTGGCCATCAACGGCATCAAGGCCGTCAAAGCCGAGGCCATGTTGGCCGGCTACCCCCCTGGCACGACCGTCACCATTCACGCTTTCCGGCGGGATGAGCTCTTTGAGCGCCAGGTGACCTTGGCGGCGCCCAGTGAGCACCACGCCTACTTGAGCATCATGGAAGACGTGGAGCCGGAGGTGTTGGCGCGTCGGGTGAGCTGGCTCAAGGGTCGGTGAGTACAGGTATTCGGGCGTTGGGCCACGACTAAGCGGAGTCAGTATTCCCAGAGCACCAAAGCCCGCTCACAGCGCCGGGTAGCGTTGGCCCAGGCGATCTCCTCTTCCGTGAAGGGCTCGCTGGAGTCGTTGACGACGTAGACCATGTAGGCCTCGACCACCTCGCGCACGGCATCGCCGTAGGAGTTGTCCGTGCGAGAGATCCAGAACTCCAAGATGGCCTGTCGTCGGGAACTCGCGTCCGGCAGAGCCAGCTCAGGCTGCTCCAAGTGCCGGCCCTCCAGCCAAATGGCGTCCAAAAGATCGGGCACCTCTTCATAGAGGCGATCCGCAAGCGCCTCTCCGGCCAAAGCGTCGGCGTAACGCACAAGCTCGTCTTGGCTGGCGACCAGGGTCCGCTCTTTGTCTTTCAGCTTTAGACGGTGGTTTCTCGGAACGGACCCGATGTTGACGCAGGCGGGTGGGAAGAACACACAGGTGGTCCAAGGCAGAATCGGCCAGTCGTCGTAGACCAAGCCGGTCTCAGGAGGACCCGTGACGTGCGGCGGGCGCTGCCGAAAATAGACGTAGCCGTCGTCGTCCATGATCAGCTTCTGGCGCCACCCATCCTGGTGGATGTACACGGTACGGCCATCCGAACGGCGACGTGGCGTATAGCCCAGGTCGACCAGCTGCTGGTTCAAGGCCTTCTTGGCCTGCTGAACCTCGAGTTCGCCATGAACGATGATCTCCGCGTCGGCCCTGGGGGCCTGCTCTTGCTGAGGGGCATCCCCAGCCCGCGAAGTCTCGTCTTGGTCCAGGTCGGGCGCAGAGGGCGTGCTCTGAGCCTGAACCAGGGTGCTAAAAACCAGCGTGCTGAGGAGCAAAAGCATGGACCAAACCTACCAAGAGGGCGTGGGCTCCACACCCTGGGGAGGCGGATGCTTCTCCAGGGCGTACTTCCCGACCACAGGAAGCACATACCACTCACCGTTGTAGGCTTTTACCGTCGCGATGATTTCGAAGACCACGTATGGAATCACGAGCACGGCACCCAGCCCACAAGTGACCAAGGTCAGGACCACAAAGGCCAAGCCGAAGTAGAGGCTCTGCAGGCTGTGAAACGCAGAGAAAGCGTTCTTTTTGTCCTGGATCAGGTAGATGATCAGGGGCCCGACAATCCCCCCCTCCACAAAGGTCAAGCCATGGCCAAGGGCCGCCATCAACCTGTCGTTCTGACTCGGTTCGATAGGGGATTTAGAAAGCAGGGGTTGGTCGCTCAAGGTTGGGTCTCTCCAGTCTGGTCATAGTACGCCAGACCGGTCCCCAGAATTCACCACAACGCAAGGCCAGGTTGCTTCGCCTGGAATCAGCCGTCTTTTTCAGTGTCCAGTGCGATGGTCAGTGGGTAACTACCGCCATCCTGAGTAGGCAGCTCGCAAGTGGCCTCATCCCTGAGCACGCGGCCACGAACGCGAACGGACACGGTCGCACCCTGCTCGTCTTGGGTCACAGCGCAAGCCACCCCACGCACATCGGCCACGACCTCGCCGTCTACCAACCCGGGCAGAGGCAGCATGACCTGGGCGCGCTGAAGCTGACCACGCTTGCGGGGCATAACCACGTGACCGTCACTGGCCTGGTGGGTGTCCTCCGCTTCCCAGCCCTCGCCGCTGTGGGTGGCGATGACGATGACGCGCAGATCTTCGTTCTCGCAGATGTAAGAAGCGTCCGCAGCGGGCATCTCATCACCAGAGAACTTGAGCTCGGCGGTGAGCCAGCGGCCGTCCAAGTTGCAGTCCAAGTGCTGATCGGCGCTGACCAGGGGAGCTACAACGCGGCCGTAACGGCTGCGCCACTCCGAAGTGCTGGAGGTGTAGCTCGCCTCGGCCACAGGGATCTCCGCGGGGAGTGGACTTCGATGGTGAGTTCTTTCTGACCGGCCATTGCCAAAGTAGAGAGTAGGATCAGGGACATGGGGCAAACTCCTAAAGCGTTGAGTTTAGCTTAGCCTTGACCTGTCAAGTGTCAAGAAGGAAATGCTTGCCTGGAACCGCACCAAGGGCTTGGTTGAGACCCTATCCATGCGACATTTCGGCCACTCTGAGCCTGCGGGCACGTGAGCCGTTGACAGCACTCTCTAATAGACTCCGCAGGCGCACCAACTTGAGCTACCCTGCTCTACATGAGCAACCGGAGCCTCCAAATGCATTTGCCGCCGCGAGTAAAGCCCTTCACGCGAGGCCTTGGTCTGCTCGCCCTATGCGGTTTGTCCTCTTCTGCCTTCGCCGCCGGCGTGAGCGACGGCAGCAGCGTGGTCGTGACCAGCGAGGTTGTTCTCAATGAATACGCGGAACTGGCCTTGGATGTGGCAGCAGGAGCAAGCACTCTGAGCGTGACCGATATCGGGGACCTGGACGAGCGCACGTCTGGGACGTTCGCTCAAAACAGCATCGACCAGGGCACGCTTCTGCTTGTGATCCAGATGCAGGGCGCGGACTTCACAACCACCAATGCAGCCAGCTTCGGCACCCTGAGCGCCACAAACGGCGCTGGACAGTACGAACTGGTTCGGGTTGCATCTGTCTCCGGTGACACCATTACATTGGAGACAGACAGCAGCTTTACTGGGTTGGCCAACAGCTACAGCACTGCGGGCCACACCCAAGTTGTGCGCGTTCCCCAGTACGAAGGGCTCATCGTGCGCAACGCGGGCACAGTCACGGCCGATGCGTGGGACGGCAGCACAGGGGGCATCGTGGCCCTGTCTGTTCTGGGTGACCTAAAAGTCAACGGCGCAGTCGATGTGAGCGGTCTGGGCTTTCGGGGCGGCGAAGTCGACAACGACTCCGGCGACTCCAGCACAAATTGGACGGACTACCTAAGCAGCGACCAGGCCGATGGCGGCATGAAGGGCGAGGGCATCGGCGGCTGGCAGAGCGAGTACAGCACTCTCTCGGCCCTGTACGGACGTGGCGCAGCGGTCAACGGCGGCGGTGGTGGAAACGCCCACAACGGAGGCGGCGGCGGCGGCGCCAACGGGGACAACGGGAACACCTGGACCGGTCAGGGCGTGATGGACAGCCATGCTGCGTGGTCCCTGGATCCGACCAGCACCGCAGCCAACAGCTCCGGCGGCGGGCGCGGCGGCTACAGCTTCAGCTACGCTGACGAAGACGCCACCAGCGTGGCCCCCGGAGACAGCGACTGGAATGGGAACCGGCGCAGCGAGGTCGGCGGCTTGGGCGGACGCCCTCTGACCCAGTCCTCGAGCACCGCCTACTTGGGCGGCGGCGGCGGCGCCGGAGACGGCAACAACGACGAGGGGGGATCCGGAGGCGCTGGCGGAGGCCTGGTGATGGCCCTGGTTAGCGGGAAAATCAAAGGCAACGGAGACATGAACGCAGACGGCGCCGCTGGTGGAGATGCATCCACAAGCAGCGCCCGAGTGGGCCGGGATGGCCCTGGCGGAGGTGGTGCTGGCGGCACTCTGTTCCTGGTCGCGGATGACGTAAGCAACGTGAGCCTGTCCGCAGCCGGAGGAAGCGGCGGCCTGCAGTGGATCTCCAGCATTGAAGCCGAGGGTCCTGGCGGCGGCGGCGGCGGCGGCGTGGTCGCTCTTCCCAGCGCGAGCAGCCTGAGCCCTGCGATAGACGGCGGCGAGAACGGCGTGACCGACAGCCCCTCCTTGACCGAGTTCCCCGCCAACGGCGCCACCTCTGGAGGCGAAGGCGGAGAGCTGACCTCGCCCGATGCCGCCGACTTTGACATCTGCGTGTTCTTCGAGTGCGACGACGATGGGGACGGCATCTCCAATCTGGATGAGGACCTGGACGGCGACGGAGACCCCAGCAACGACGACTCCGACGGCGACGGCACGCCCAACTACCTAGACACCGACGACGACAACGACAGCGTGCTCACGGAAGACGAGGACATCGACGTAGACGGAGATCCAACAAACGACGACTCCGACGGTGACGGCATCGTGGACTACCTGGATACCGACGACGACAACGACGGCGTACCCACCGAAGACGAGATCTACGGCTCCACCACGGACCCACAGGACCAGGACTCCGACTCCGACGGCACCCCCGACTACCTGGACACCGACGACGACGATGACCGGGTGCTGACGATCGACGAAGACGTGGACGGCGATGGCGATCCCACCAACGACGACACCGACGGCGACGGCACCCCCGACTACCTGGATACCGACGACGACAACGATGGCATCAAGACCCGCTCGGAGCAGGACGGAGACGGCGTGCCTGAGAACCAGGACACCGATGGCGATGGCACGCCCAACTACCTGGACACCGACGATGACGGCGACGGCCTGCTCACCATCGACGAAGACGTGGACGGCGACGGCGACGTGCTGGACGAGGACACCGACGGCGATGGGGACACCAACCACCTGGACCCCGATGACGACGGAGACGGCGTACCCACCGCGGACGAGGATGTGGACGGAGACGGCGACTGGAGCAACGACGACACCGACGCAGACGGCACCGTCGACTACCTGGATCCCGACGATGACGGGGACGGTCTAGACACCCTGGACGAGGACATTGACGGCGACGGCGATCCCACCAACGACGACTCCGACGGCGACGGCACCCCCGACTACTTGGACGTGGACGACGACGGCGACGGGATTGACACCACTGACGAGGACACCAACGGCGACGGCGATCCCACCAACGACGACGAAGATGGGGACGGCATCCCCAACTATCTGGACGAAGACAGCGATGGAGACGGCATCTCCGACGCTGACGAGGTCAGCGACGGCTCGGATCCCTTCGACTCTGACTCCGACGACGACGGCATCGACGATGGCATCGAGATCGCCATTGGCACAGACCCGGCAGTGGACGACGACGCGGATGGAGATGGTCTCTCCGACGCCGAAGAGCTGGATGCGGGCACGGACCCTCTGAACGCAGACTCAGACGGAGACGGACTGGATGACGGGGACGAGATCAACACCTACGGCACCGACCCCCTGGACACCGACTCCGACGACGATGGCCTAAAGGACGGCGCCGAGGTCAACGACACCGCCACCGACCCCCTGGACGCCGACTCCGACGATGACGGCCTGAACGATGCCCAGGAAGTGAACACTTGGGGCACCGACCCCAACGTGGCCGACACCGACGGTGATGGGCTCTCCGATGGTGATGAAGGGCTTATTTACAGCAGCGATCCACTCAACGTGGACACCGACAACGACGGCTTGGAGGACGGCGAAGAGGTCAACACAACCGGCACCGACCCCCTGGACCGCGACAGCGATGACGACGGCCTGAAGGACGGCGAGGAAGTCAACACAACCGGCACCGACCCCCTGGACGCAGACTCCGATGACGGCGGCGTGAACGACGGAGCCGAGGTCGCCTTGGGCACCGATCCAAACGATGGCTCCGACGACGCAGCCGACAGCACCGACACGGATGGCGACGGCCTGACCGACGATGAAGAGCTGGCCTACGGCACAGACCCCAGCGTCGCGGACACCGATGGCGACGGGATTGACGATGGCGACGAAGTGGCCTTGTATGGCACCGATCCCTTCGACCCGGATTCCGACAACGACGGCCTGAGCGACGGGGAGGAGATCAATGACTATGCGACCGACCCCCTCGACAACGACTCCGACGACGATGGGCTCCAAGACGGCGTAGAAGTGGCGGTCCACGGTACCGATCCCAACCTGGCGGACAGCGACGGCGACGGTCTGGACGACGCCACCGAGCTGCACACCTACGCCTCGGATCCCCTGAACGCCGACAGCGATGGGGACGGTCTGAACGACTACGAGGAGGCCGTGACCTACGACACCGAGCCGCTGGACCCCGACACCGATGACGACGGGCTGAGCGACACGGACGAAGTCCTCACCTACGGCACAAACGCGAGAAACGAGGACACCGACAACGGCGGAGAGCAAGACGGGGCTGAGCTACGGCGCGGCCGGGACCCTCTGGGCAGCCCACTGGACGACAAGATCTCCGGTGACCGTGATGGCGACGGTGTGAGCAACCAGGCCGAGGCAGCCATCGGCTCGGACCCAGACGTGGCAGACACCGACGGAGACGGCCTGAGCGACGGCGACGAGGTCAACATCTACGGTACCGATCCCAACAACGCGGACTCGGACGGCGATGGTCTGACGGACGATGTCGAAGTCAACGACACCGGCACCAACCCGTGGTCCAGTGACAGCGACGGCGACGGCCTGAGCGACGAGGAAGAGGTCAACAGCACCGGCACCGACCCCTTGGACCGGGACAGCGACGACGACGGCTTGGACGACGGCGAAGAGGTCCTGCTCTGGGGCACCGACCCCTTGGACGAGGACTCGGACGACGACCGCCTGATCGATGGCCGCGAGGTGAAAGTCTACGACACCGATCCCAACGACGCGGACACCGACGACGGCGGACGCGAGGACGGCGACGAGGTCGACTTCGACGGCACCGACCCCCTCTACGGCCCAGATGACCAGCTGGATTCCGATGGCGACGGCCTGACCGACATCTCCGAGACCGACATCTACGGCACCGACCCCAACAACCCGGACACCGACGGAGACGGCCTGAGCGACGGCGAAGAGGTCAAGGATTTGGGCACGGATCCCGTCGACGAGGACAGCGATGACGACGGCCTGGGCGATGGTACCGAAGTCAACGAGACCGAGACTGACCCCCTGAACCCGGACAGCGACGGAGACGGCCTGGACGACAGCACCGAGGTCAATGACACGGGGACCGATCCGAACAACCCCGACTCGGACTCCGATGGGCTGGACGACGGCACCGAGGTCAATGACACCGAGACCGATCCCAACAACCCCGACTCGGACGAAGATGGGCTGTTGGACGGACGCGAGGTCAACGAGACTGCCACCGATCCCAACAACCCCGACTCGGATGATGATGGGCTGTTGGACGGCGAGGAAGTCGACACCTACCAGACCGACCCCAACGACGCAGACACCGACGACGGGGGTGTACAGGACGGAGACGAGGTCGAGGCTGGCACTGACCCGTTGGACCCCAGCGACGACAACCCCGACTGGGTCACTCCCTTCCAGTACAGCGGCGGTGGTGGAATGACCTGCTCCAGCAGCCCAGCGAGCCCGGGTGCCTTGTGGCTGGGCGTACTCGCGGGCCTGACCCTGCTGGTTCGGCGACGCAAGCGCTGAGGCAGCTCTCGAGCGGTCGAGCAGAGCTATCCTGGGGCTTAAATGGAGCCCTGAGATGCTGCTGCTCGCCGCCCTTGCCCAAGGCGCTACCCTCCGGGTCGGCACAGACTGGGCCTACACGCGCGTTTCGGACGCTGTACTGGCCTCGTCGCCGGGGGATGTCATTGAGGTGGACCCAGGGGAGATCGACGGACTGCACTTCGAGTGCGCCCGCATTCCAGAAAGCGAGGGCGGCAATGGCGCTGGGATCCGCATGCAGGGGAGCGCGCTCACCGTGAACAACTGCGTATTTACCGAGAACCAGAACGGGCTCTTGGCCGGCGGTACTTAGGACTTCACGGTGAGCGTGACCCACTCCGTCTTCGGTCACAACGCACAGCAAAGGGTCGGTTACGCTCACAACGTCTACATTGGCTCGGACCGGTGTGAGACCTTTGTGTTCCGGGGCAACCTCAGCATCGGGACCAAGAGTGGTCACCAAGTCAAGAGCCGCTGCCGCAACCACTTCATCCGCTACAACTTCCTGAGCGACCAGGACGACGGCCGGGCGTCCTACACCATCGACTTGCCGGAAGGCGGCTACAGCGAGGTGGTGGGCAACCTGATTCCGCAGGGTTCAAACGCTGAGAACTCCGGTACGCTCCTACGCTATGGAGCGGAGGGTAAGAACCCCGAGATGGTGCTGCTGCTCGCCCACAACACCTTCGTGAACGACAAGCACAACACCCCCGCTTTTGTGCGCACCAAGGGCGCCACCAAAGTGGTCATGCGCAACAAGCTCTTCATCGGAACCGGCATCCCCTTGGAGACCAGCAGCGACCCGAATCTCGACAGCCTGGGGGACCTGCAGGTGGAGGACGGATCTGAGCTCATGGACCGCTTGGCCTACGACTACCAGCTCTCCTCCTGGGCCACCGCGGTCGACAGCGGTTCCCCAATCCAGGCCCCCTTCTCCCAGCTCATTCCTAGCCTGGAATACATCCCAGGCGGAACCCGAGCGCGCTGGGACGATGGCGCACCGGATGTGGGCGCCTATGGCATCGGCGAGCCAAAGGACAGTGGCGACAGCGGGAACAGTGGCGACAGCGGGAATAGCGGCACGGACTCCGACAGCGTTGTCGGCCCTGTCGCTAGCGACTGTACCTGCACCAGCACGTCAACGACCTATGGCAGCCACTGGCTCTTGCTTGTTGGAAGCATTGTGCTGCTGCGGCGTAGGCAGAGTTCGGGTGCACCCAGAAGCTAATCTACCCAGCTCACATTTACCGGCGATCGAGCGGGTGTACTCGGTACTTCTGCTGCGTGGCCCACCGTGACTCCACAAGCCAAGCTGAGCCCTGGGGTTAGGACGCCTTCGGCCTGCAACTCCTCCTGAAGCATCACCCACTGCCACTGCAAGCAGCTTCCCCAGCCACGGGCGCTCGCTCCCAGGTGCAGGTGCTGGGCGAAGATACCCACGCTACAGCGGCCAACATTCTCGGTCAGGCTGACCGCGCGTTCAATGCGGGTGTCAAAGTCCGGGCTCCGGCGGTCTACGGGGGTGTTGTCTAAGTGGTGTCTGGTCTGGTCCCCACCCCCGACCTGGTGCACCAAGAGCAGCCAAGGCGAGCCCAAAACCGAGCCGGCCTGGGCCACCTTCTCCTGAGCAAAATCCCACAGCTGGGCTTGGGTCATCTCAGGGCGCCGCTCCGCCAGCAGTCCGACGTAGCTGGGCAACACCCAGGTCCAGAGTCGATCCTGCCAGCGGTCGAGGAGCGCCCTTGTCCGCGCCGGCGAGACCGCGGTCACCGCCCAAGGCTGTCGGTTGCCCCCAGAGGGCGCCCAGCGGGCCTCTTGGATGAGGGCTGCGATGTCCTGGCGCGTCGGAGCACTGTCTTGAAAGCTGCGATGCGAGCGCCGACCCTGGAGCAGGCCCGTCCAGTCCAATGGTTCCGTCATCCTCTGCCCACTGTTTTCCTCTTGAACCGGGGGGTGGGTGCCTGGACTCCTGGGTCGATGCAGCAGTGCAGAAAGCGCGGTCCCTTTTCAAAGCCCCAGGCTAAGTCCTGTTCGCTGACCACACGCCGGGCGGGAATGCCCAACGACTCGGCCCACAAGCATGCCTGCCATGGCCCCTGGTCGAAGTTCGGAGTGACCCCAAAGATCTGCTTCGTTCCCTGGCGCACCATCCCTAAGCCCTGGTCATCCACTGCGACCACTGTCAGGGGCAATCCAAGTCGCGCAGCGGTGAGCAGCTCGTTCCCAAACATGCGCAGGCCGCCATCCCCGACAACAAGCACTGTTCGCTGGCCCGTCTGGTGGGCGACCCCCAGGGACATTCCAATGCCGGACCCCATTCCACCCAAGCCCATGCTCACCAGCAAACGCTGTCCGGCTCGGAAGTGCGCGGACTCCGCCAGGAAGAGGAAGTGATTACCAATGTCACTCACCCAGTTCTGAGCTTCCTTTCCAGGCCCCTCGTGCAAGTGACTTAGGATGCTGCGAGGGCAGGTGGGATCCCACACCGGAAGCTCCCTTGGCCCGCGCATCCAAGGGGTGGGCACGGTGTCACCGGCCAGGAACTCCAAGACCTGACGAGAACAGCCCATCCAGGCTAAGTCTGGTCCACCTGAGCGCCCCAGGCGCCGCACGTCCGCATCCACCTGCAGCCACATTCCACCAGGGCGCCAGCCACCTCTTGACCCACCGGTGACGGTGTCGTCAAAGCGGCAGCCCAGGCTGATCACGTTCCCAGCCGACTGCATGGCAAGCAGACCTTCGCCGGCCCCGCCTATGCCCAGCCGTCCAGCGTAGCGGGGGTGGAGCTCGTCCAACAGTCCCCTGGCCTCGGGCTCGCAGACCACTTGAGCGTCCAGTGCCTCCGCAGCAGCGAGCACAAGCTCGGCACGCACCCCCCGGGTCAGCGCTCCTGCTCCTATCGCCAACACGCAGTCGCCCTTTGCCACTACAGCGAAGCGGCGAAGCGCCAGCTTGGACACACGCAAATCGGGACCCGGCAGATCCAAGTCCAGGCGGGGCTGGAAGCTGGTCGCCAGGAGCACATCCATGGGGCACTCCAGGATTACCGGCCCGGGATTCCCCGAGGAAGCCTCTTTCCATCCCCGCTTGATGAAGAGTTCGGCATGCCGAGCCTGCTCGATTCGGTAGCTCGCTTTGGCCACGGCTCCCATGACCTGCTGCATGCGCAGCCCCCCCTCGGAATGGTCCTGGATCACACCCAGACCACGCTGCTCACGCTTGATGTCCCCAACCAAGACCAACAGCGCGTGGCCATCCTGGTGAGCGGCGGCAATGGCCGCCAGGGCCCCTAGGGCGCCGGGTCCGGAGGTGACGTAGACCACGCCCACCCCACCCATCGCAGAGACCCCAGAGGCCAGGTAGGCCGCAGTGTTCTCGTTCACACACGTCTGAACACCAAGGCCTGCGCTTCTGCAGGCGTCGACCACTGGGCTGATGGTCCCCCCTGGGATCCCCCAGATATCTTTCGCTCCAATCTCTATCAAGGCGGCGGCCAATCGGTCCGCTACGCGTTGCATCGGGGCATTCATTCAACTCTCCGTCCTTCTGGACCGAACGGACATCGAAGAAATCGTCTTAGGAAAATTCCTCTCGACTACGGGCAACCACGTCCTTGAGGTTGATGCCCTCGATGAGCAAAAAGACGACCCCCAGCCCAACAATAAACCCAAACTGGGTCAGGTGCAGCGTACCCGCAAAGGCCGTTGCAACGCTGCGATCCACCGACCAAAGGCCTAAGGCAGCCACACAAAATGCCTCGTAGCTTCCGAAGAATCCAGGGGTGGGTACCAGAGTCATACCGGTGATCGTAAGGGTCCAAGTGGTCAGCGCCGCACCAAATGTGGTGGGAAGCCCTTCGAAGGCGAAGAGCACCAGCCAAGTACAGCCAACAATTCCAGTCCACATCAACCCGCTCATGACCACCACTAAGGCCCCGTGGGTGGGCCGTTTGAGCAGGCCCACCAACCCAGTGTGGAAGCTACCCAAAAAGCCGCCGATCTTCTCGGCGAGCGCTGGCAGCGGGATCAGTCGAACCACCATGCGAATGACCGGCTCACCGATGGCCACAAGCGCCACTAAAAAAATCAAGCCCGCAGCGATGCTCACCCCAAAGACCTGCTGGCCGACGCGGACCACGTCTACACCTTGAATGATCAGCCCGGTCTCGGGAATGTCCACGAAGAGCCCGACCATGAGAAGCAGCACCATCAGGCAGATTAGGTCCACCAAGCGCTCCACCACGATCGCCGCCAAGGAGCGCCCAAAGGCCACCTGATGGCGCTCTTTGAGCAGATAGGGGCGCACAAACTCACCCAGGCGCAGCGGCACCACGTTGATCGCCAAAAAGCCGACCGTGGTGATAGAAAACATCTCCCGAAAGGGAATGTCCGGACGGTCCAAAAGCAAGCGCAGCCGAAGGGAGCGGATGCAGTGGTTGATCAGGTAGACCCCAAAAACTGGTAGCACCAGGAGCAGCTCCGCTTGCTCCAAAGCCTGGAGAAGCTGCGGCCACTCGATGCCGTGCAACACCCAGGCAAGGCACAAGGTGGTGACCACAAGGACCAAGCCGATCTTCCATTTCATCGCCACCCCCAAAAGACCTTGGAAGGTCTTGGGCGTCTAAGGCTCTCGCGATCGAAGCAGGTGTAGACCAAGCAGGCTGTTCTCCAGAGCGTTGTGGCCATCCAAGCCGTAAAGCTCGGGGGGAGCATCCTGGGTAACGTCAGAGCCAAAGATGCGATCCCAGATCGTCAGGGCCTGGCCGTAATTTCCATCGCAGACGTGCCCGTCGCGGACGTGATGCCACGCGTGGAATCCGGGATTGTTAAACACCGCACTCCAAGCGCGATTGACTCCACGACTCAAAGGAAAACGAAGGTTTGCGTGCTGAAATCCGTCCATCGCCACGCCGACCAGCAACACCGCTTCGAGCACGCCGGGCTGCAGATGAAAGTCAAAGATCACCCGAAAAAGCAGCACAGGAATCATTGTGAGTTGCACCATGTCCACAACGTGCATGCGGAGCCCACTTGTCGCGTTGATGTGCTCAGAGCTGTGGTGGGTACGGTGAAAGCGCCAGAGAATTGGCACGCGGTGGTGCGCCCGATGAACCCAGTAGCGGGTCAGATCCACCAAAAGAAAGGCCAAAACGCCAGAGAGCACCGGCCGATCGGCCAGAACGGCCAACTGCACCCACCCCTGCTCCCCCAGGTTGGCACCGATGAACGCGATCAAG
>CAJQPC010000082.1 GCA_905480105.1 uncultured bacterium | reverse complement strand
CTCGCCGTAATGGTCCACGTCGAATGCGTGGCTGCCCAAACCCAACATGGCCTCGTTCTCGATGCACTCTGCAGAGAAGCCGATGCGGTTGCCACCCAGAGCGTCCGCCGAGAGGTGCAAGCGGCCATCCGTCATCATGACCCGCAGCTCGCCCTGCTCCTCGCCCTCTTTCTCCAGGGGGAGTACCCAGATGCCATCGCGCTCTTGGGGCTTGCCGAGCTCCAGGGGGGCGATGTCCTCGCTGAGGGTGTTGAACTTGAAGGAGCCGACATTGAACTCGACGGTGGCCGTTCCGGTTCCGGCCAAGACCTGCATGTTGCGCAGAACCACGCCCTGTTCTGCGTGGTCGATGGTGAGCGCGTGGGTCTCGCGGTCCAGGAGTAAGGTGTACTCGTCCAGGGCCAGGACGCTCTCGTTGCAGGATAGAAGAATGAAAATCAGCATGCCTGGAGGCTAACCGATAGTCCGCTAAAGCAGCGACCGAATGGTGGGCAGGAGATCGTAGATCACTGCCATTTCTGCTAAAAATGCATCGTCGGTGAGGCGCAGCAGGACCTGGGCTCGGGCCCGGTGTTCGGTCCGCTCTTGGGTGGAGGTGAGGTTCAGGGTCACCCCCAGTAGGCTGGCTGCGGCCGAGACGATTCTTCGGAGAATGAGGCTCTCGTGGGTGCCATGTCCGGCCAGGGGGTCCTGTCGCCCGCCGTAGAGGGCCACCTCCACGTAGGGCATTGGGAGCTGCCATTTGTAGAGCAGGGAGGCGCCCAGAAAGTGCTGGTCCGTTAGCGAGAGTGATGCTTCAGCGCTGGCGTAACTGCACTGGCCGGCAAGCATTGCGCGGCGGATCTCCACGTCTTGCTCAGGATAAAGGCTCAAGCGAACCAGCTTGCCGATGTCGAAGAGCAGGCCAGCCGGCCAGGCCAAACCAGGATCGAGTAGCGGTTCGTGTCTGCGGCAGAGGGTGCGGGTAACCAGGGCCGTGCCGTAAGCGTCCCTGAGATACGAGTGCAGCTCGGAGCTGGACCCTGTCAGGGTATTCAAGGCGACTTGGGTGACCACCATGCGCTCAAGTTCGACCATTCCGATGGAGGCTACGGCGTGGACCAAGGTACGCGGCTGGCGGCGCAGTCCAAAGAGTGGAGAGCGGGCAAGGCGTAGGACGGATGCCGACGTGGCGGGGTCGAGGGCGATCGCATCGGCGAGCTTAATAAAGTTGAGGTTGGGGTCTCGGAAGAGCCGCTGGATCTTTAGCAGTGCTCCAGGGGGGCTCGGTAGGCGCACGCCTGGAGGAAGTGCCAGCTCCGCACTGAGAGAGCTGCGCAGCTGGTCTGGCGAAAGGATGGACGGTGATTTGGGCATTCGTGCTTTGCTCAGACGTGCTTACGGAATCTTAGATCTTGAGCTTTAGCGTGATAGACGCAGAGCATGACCAAGACGAGCCAAATTCTTTTCGCCACGGGTGCGCTTTCCTTGGTCGCGGTTGGGGTGGGTGCTTGGCTACTCGCTCCAGCTCCGGCGCAGCCCACTGTGGTGCTGGTGGTCATGGATACGGTGCGCGCTGACCACCTCAGTGTTTGTGGGTACGAACGTGAGACCTCGCCCACTCTGAAAGCCCTGGTCGCGAACGGGGCGCAGATCAGCTGTGGTGCGATCTCGCCCGGCGCTTGGACACTGCCGTCCCATGCCTCGTTTTTCACCGGGGTGATGCCCACTGAACATCAGGCCCACAGCATCAGCTCGGGCATCGACAGCTTTGCGGGTGGTGGCAACCGCGCGCGTCCGCTGGACGAGAGGCTGCCGACCATTGCCGAGCGCTTCTCAGAGCGGGGCTACCAGACCGGATTGGTGTCCGCAAATCCGGTAGTCAGCGGATCCATGGGCTTGGACCGCGGTTTTCAGGATGTAGATGTGGCGACTCGCTTTGGCCACTACACCAACAGCCGCTGGAAGCCCACCATGGACCTGTTCTTGGATCACCGGGATCCGGTGGCCCCCCAGTTCATCGTGGTCAACATCGCGGATGCGCACCAGCCGTGGGGTGCCCCGTCCAGCAACATGGACTGGAGTTCAGAATACGGGGTGGGCATTTTCTACAGCAAAAAGAATCGGGAGGGGGACTACTCTCGCTATCTGCGAGGTGAGATGGACCCCATGCGTACGCCTCACTTTGAGGCGCAGGTCAACGACGCCTATGACGCTGCTGTGTTCATGGCTGACGAGAACCTGGCCTATTTCTTGGACCGGCTGCTTCAGCTGGGATTCTGTGAGACGGCAGGCTGCCGGGTCGTCATCACTTCGGACCACGGTGAGATGCTGGGAGAGCACAGGCTCCTGGACCACGGCCACTATGCGTACCAGAGCAACGTGGAGGTTCCGCTGATCGTCGCCCACCTTGGTGGGCCAGAGGGAATGGAGTGGGACTCCGTGGAGCTTCCCGAGCGGGTCTCTGGCTTGGTCGTACACGATCTGCTGCTCACTGGACGCTTGCCCGACCCTCTGCCTGCGGTCCAAGTAGTCGCGTGGCCCCATGCCCGGCGGTGCTCCAGCCTGGATGGCGTGGCCTTTTGCAATCTCCAGGCGGCGATCTGGGATGGAGATCAAAAACTGCTCTGGGACCAGGGCGAGACCCTCAGCTTTGACCTAAGCCTGGATCCCGACGAGGAAGCAGGTACGCCCACGGCCGCCTCGGACGCTCTGAGTAAGCTGGCCAGGGCCGGCCGGCAGGATGAGCGTGACGACAAGAAAATGGACATCACGGTCACGGAGATGCTCAAGGCAGCGGGCTATTTGGATTGATTCTGGCCGGGCTATCTTGTGCCAAGGTTGCCCCTGGTAGTGGGGTATACCGGTTCTTCCTGCAGGATCCCGGCGCCTGAAGCGCTCAGCCCAGTAGGAGCAACCCTATCCAAAGTCCCGCAGCGGCCGTCATTGGAATGCTGAAGTTGTCGTCTACGCGTCGGCTGTACAGCTCGGCGATGGCAGCAGGCACGGCTGCAAAGAGGGCCAAGACGGGGGCATGCCAGCCAGTCAGCGCCGGGTCGAAGAGCTCCAGCACGGCCCACGCGGCCAGGGTGCCGGTCACAGCAAAGGTCAGTGTGCCCTGGAGTGAGCGGCCGTTCACGAGTTTTATACTGCCGTACCGTCTGCCAATCGCGGCGGCGGATGGGTCCGCGACGGCCAGTACGGCTGCGGCGACAGCGCACAAGGTGATGTCGCCAGTCAGGCTCAAGAGCAGGAGTGCGGTCACGTACCAAGTCGAGCTGTTGACCCTGTGTTGCTCGTGGGGGTGGGCGACCGCGGAGAAGGCCCACATCAGGGCCTTGTTCCAGGCCGGACTGTAGCGCCTGGAGATCTCAAAGACCCAAGCCATGCCCGCGAAGGTGCCTGCGATGGGCGTGAGCCAAGAGCTGGGCAAGATCAGCTCGATCAGGGCGACGACGAAGAGCCCGGAGATGAGATGAAAGATGCTTCGGAAGCTGTTGGTGGGACGCAAGCTGGGTACATGAACGTCCAGTTCGCCCAGGCTGGCCGCAAGGGCCTCGTACTGAGGTTGAACTTTCAGCCTGAATACCTGCCACTCTTTTCGCAGGTCCGCGCCGGCCTTGTCTGTGTCCGGAGCGATCTCGGTCAGTAGCAGCGCGAGCTTCGCCAGCTGGGCATTCAGAGCGGCCAAGGCAGCGTCGACCTGGGTGCTCAAGAGCCAGGCCAATCGCTCTTGGATCTCTTTTAAGCGGCGCTCCAAGTCCAGGTCCGCACGCCAACGCACGGGATCCAAGTCCCGAAGCAAATCATGTAGCTCCAGGGCCAAGTCCCGGGAGTCCACTGCCAGAGCAGCGCTCATGAAGCTCTATGCCTCTTGTTCGGTTATCGGGGCGCCGCAGACCATGGCTACTTCGTCGGTCATGCGGCCGCGCAGCGCGAGGCTGTACATCTTAAAGTCAGCGGCCAATGACCAGAGGGGGTACTTGAAAGTCGCTGGGCGGTTTTTCTCGATGAAGAAGTGGCCGGTCCAGGCAAAGCTGTATGCGCCGATCACTCCGCTGAGCAGAAACCAGGGGTTCAAGGTCACGAGCAAGGCGCCAATGTTCAGCAGCGCCAGGGTGGTACCCAGGTAGTGCAGGGTGCGGCAGGTGGGGTTTCTGTGCTCGGCCACGTAGTAGGGCCAGAAAGCGTCGAAGCTCTCGTAACGGACGGGCTCTGGTGTGGTCTGTGGCACGGTGAACTCCCTGCGGTTGCGGAGTTGTAACCCGCGCGCAGGCGAGATTGGAAGAGCGACATCAACCCGCTGGGTCTTGTAGGGGCTGGGTCTGGGGCGCGAAGAGATAGAAGACCTCGACCCCTTGGACCCCGTTGACCTTGGGCCAGGGGTAGTCGCCAGCCACCTCACAGAGGCGCTCACTGGGGACACCGTCGAGCTCCACATCGCCGGTCAGGAAGGTGGCTCCAAGAGGGCAGCCTGTGCCGTTGGGGTCAAAGCCCACGTCCAATCGCAGGCCGTGCACTTGGCCATCCCTGGGAACCAGCTTCACCAGCGAGGTCACCATCTTTCCTTGGTCCAGCACCATGCGGCCGGCTTGCTCCTGGCCCGCCAGCCCCGCTTGGGATTTCTGAACGGCCACGCCGCGGGTCACGGTAAAGCCGGGGGTATCCAAGGCGCTGCCACCCTCTCCAAGGGACGCTATTCCAGCGTCGTCCTGGTGCAAGTGGTCCACGAGCGCGACACCAGTGGTAATGCCCCATAACTGCAGCCCCTTCTCGAGAGCCTGGCTACGTGCAGGGCCAGACTCCAGGTCCGCGCCCGCACCGCGTCCCTTGGCGCTCACGGCAGGCATGGGCTTTCCGTCCATCTGGACCTCGACCACAAAATCCAGGGTCAAGCTACCGGGCAGGTCGGTGGCACTGCGGCCCATGCCAATTCTGCGACCGGGGAACCAGGTGCCTGGCTTGGCATTCATCGTGACCACAAGGCTGTGATCTTCGAGCGTCAGCGTATTGCCGTCTTGGGTGCAGGAGTGCTTGGCCTGTTGAACCATCCGGCAGAGCATGTCCGCGGCTGCGGCGCTGTCGGCCACGGGATCGGCGGGTATCTCCTTGGCGCTTGTTGGAGGGGCTTGGTTGCAAGCGATGAGAAGTAGAAGCATTAGGAGTCCGACAAGGGGGCGCAGCTGTGGTTCCGTCATCCGGCTACGGCCAGCGGTACGAAGGCGACCAACACCAGGGCGATGGCCATGACCGTGACGGGCAGAAGGATGCGTTCGTGTTTCTGCCAGAAGTTGGTGGGCGGCGGATCTTGGGGACCTGGATCCTCGATCTCTGAGACGACCTGGCGCACCAGTAGGTGGTTCAACGCCACCGGCGGGGTCAGGTAGCCCAGCTCAAAGGCGACCAGGACCACCATCCAGAAGTGCACCGGGTCAATGCCGCTGGCGATGGCCACGTCGGCCAAGGTGGCCGAGACCAAAATGACCGCGCCGTAGGGGTCCATGGTCATGCCGACCACGACGAGCAGGGCCACAAGCAGGCACATTGCGGCCCATGGGGACTCAAAGCTGGCGGGCACCGCGCTCATCAGCTCAGCGCGCTCCACCAGGCCGCCCAGGCAGACGCTCAACCCCATCAGCAGCAGGAGAGCACCGATGTGTACGGCGGCCTCGGAGGTGGCTGACTCGACCTGTAGGCGCACCTTGGGAGTGGGTGTCTCGACCGTATCCAAGCCCTTCTCGCGCTGGAGCATGACGCGATCCAGCACCAACATCAAGACAAGGATGACCGGCAGAATCAGGGGCGCCGAGTGCTGGTCCAAGCCCACGTCGAGCACGCCGCGGTAGCCGAAGAGCACCACGGCAAAGAGTGCCAAAAATAGGCCCAGGCCTTTGAGAGCGGTCAGTGTCTTGGCGCCGGCATTTGGCACCTTGTTCAGCTTCCAGGTCCCTTGTCGGGTAAGGAATGCCACCAAGGCAAAGAGCCCGGCGGTGAGCAAGAAGACCCAGCGTCCCCAGCCGAAGAGTGCGTCGCTGGACACCGGGTTTAGGTAGGCCACGATGACCACAAGCAGGCAGGGGCGAAGAACCACGCCAAGGCTGCCACTCATTGCGGCCGAGGCCATCGCCAGGCTCTTTCGGGCGCCAGCGGCCCTGAGCTCTTGGAAGAGGATGGCGCCAACAGCAATCACAAAGATGCCGGAGGCACCCGAGTAGGCGGTGGGTATGGCCGAGGCGAGCACGACCACGATGGCCAGCAACTCGGGTGGGAGACCCCAGGGGCGCAGTGCGTCAAAGCTGCGTTGGGCCAAGCTGGTGCGCTTGAGAAGCATGCCGGCCCACACGTACAGGCCCACCTGAAGGTAGAGTTGGGCATGCTCGGTGAGCTTGTCCAGGTAGACGGCTAAGCCAGCGAAGTAGCCCTCGCCGATAAAGAACCAGCCCGCGGAGAGCACGGCCATCGACGCGTAGAGGGGCACGGCCAGGAGCGCGGTGCCCCAGGAGTCCTCCTCTTTTTCGTCGGCGGCCATAGGCTTGGCCAAGTGGTAGAGGTTGCCCGCACACATGGCCACAAAGGCGGCGATCCAGATCCAGGACAGGCCAGGATGGTCGGGTAGAATCCCAGAATCTTCCCAGGCTGTGCGCTGGGCGAAGAGGGAGAACATCACCAGCAGATTGGCCACCAGTTGGGAGCCGGCTGAGATGCGGTCGCCGCGGGGACCGTGGATGTTGCGCAGGGCGATGTGGTGGCGGGTCCAGGTCGTAGTGACCGACGCCAAGGCCAAAAGGAGCACGAAGAGGTGCTTGATGTGGGCGTTGACCCATCCCACAAAGGATTCTAGGCCCAAGTCCACGGCCGAGAAGCGCTGGACTCCCTCTGTGCGGCGCTCCAGGATCGAGGCTACCCGTGCTTGTTCCCGCTCGTAGGACTCGAGCTGCCGCTCGTAGCGGGCTTGGGCTGGCGTCTGGGCGTCGGGGTCTACCGTCGGTTCTCCAGGTAGGTCGCCGATGAGGTCTTCGTCAATTCCACTGGAGGGCTGGCTGTCCAGGTCCCCGAGTAGATCGCCGATCAGGTCCTGGTCTACGCCTTCTGTTTCGTTGGCGGGCGTGTCGTCGCCGAGCAGATCCCCGATCAAGTCTTGGTCCACCCCCTCTGTGGCCGTAGGGGTCTGCTCTGGTGGCTCGGGGGCTGTGGGCTGAACGGGCTCGCGCCGCAGTTCGGATCCGTAGCCGGGCCAGACGCCCTCGCCGGCCTGGATGACCTTGGACTGCAGCTGGGAGCCGGTCCATTGCACCAGTACAGCGAAGAGCACCACCAAGATGGGCAGGGTGGAGAGCCAACGGCGTAAGGTAGAGGGGGCTGAGTCGGTGGCGCTCAAGGACGGGTCCTGTGGGTGCGATTCCCGGGCAGGGTAGCACCGGTGCAGTGCTGGCTTGTGGGCGGCCGAAAATGGCGCATCCCACCTTATATCGAATACAACAAGGCCTCGCGGCGTTCTGCCTGCTGGAGACGGAGATCCAATGACCTTTTTGTTCGCACTGTCTGGGCTTGTCGCCTGCGGCCCTGGCTACTTGACCCCGGACCAGGTGCGCGAGCACTTGGACAACCCCAGCGGAAGCGTGGACCCGGGTTCCCTGGGCAACATTGCCGACGACTACTTTGACGCTCAGATGGGTATGAACGCCCAAGACCTGGCTTTCTTCATCAAGTCGGACCAGGGTGGCGGCTCCCGAGGCAGGGCCCAACGCGTGGCAGGCATGGTGGGGACAGCCCCCCTGGCCAAGGGCACGGCCGGAGATATCTTCTGCGCGACGACGCTCGTGGCCCAGGTCGCCAGCTTCGACACCTGCAAAGACGACGGGAACTGCGAGGCCGAGCTGAGTATCGACGCCTGCGTGCTGCGCTTGGGCGAGGACGGAGACCAGAACGCCAGCGGGAAGCTGCACTTCACCCTCTCTGAGGAGACCACCGACGCGCTCGACCGCGGCACCATGCAGGTGGAGTTTGACAAGTGGGAGACGACGGTTCAGTCCCCTGATATCATCGACCACTTGGACGGTATCTTGGCCTTTGAGTACACCGACTACAAGCTGGAGAACCGGGCCGAGACCATTATGAGTCTCGACCTGCTCAACAAGCAGGTCGACCAAGGCGCCACTGGGCTGTTTCGCAGTGGCGTGGTCTACGAGCACCGGTCCACGGCCGCCTTGCGTGCGAGTTTTGCTGAGACAGAGACCGGTGAGATGGCCAGTCTGGAGATCCTTGCCTTCACCGACCAGGAGCTGATGGAATCCCTAAACCTACAGTTTGACTATCAGGCCACCTGGCTCTCCGACACCCACTCGGTCTTCGATGCGTCCATGACCGTGTTGGGCGAGAACGGCATGTTCACATGCCTGTGGTCCAGCGAGCTCGTCGAGCAGTCGGCCGAACTGCACAGCTACAGCTCGGCCGGCGTCTGCACGGACGAGAGTGGAGAGTCCTTTGAGTGGTCAGGTGACCTGGTCGTTGAGAGCTGAGCGGGTCATCGGTGGTTAGGTTCCTCCCAATGTGTAGGAGCCTCCCATGGAGCGCGTGACCGTAGAGATCAATGAAGGGGTGGCTCAGGTCATCCTGAACCGACCGGACAAGTACAACGCTTTGGACATGCCGATGTTCCTGGCCATCGTCGCGGCGGGTCGTTCCTTGGCTGAGCGTCGGGATGTTCGGGTGGTCGTCCTACACGGCAGAGGACAGAGCTTCTGCAGCGGTTTGGACGTCGCCAGCGTGATGGCCGGCGGTCCCAAGATCATGGCGGAGATGATCGACCACAAGGTGGGCCCGGCCAATCTGGTTCAGCAGGTCGCTTGGGTGTGGCGCGAGATGCCGCAGCCTGTCATTGCCGCCTTGCATGGTCACGTCTACGGGGGTGGACTGCAGATCGCTTTGGGTGCGGACATCCGCCTGGTGACCCCAGACGCCAAAGTCAGCGTGCTCGAGATTGTCTGGGGTTTGATTCCCGACATGGCCATCACCCAGACCCTCCTGCCCTGGGTCCAGAGGGACGTGCTCAAGGAGCTGACCTTTACCGGGCGCACCATCACCGGCCAGCAGGCCGCGGAGTTGGGCCTGATGACCCGCGTTGAGGCAGACCCGCTGAAAGAAGCGCTGCTGATGGCCCGCGAGATCGTGGACCGGAATCCCCATGCGGTCCAGGCTGCCAAGAAGCTCTACGACTCGGCGGCCACGATGAGTCCCGAAGACTCCTTCGCGTTGGAGCTAGAGCTGCAACGTGGGGTGCTTGGCAGCCCCAATCAAATGGAGGCGTCCATGGCCCGTTTACAGCGTCGGAAGCCCAATTTTTCGGATCCAGAATGATCGATTCCGACACCACGCTCTCCAACGGGATGCGGGTGCTTCTGAGTGTGGACCACGAACAGCCACGTGTGGCCGCCCGGGTGGTTGTTGGGGCGGGAGCCTCGCTGGACCCTCAGAGCTTCTTGGGCACTGCCCACGCCCTGGAACACTTAATGGCCAACAAGGGCACCAAGCGCTTGGGCTCTAAAGATTGGAAGGCCGAGGCGCCGCTGCGCAGACAGGAGACCGCCCTGCTCGGCGAGGGAGTGCACAGTCGCCTGGCCGAGCTGGAAGCGCTGGAGCGCCAAGCCGACGCCTTCGCCTTGCCCAACGAGCTCAAGGTGGCCTTTTCCAAGCTGGGCGCCAAGGGGCTCAACGCCACCACGTCCATGGATCGCACGGTCTACCTGGTGGACGTGCCCAGCAACCGCTTGGAGCAGTGGGCTGAGCTGGAAGCAGACCGCTACCTGCATCCGGTTTTTCGCGGCTTTCGCATGGAGATGCAGACCATCGTTCGCGAGAAGCTGCGCAGCTTTGACGATGCGGGCCGCTCCATGTACCAGGCTTCGATGGCCGCACTCTTCTCGGGCCATCCGTACGCAGGCACAGTGCTCGGGGAGCTGGATCAGCTCCTGGATCCCGACTTTGATGCCCTGATTGCTTACCACCGGCGCTGGTATGTGCCCGGCAACATGTCGGTGATCCTGTCTGGAGACCTGGACCCCTCCGAGACCTTGGCACTGCTGGAGAGGACCCTTGGACAGCTTCCCGCTCAGGACCCGCCACAGCGCGCCCACCGGGAAGTGCCGCCACTGCTGGAGACCCAGCGGGTTCACACCACCCACCAAGCCCAAGAAGCGGTCTGGCTGGCCTATCGCTTGCCTGCTGGGGACCATCCTGACCTGGAGGCTCTGATCCTGGCCGATGTGCTCTTGGCCAATGGGGCCACTGGGCGCATCGACAAGAACCTGGTGCAGCCTCAGAAGCTCCAGGCCGCCGGTACTTCCCTGCGCTCCATGCGGGAAGCCGGGGTGCTCATTCTGTGGGGCAGCCCTAGACCGGGCCAGACCCTGGAAGAAGTAGAGGAGCTGCTGAGGGGAGAGCTCCAAGCTCTTATCGATGCCGATGTTCATCCAGAGCAAGTGGCCGAGGCCCTTCAGGCATTTCGAATCGGGCACGAGATCGGACTGGAGCGCAATGAGAGGCGCGCGGACACTTTGGTGCACGCACTGGCCCGGGGACTGGATCCCCACATGGTGGTGGCCCGCCGAGAGCGCTTGGCCGATGTGCCCCTGACTGAGATTGCTCAGGCTCTGGCCCGTTGGACCGCAGGGCCCCATGTGGTCCTGCAACGGCATCGGGGGGACCCTGTTCTACCGGATCTGCCCCAGGCACCCAAGGGCGGCAGGACCCTGGACGCCATCAGCGCCTCCAGTGACTTTGTGCGCGAACTCCTGGAGAAAGAGGTTCCGCCGCTTCAGGTTCAAAACCTCAGAGAAGGGAAAGATTGGACCTGCGTGCCCGGACCTGGCGGACCCCTCTACCGGGGGCCCAACACCCGGAACAAGGTGGCTCAGCTCACCATGCGCATGCCTTTGGGGCACCGCCACGATCCCTTCTTGGAGCAAGCTGCTCAGGTGTGGGGCCGGAGCGGAGTGGGGAACTTGGATCTCAGCGCTGTGAACAGTGCGCTTTTCTCAAAGGGGCTGTCTGTGGGCTTGGGTTGCCGTGCTTGGAGCACCAACCTGAGTGTCAGCGGATCCGAAGAGCACCTCTTGGAGGGCTTGGAGCTGGCGCTGGAGCGCTTGGCCGCGCCGGTGTTGGATGAGAAGGATGTACGCCAGCTCCTTTCCGATGTGGTGGAGCGCAGGCGCGAGCAAAAGGCCACGAGTGGCGTGCGGGCTTGGGTCCTGTCCATCGTCTCGCGCTTTGGGGCGGACTCGCCTCATCTCCAGCGTCTGAGTGACGAGCAGATGTTGGCCTTGGGTCCAAAGGATCTGGCTCCGCTGACCACTCAGCTCTTGGACTTAGAGCGCACCCTGTTTTTGGTCGCTCAGGATCTGGATGTGGGTGACCTGGGGCTGTTGACTCCCCAAAAGGCACTCAAAG
Organism: uncultured bacterium; assembly: GCA_905480105.1. GTDB lineage: Bacteria > Myxococcota_A > UBA796 > UBA796 > CAJQPC01 > CAJQPC01. The sequence goes on along the minus strand of CAJQPC010000082.1, from coordinate 27,016 downwards.
CTGGGCCAGGTCAGCCAGCCCGGCGCTTGGTCAAGCACACGCAAGACCGCGTTCTGTTCATGCCCTTTCCGGGGGCCCAGACCCAGCTGCAGTTGGTGGTTCCTTACGGTCAGTACGACCCAGACGATGTGCCGACCTACCGTCTCCTGGACCAGGTCCTGGGGGGCTCAGCCGGGCTGGTGTTCCAAGAGATCCGTGAGCAGCGCGGCCTAGCCTACGCTGCTGGCGCGGGCTACGACCGCGGCGCCCTGGTGGGAGACGATGGGGCTTTGGTGTTCAGCGCCCAGGTGCGTCCGGACCAAGCTGCTCAGGCGGCCAAGCTGTTGTTCGAGATCTTGCGCCGGCCTAGCCTGAGCGGAGACGCTGTGCTGCGTGCGAAAGAGAACGTGGTGGCCTCGCTCCGGGCAGAGAGAACGGGCTTTCGTAGCGTGGCACAGGCTGCGTGGTCGTGGCACAGACGTGGTCTGCAGAAGGATCCACGAACTCAGTGGCTCGCTCAAGTAGAACAGGCCCACGCCAAGAGCCTGACCCCCATGTGGGAGGGGCTAGCTCGGACGCCCGGCATCCTGACCGTGCTTGGGGACCCCGATGGGGTGGACCTGCAGGAATTGGCGGCCATTGGACCCGTAGAAACGCTGGATATCAACGATTTCTTGCCGTATTAAACGGCCCCATTGAGCGCCTTGCTGCTGGGCCCTATTCCAGGGTCCAGTACACGCTGTCGACCATGAGCTGCAGCAGGTTGGGGTCGGCCAAGCAGTACTCGGAAGGGTCGCTGTCTTCGTTTTGGTAGTTGGCGGCATGGGCAAAGCCAACGATGCGGCCAGCGCCTACCTCCATGACTGCGACTGCGTCTCCGAAGATGGCTTCGGTTGCCAGCGCAGTGGCTCCCTTCACCGCGACCCCGATGTTGCCGCCACAGTAGCCTGTGGTGCTGAAGTTCGTTGGCACGTTGGCCACGACTGGGTGGGCCGTGATGACGCTGTAGTCGTGTCCCAGAGCTTCGCTTCCGCTGACCCTGCTCAAGGTCTGGATGCTGGCGAGCGTGGCGGCGTTGGTGTTCGCTGCGACCTCGTAGGCGTTCCATTCGGTGTGCAGGTAGCCACCGCCGGCGTTTACGAAGTTGACCAGCGCCTGCTGTCCGGACTCGGTCATTACGCCGGTGTAGGTGGTGCCGTTTAGGTGCACCACGGCGTCAAAGTTGGTCAGGCTGGGGTTCTTGCCAGTGAAGGATATCTCGTCGGTGTCCGAGAGCGTGACGTTGAGTCCAGCGTTTTCTAAGGCTTGGACCAACCCGGGGGTGCCAAGGCCGGCGTTGTCCCAGATGATGAGCACTTCCAGGGAAGGGGGAAGCGTGACCTCTGCGCTCTGGGTGACCTGTGCCTCCCCATCAGAGATGGTGACACGGCAAGACCACACGTCGTCGCCTTCCGTCTGCAAGGCCAGGATGGTGTCGCCGGCAAAGACTTGGTCTGCGCCAAGAGCGCTGACTTCGATCCCATTCTGCGTCCAGACGATGGTGCCGGTGAGCTCGTCTTGGTCCGCGTCGCTGGGAGGCGTTGGCAGACTGCAGAACAAGTCATCGCGGTTGGTGGCTCCGGGGGGACCGATGCGCACGCTCTGTATGACGGGCAGTGTGTTGGCGATAATCAGGGGCTCAGAGGTGTCGCTGACGCTCTCTGTGCCGTCGCCTACGGTCACCTGGAGCGTGAGTTTCTGGCCCTTGGCGCTAAGATCAGCGGCCAAAGTGTCCGAGTCTGTGCCGGCGGCCTGGCCGTCTACGCTCCAGGCGTAGGTGGTGGTGAGGCTGTCTCCGTCGGCGTCGCTGGAGACCACCGTGGCCACGATGGAGTCTGCTGTGAGTGCCAGCTCGGGGCTCAGTGAGATGCGCTCGATGACCGGAGCACTGTTCTCAGAAGCGGTGTTCCCTTGGGTGTCTTCGATGGAAAAGCCGTCTTTACAAGCGAGGAAAGACAGCGCGAGCAACACGGTCATGGGGTTCTTCCAAAAGATGAAACCACCGTACCTCAGAATGTTGGGGCCGGTACGCTGGGTAGCGCCCACCCGTTGGAAACGTGCCGGTTTTTCGACGCAGCGGCAACGCGCTCCAGGAGTTGGGCACATCGGCCGGTCAATCCAGGTAGCCAGCCGCTTTGAGCATCTCTTCGAGCTCCTCTGGCACCGTGCCCAGAGCGTTCTCGGGGGGCGAGATGGTCCACGCAGGGGAGATGCTGTAGCGGCGGCCCATGGAGCCGGCACCCTGGTTGTGATCTTGTTCGGAGAAGGAAACCGGACTCGCTTTGCTGCCGGTATCTACGATGAGCAGGCCCGGTGCTAAGTCTGGCAAGGTGTGTACGTACCACTCGCGTGGGGCTCTGCTGCTGGACGATTTTGCGTCCAGCACGGCGCTCTGACCCGTCAGTGTGGGGTCGTTTAGAATGTCCAAGGGGTCGTAGGCCTTCCAGGTGCTGGTTGCGCCAGCGATCTGTACTTCAGCCCGCACTTTGTAGGGCAACTTTTTGTCGTCGGCGGGGGAGCCGTAGATGCGCCATGCCCGCACAATCGGGCGCCCGAAGGCCTCCTGGGCCGAGGTGGACCATGGCCCCAGGAGCTCCTGCTCTTCAGCCAGAATCCAGGCGTCTTCCTGGCTGAGATCGTAGATTCGCCCGTGTCCTTCGCTCAGGACTAGCTTCTCTTGGTCACGCAGCACACCCCAAGAGTCCGCCCCATACAGGGTGTAGCCCAGGCCCAGAGGCGGCTGCTCTGCGCTGCTGTTCAGGTCGCGGCCCAGTCCCTGTGTTGCGGGCAGATCCAGGGCTGCGAGGAGCGTGGGACTCAGGTCCAACAGGCTGACCTGGCGCATGTCTTGGCCGGCTTTAAAGGCTGGACCCTTGAGCAGGAAGGGGACGCGCAAGAGCTCCTCGTTCAGGCTGTGACCGTGCTCTACGCCGCCATGCTCCCAGAACTCCTCGCCGTGGTCCGAGAACAAGGCCACCGTGGCCCGGTCGTCCAGGGTCTCGAAGAGCACCGCCAAGCTGTCGTCGGTCCAGCGGATGTTTTGGTCATAGCGGCCCACCACGTAGGCTTTGGACTCTGCATCCGGGTCTTTGAGCTTGCGCAGACCATCTCGGCCCAGACCCACATGCTCTAAGGCTGCCGGCCGCTCACCGGTCCAGAGCTGGCTGTGGCTATCCGGCTCTCGGTAGGGCATGTGGGGGTCCATCAGGTGCAGCAGCACCGCCACGTCCCGGTCCGGCCACTGCGCCAGGATCTCCACGACGCGGTCCACCTGGGTGTTGGCCTGGGGCAGAAAGCTCAGCTCGTAGCCGCTCCAGGCGGTGCCCATCTCAAAGCCGGGGCTCAGAAAGGCATTGCCAATGACTGCGTGGCTCAGAAAGCCCCCGTCCCGCAGGCGGCTGGGCAGGCTGTCTTCGGGGTCCCAGTGTTCCGGCATGCGTCCGCTCAGGGCGGCCCGAGCGCTTGGCAGGGTCCATGGGGCCACGCTGCGGGCGTGGGTGAAGACCTGGGCATCGCTGGCCCAGTCGTCGATGGCCGGAGAGGTCTGGCGGTCGTAGCCATAGACCCCCAGGTGGTCTGGGCGCAGGGTGTCCACAAAGATCAGCACCAAGCGTTTGGGTCGGCGAGTGGGGGTGTACAGGGCAGGCTCGCGCAGCATGACGTAGTCCAAGTCTACGCTGTCTTTTGGGTCGGTGGTCAGGTGCAGGGTGACGCTCTGGTTCTCCCACTCGGACAGGTCAACACGCTTTGGCTTTAGACCCTTCTTGGGTACATGTAGGCTGGCCACCCGGGTGCGCTTTCCTGCGAGCTCCACGTCGACATGAAGCCAGGCGCCGTCGCTCTTCCCAGCGGTCAACGGAGCCGAGATCATACCCAGATCCATGCCCAACATTCCGTTGTTTGGAATGGTGACGGTCATCGAGGCGGACGCTGGCGCGGGCAAGTACAGGCCTGTGTGGCGCCGGTCTCCGTCGGGAATGCTTCCGCGTACAAAGCTCTGTATGTCCAGCTCCGACTCGGCAAAGTTCAGGCGTTGCTCTTTCTGTAGAGACTTGGGATCCTGGATGGACCAGCCGGTTGGGGGAAGGAGCGTGTCCTTTGTTTTGGGGTCCAAACAGATCCGAAGGCCTTCCGTGCGTACTTGCCAGGTCTTCTTACGTCCGCTGGTGGACCACCGCAGCCGGATCGGTCCGTTTAAGCTGACCTGTTTGGGTTTCCTTCCCAGAGAAAAGTCCACGGGAATCTGGCCAGGAAAGTCCGCCGTCCAGCAGCTTGTGTCCTTGGTTTGGGTCCATGGGCCCACCGGGAGACTGGCGTCTTTGGGCTCTGGTCGAGAGCGCTCGGGCACTGTCAGCGTGATGGCGTTCAGAGGGAGTCGAGCCAGGTTGGTCCCTGGGTCCACTTGTGTGCAGGCGAGTGCAAGCCAAAGCATGCCCGTCGGTTAACCAACCTGCACAGCTAGCGAGGGCGTTGTACCCATGACCGGACTCTTGTTGCTCAACTTGGGCACCCCCGATGCGCCGAATACCCCCGAGGTGCGCCGCTACCTAAGGGAGTTCTTGATGGACCCAAGGGTGTTGGACATAAACGGTTTGGGGCGTTGGTTGCTGGTCAATGGCGTGATCGCTCCCTTCCGATCCCCCAAGTCTGCGGCCGCCTACAAGACGGTCTGGATGCCTGAAGGGAGCCCGCTCTTAGTCTACGGTCGGGCCCTGAAAAATGGGGTCCAGCAGGCCCTGGGTCAGGGCTACAAAGTGGCCTTGGGGATGCGCTACGGAAACCCAGGTACACCGGGCGCCATGGCGGAGCTAGCCGACTGTGAGCGCATTATCGTGTTGCCTCTCTACCCTCAGTTCGCCAGCGCCAGCACGGCCTCGAGCTTGGCCCAGATCAACGAGATCTCTGCCGAGATGGCTGTGCCGCCGCCCCTGCAGATCATCCAGGATTTCTACGATCTTCCTGCCTTTATCCACGCCCAAGCAGAGCTGGCTCGGGAGGCGGTGGCCCAGGCAGACCACGTGCTGTTTTCCTACCACGGGGTGCCCGAACGCCAGCTGAAGACCACCGACCACAGCGGCAACCACTGTCTGGCCAAGGACTATGCGTGTTGCGCCAAGATCGTGCCGGCCAACCGCCACTGCTATCGGGCCCAGTGCCAGGCCACGACCCAGGCTCTGATGGACGCTCTGAGCTTGGCGCCAGAGCAGTGCACCCAGAGCTTTCAGAGCCGCCTGGGCAAGACCCCCTGGATTCAGCCCTTCACCGACCAAGTCGTGCCAAAGCTGGCCCAAGACGGGGTCAAGACTCTGGCCGTCCTTACCCCGTCCTTCACCGCTGACTGTCTGGAGACCATCGAGGAGATCGGCGACCGGGCAAAGGAGGATTTTCTGGAGGCAGGCGGCGAGACTCTGCTGCGGGTGCCCTGTGTGAACGCCACACAGACCTGGGTGGATGGGCTGGCGGAGTGGGTTCGAGGGCTCTGAGCGCACTTTTGGGGCGCTGGCAGCCCAAGGGGTCACATCTAGGAGACACCATGTTCGGCTGGTTCAAGAGCGACCCCATTAAGAAGATACGCAAGGAGATCTCCGCCAAGGAAGAGGAGGCGATGCAGCTCCAACGAAACGGCAAGCTGCGTGAGTTTGCTGAGCTCACCAAGGAGATCGAGGGGCTGCAGGACCAGCTCGAGGCGCTCAGGGCCCAGGCCTCCTGACCGTCAAGCCTGGGTCAATGCCCAAAAGCTGGGAACCCAGGCCGCTTCCTAAAGGTCCATCTCCGAGCCCCCCACGCCCGGAGTCGCCATGAAGCGCCGCGAGTCTGAGTCCGCCATTCTGGACTTGGTTCCCATCATGAACCTGGTCTCGATCTTGATTCCCTTCCTGCTGATGGGGACCACTTTTGTAGAGCTGGCGGTGGTAGAGACGACCGCCCCGGCCATCTGCTCGAGCGACTGTGAGGATGAGATCGATACGCCGCGGCTGAAGCTGAGCGTGGCGGTCACCAGGTCGGGGCTGTACATCCAGGGAACCGAGGGGGTCTTAGAGGAGGACGAGCAGGGCTTTTTCATCGCCTGTACAACAGGCAGCTGTGTGAATGACGACAGCTATGACTACGCCGAGCTCACGCGTCTACTGGCTTTGGTCAAAGACGAGCACCCCTACACCGAGGACATGGTCCTGGTACCCGACGGCCGAGTGCCGTACAACAGCCTGATCGGCGTGATGGATGCGGCCCGAGATGATCCCCGCAATGGTGGGCTGCGAATGTTTCCCTACCAGACGGTGGCGGGTGGAGTGAAGTAGGCCGCGGGGCAAAGCGTGCGCGCTCGATTCGACGCGCCGTGATGCCACAGGGCATCGGGAAGACAGCTGAGAAAACGCCCATCCCTGACCTACTCGCTGCTCACCACGTCAAAGTCCGCACCCGTCCATTCCGCCCAATGCTCAGGCGCGTATGCGGGGTCTTGTGTCAGATACCAGCCCAGGTGCAGGGTGGTTGCGAACTGGGTCAGGGACATGGTGCGAGCCGGGTCCATGTACCCGCTCTCGGCGCCTTGGCAGTCCTCGAAGACGGGTACCAGCGCGCACATATCGGAGAATCCCCAGTGGCCGGCCTCGCGCAGTGTGATCACCCGCTTGGGTGCGGCGACTCGCTCGGCGGTGGGTAGGAAGTCCGTCTCGTATTTCAGCACGGTGTCTTGGGTTGCGCCGATCATCAGCGCGGGCACTGTGTTCTGGAGATTCTCGCCGTCTGGCCCAAACAAGAACCAAGCACCTGGCGCCAACGAGGCCAGCGCGACGACTCTGGGATCTGGCTCGCCAACCAGGGCCCCTTCGGTGGCCAGGTCCTCCTGAAAGAAGCTGCAGCCGCCCCCACCGTGGGTCTGGCAGTAGGCCACCGCCTGTTCCACGTCGATCTTGGCTCCGCCCACGGTCAACGAGGTCACCGCACCAAAGGAGTGACCGGCCACTCCAATAGGGGCGTCGGGGTCAACCAGGGCGCCAAAGCGCTCGTGTTCGTGCACAAAGTCAATGGCGGAGCTGACATCGCCGGGGCGCTCTAAGGCCACGATTCCGAGCAGGGACTCGTCCAGGTCCAGCAGGGTGTTGTTCACGTGGTCCGGCGCCACCACCACAAAGCCGTGGCTCGCCCAGAACTCGCTGAGGCTGGCCGACTGGAAGCGAATGCCACCCAAGCCATGGGTAAAGGCGATCAAGGGATAGGGGCCGCCGCGGGTGTCGGGTTGAGCGTCGTTGAGACCCTGTACCTGGAGCACAAAGGGGGCGTAGTCGTGCAGCGCTTCCCCGCCGTCCACCGCGGGGTACCAGACATCGACCAGCATCTCTTTGCCGCGCGCATCGGTGTACCACTGGGTGTCCACGCCCACCGCGTAGGGCCCCCAGTCCTGTGGCGTGCTGCGCTCTGGCGCAGCCTCGGTGGGTTCTTTTGAGGTACAGGCCAGCACGAGCCAGAGCATCGGTTCTCCATCGCCCACCAGGGCGTGTGCAAAGTACCTGACTTGTGTTCAGTTAGCCACGTCCAGGCCCTTGAACATCTCTCCCAGATGTGCGTCTTTTGACCAGGCCACTGCATGGTCCAGGAAGGCCCGCAGGGCTGGTTTCATCAGGTGGCGCTCTGCGAAGACCAGGGAGACCTGCGACGCGCTGCCGATGTGCTCGGGGAGCACCGCTTGCAGCTGACCCTTGTCGATAGCCCGCTGGGCCAGGCCGGAGGGCAAGAGCGTGATTCCCAAGCCGGCCAAGGTGGCCTCGTAAGAGAGGTACAGGTCATTAAGGGCCAGAGCAGGGCGGACGCGGACCAAGCCTCCGTCCAGGGTTGGCCAAGCGGTAACGGGCCGCTCCCCGCGAGCAAAACCCACGATGCAGCGGTGCTCAGATAGGTCTTCTATGCGAGTAGGGTTGCCGTGGGTCAGCAGGTATTCGGGGGTGGCGACGGCCTGGAGCTGGGTGGTGTGCAGCCGCCGAGCGATCAGTCCAGGGTCCAGGGTGGGCCCAGCCCGCCAGGCCACATCGATCTGGTCACGCTGCAGATCTTGGTGGGCCGTGGTCGCGATCACCTCCAGCTGGACCTTGGGGTACTCCAGGGCAAACTCGAGCAACATCCGACGAAAGGCGGCGCTGTTCAAGGGGGGGACCGAGACTCGGAGCAGACCGCTGGGCTCAGCATCTTGGGGCTGAACAGCCTGCGTGGCGTCCTTGAGCGCGCTCAGAATGCCGCGGGCGTGTCGGTAGAGCTCCGTGCCTGCTGGGCTCATGCGCAGGGAGCGCGTGTTTCGATGCAGCAGACGCACACCGAGTCGCTCCTCCAAGCGGCTCAGGCGGCGCGAGAGGGTGGCGCGGGGGATGCTGAGCACCCGTGCACCGGCAGAGAGAGATCCGGCGTCCACAACAGCCACCAAGGCCTGGAGCTCAACGGTCTCTGGTAGGGCAAGGTCCATCTGAACGAATTCCTGTCAACTCATGCACAGTATTCCATAATCGACACAGGCGAGGACCGCGCGTAGCTTGCAGTCTCACAAGGACATGCACCATGACCGGCAAGACAATTGGCTACTGGATCACCACCGGACTGCTCGCACTGGGGACCACCGGAACGGGTGTATTCAAGCTGCTCAGTCCCCCAGAGATGATTCAGAACTTCGAGCACCTGGGCTACCCCACCTACCTGATCCGCTTTCTGGGGTTCTGGTATGTCTTGGGTGTCATCGCGATTCTGGCACCCAAGTTGGGACGCGCAAAGGAGTGGGCCTACGCCGGTCTGTTTTTCGCTTTCTCCGGCGCGCTCTTCTCCCACATCGCCAACGGAGATGCAATTGCGGAGACCGTTCCCCTTATGGTCTTCCTGGGGCTGACCGCGGGGTCGTACCTGCTTCGTCCGGCCGAACGGTGCCTGGTCGACGTGTCCACCGATTCTTAGGCGTTTATGAGTTCTCGTGACCTGACCCAGGGTTCCGTTTCCAAGCAGCTTCTCAGGCTGGTGGGGCCGATGGGGCTTGGGCTCTTCGCGGTCATGGCGTTCAACCTGGTGGACACTTGGTTTGTGTCCATGCTGGGGACCGACGCCCTGGCGGCCATGAGCCTGACCTTTCCAGTGGTCATGGTGGTCGGAAGCGTGGCGATGGGCCTGGGAATTGGGACGACCTCTGTGCTCAGTCGCACCATCGGCGGCGGTCACAAGGAAGAGGTTCAGCGCCTGACCACCCACACCCTGCTCTTGGGCGTGGCGCTGGTCGGCGTGGTGAGCGTGGTGGGGTGGCTCAGCGTGGAGCCTCTTCTGCAAGCCCTGGGTGGGGAAGGGGAGGTTTTAGAGCTGGCAGCCGGCTACCTGCGCATCTGGTTTGCCGGCGCGGGTGCGATCGTCGTGCCGATGCTGGGCATGTCCGCGATTCGGGCAGCGGGCGACACCAAGACGCCTGCGCTTGTGATGACCGCGGCGGGGGTCGCCAATGGCGTTCTGGATCCCATCCTGATCTTCGGTTTCGGACCCATCCCAGCCATGGGCATGGAGGGGGCTGCACTGGCCACACTGGCCTCGCGGGCGATCACGCTGGTTGTGGCGCTCTGGATTCTTCACAAGCGAGAGAACCTGCTGCGCTTCTCGGTAGCTGAGCTCTCCCTCATCCCAGACTCCTGGGGGCGGGTCCTGAAGATCGGTGGCCCAGCGGCGTTCACCAACCTGGCCCAGCCCCTCACCATTGGTTTCCTGACCGGGATAGCGGCTGGCTATGGGGATGCAGCAGTGGCCGCTTTTGGTGCCGGTGGACGCATTGAGATATTCGCCCTGCTTCCCACCATCGCCGTGGGCATTGGTCTGGCCCCTTTTATTGGCCAGAACCACGGGGCCAAACGCCATGATCGGGTGGCCCGGGTGCTCAAGCACAGCCTGATCTGGAGCATCGGTCTGGGGGGGCTCTCCTATGCCACCTTGGCCATCTTTCGGGTGCCGCTCTCTACGGTGTTCTCCAAGGACCCCACCGTGCTGGCCATCTTGGAGCAGTACCTCTGGATCCTGCCCATCGCCCACGTGGTCATTGGTGGGTTTTTCATCGCCAGCAACGCTCTAAACGCGTTGGGGCGGCCGCTGCCTGCGACCCTCCTGACCCTCCTGCGCACGCCGGTGTTGCTGGGTGGCGGGGCCTATGTAGGGAGTCAGATGGGTGGATTGGCCGGTTTTTTCTGGGGAACGGCCCTGGGGCTGCTGGCCAGTGGGCTCGCTGGAGTCTTGACCACGCTTTACGTCTTGCAAGGTCAGGCTCGGCTCGCAGCTACACCCAGTCTCTCGGGGCTCTCAGCACCTCCTGTATCTCCGCCTCTCGGCTCCCGGGCTCGGGAACAAACTCCGCCCGGAAGCGCGCGTTGAGCGGCAGGGACATCAAAACCGACTCCACCCTTGCTCCGGTACGAAGCCCAAACAGGGTGCCCCGGTCCCACACCAAGTTGAACTCCACGTAGCGGCCCCGGCGTTGCAGCTGCCAGTCGCGTTCGGCGTCGGTGAATGGCATGTCCCGGCGGCGCTCCAGAATCGGCAGGTAGCTCGGCAAGAACGACGACATACAGCGGTCGGCCAAGGTGAAGAGCTCCTGGGGATCCCGGTCCCGCAGGTCATCGTAGAAGATGCCGCCCAGCCCCCGGGCCTCCTCTCGGTGCTTCAGCCAAAAGTAGTCGTCACAGCGCTTCTTAAAAGCGGGGTAAAAGGAAGGGTCTACGCCGTCACACGCGCCTTTCAGGTGGCTGTGGAAGTGCTGGGCGTCGTCCGCATACAGGTAGGCAGGGGTCAGATCGGCGCCGCCCCCAAACCACCAGGCCACAGGGGCTTCTGGGGTGCCCAACTCAAAGTAGCGGTAGTTCAGGTGAACCGTGGGCGCGTGGGGGTTCCAAGGGTGAAGGACCAGGGACAGGCCGGTGGCAAAGAAGCGCCTCTCATCGCTGTCGATTCCCTTGCCGCGCATACTGGCCACCGCCGCCTCGGGCAGCTCCCCATGTACGGCCGATGTGTTCACGCCGGCCTTCTCGAACACAGCGCCGTTCTCGAGCACACGGGTTCGCCCGCCGCCGCCGCCGGGACGCTCCCAGTGGGTCTCTTCAAAGTCCTGGCCGTCGATGGCGCTCAGGGCTTGGGTGATCTGGTCTTGGGCGTCCTTGACCCGTTGGTGCATCTGCTCGCGCATGGGCTGTGGCTCCGATCTGAGGGGCTTCCTTCTATCGCCGCGGAGCCGCCGCCGGGCTATTAAGGCGCCAAATCAGAGGCACACCCATGTCCCAGTTCAGCATCCCCGTCGTTGACATGCGCGACCTTGCAGACCCGGAGCTGCGTGGTGCTTTCGTCGACGCCCTGGGAGACGCCCTGAGCGAAGTGGGCTTTGTGGCGGTTCAAGGGCACGGCATTGACCCCGCGCTCTTGGCCCGTGGCTACGAGAACGCGGCGGCACTCTTCGGTCAGTCCAACACCGTCAAGCGCAGCTACGAGACCCCTGAAAATGGTCGTCAGCGTGGCTACACCAGCTTTGGTGTTGAGCACGCCAAAGATGTGGAGGCCCCGGACCTGAAGGAGTTCTGGCACGTCGGGCGAGTTCTTCCCGATGACCACCCCTTGGTGGTGTCCGGAGACGTGCCGGCCAACAACTTTCCCAGCCAGGTGCCCGAGTTCGAAGCCACTTTTACCGAGCTCTTCTCTCAGATGGAGGGTTTTGCCAACCGCTTGCTCGGCGCCTTTGGCAGCTACCTGGGCCTGCCCCAGGGCTACTTTGAGCGCTTGGTCACAGAAGGAAACTCGGTGGTGCGCATCATTCACTACCCGCCGCTCCCAGAAGGCTCCCTACAGGGCATGGTCCGGGCCGCCGCGCACCAGGACATCAACCTGATCACGGTGCTGCCTTGCGCCTCCAACCCTGGGCTCCAGATCCTCACGCGCAACGGCGATTGGCGGGACGTGACCACGCCAATGGACGTGATGATCTGCGATACCGGCGACATGATGGCGCTGCTCACCAACGGCCAGGTCCCGGCCACCACCCACCGCGTGGTGAACCCCCTCAACGACGATGGCGGGCGCCTGTCCATGCCCTTTTTCTTGCATCCCCACCCGGACAAGGTGCTCATGCCCTTTCGCGAGGGGGACGCCAAGCCGATTCGGGCACGGGACTTTTTGAACGCCCGTCTCAAGGCCACCGGGGTCGCTTAGGCCGGCGGCTCCCGATGTCTTAGTCTGTGGCCAGGTCCTGCAGCAGCGCGCTGAGCTCGTCATCGCGCCACTCGTTGTCCGAGGCGATCCAGACCAGCTCTCCCTGGGGGTTGATCACCAGGGTACGCAGGTTGTGCAGGATGTCCTGGGCCTGTTGCTCGCGGGTCACCCCGGCATAGGTCAGCAGGGTCTCGAGTGGGGCCTGTTCCAGGCGGGCAAAGGTCCACTTCTCGGGATCTGCGCCCTTTTCGCTACCGTAGCCCTGGAGTACTTCCAGGCTGTCGTTGTCCGGGTCCAGCGTCACCGCGATGATCTGGGTGCCTGCTGGCAGGGTCTCTTGCACTTTTGCCAGCTTAAAGCTCAGCAGTGGGCAGTAGGCGGGCAGAGGACAGGAAGTAAACAGGAAGGTGAGCACCACCGTGCCCTGTTGTCCCACGCCCACGATCTTGTCTCCCTGTAGAGAAGGCAGGGTGAACTTGGGGAAGAGCTGCCCGATCTCCACCATGCGCGCCTTCCCAACCGGCTCGTGGCCGGTCACGCGAAAGCCGATGGCGCGCATCCCGGCTTCGGTATTCATCAGGTTGGCTTGGACCACGTCACCCGGCTTGACCTGGCGGGCCAAGTTGGGGTCCACGATGAACGAGCCCTGGCCGGCTTCCAGAACGTTGGGCACGCCTTCGTGTTGGAGCACCACAGAGCGTCCGCTGGCCTGGAGCACCACGCCTTGGGTGCTGTGGCTCTCGCCGCCGTAGAAGTTGCAGGCCACCAGCAGTGCAATCAAGGGAGTCATAGGGTGGCCTTAACCGCTTAAGGGCGCATCATGGAGGAGCTTAGATGACGCCCCGCTGGTCCGGAGCCCTGGGTTTCGACCGAAGCACGTTGAGTAGGGTCAGCTCTAAGCCTCTTGCCAAATGGAGAGAGCTCTCTGCAGGCGGCAGACCCTCTGGTCTTAGAAAAGAAGAAAAAGTCAGGGCGGTATCTTTCAGGTTATAAGCATCAAGAGGAGAATTCTAATGCGCGGTTTGACCTTGAACTTGACTCTGATCACCTGTGCCGGCTTGGCCCTTGCTTGCGGGGGCAGTTCAGTGGACGATGATGAGGAAACTGGCATGATCGATACATCGCCTTCGGGTGATGCGGACACAGACGCAGACGCAGACACAGACACGGACACCGATGCCGACTCGGATGCGGATTCCGATGCCGATTCCGACGCCGATGCCGATTCCGATGCCGATGCGGATTCCGATGCCGATACCGATGTGTACTTCGAGCCCTATGCAATGGGCTTTGAATGGATCACTGGCTACAGCGACGGTGCATACGCCGGCTGGTTGGGTTCCGATGGCTCCGCCAATAAGCCCTTCGTGTCCGTGACCGTGTACGAAGAGGCATACTTTGATGCCTACGACGACCGCTACACGTGCACCTACAACGCCTACTTTAACGAGGTCGCGGTCGACGACATGGGTGTCGATGGCCTGTGGTACGGCGCTGAGGTTGAGCTTGTGGATGCAGGCAGCACCGACTGCACCAACCTGAACCCCGATGAATGGGGCGCCACCGACCCAAGTGGTTTCCTCTTGGGCAACCGCTTCGCGCTGGGCTTTGGTCCTCTGGGTCCCAACGTTGGCCCCAGCCTGGAGCAGGCCGTCAATGACGCTGGGTTGGACTGGGATGTTGATTTTGCGCCCTACGCATTCAGCTACTACATGGGCTTCACCAAGGACACCGCTGCTGCATTCGCGGACACCGAAACCGTTTCGGACTACGGCTTCAACTACGCTTATGAGGTCGAGTCTGACTCGAGTTTGTCCGTCGACTCCGACGGCAACTTGGTTCCAATCGAGGGTGGAACCCTCGATGAGATGCCTGACCCTTCGTACATCCAAAGCAACGCTTGGTACCTGCCCTACGCCGAAAACTTCCTGTAGGATCGGCCGTTTGGGTAGCGTTGCACTGGGTCCCAGTCCTCGCAGCCCTTCCGCGTGCCCTGTATGGCTACCAGTAAACCGGTATAGGCGGTGGTTTATGCTTGGGCTGTAGCTGCCAAAATTGGCGCTTAGCTTAGGCCTTCTCGGTCCCAAAAGCCTTGGCGGTCCGCTTGGCCAGATCGTCGATTGGGTACAGATTGAACGTACCCACGGCGATGGCCAAGACCTTGCCGCTCTCGTCTACCGCTTCTCCCTGAATCACCAGGTGGGAGCGGCCGGCGTGCAACACCTTGGCTGTGCACCGCAAGCACGTGCCTACCTTGGCCGGCCTGAGCAGGTTGACCTTCATCTCCAAGGTCGAGGTCGCCCTGGCCTTGGGCAGGGCGTATTCAATGGCAGCCATTCCGAGTCCGGTGTCCAAGAGCGCCATGACTGCGCCGCCATGGGAAATACCTGGTGACCCAGCCATCTCGGGGGTGATGGTCATGGTCACCACGCTGGGGCCGTCCTGATTTAGCTCAAAAGCCATGCCCATGGTGGCGACCAGTCCGCCGAGCTCGTGCCAGCGGGTGAGAAATGCTTGTGGGTCCATCTTCACGGGGGCGGTCCTTTGGTGCCTGCATCCTAACGGGAGCCCCGGTCGCCCGGGTTAGCAGGGGCCGGTGAACGCCCCATCCGCCAACACCGCGTCTCGAGAAATGCCCCAGCCAGCGGTGGAGCCAGAGCGTCTGCGCTTCTCGCAGCTCTTCAACTTGGCCGGCGCCTTGACCTTGCTGCGGCTGCCGCTGGCGGTGGTCACCAACCACTTCATGCACAACCATGTGGCCTTTGTGGGGGTGTTTCTGCTCGCCATGGCCTCGGATGTGCTGGATGGTCACGTCGCTCGTTGGACCAAGACCCAGTCCCGAGCCGGCGCCGTAGCGGATGGTTGGGCCGACAAAATCTTCCTGATCAACTTCGCCTGGGCCATGCAGATGGCTGGCTATGTCGAGGGCTGGCACCTCTGGCTGTGGTTCCTGCGGGAGATCATCCAGGGTGCCATCGTGCCCATCGTGGCCTTGGACTATGCTTATCAGCGCAAGCCCCACCCCAGCCCCCTGCCAGAAGGTAGGCTGGCCACACTGTGCATTGCTGTGGCCATGATGGCGGGACTGGCGCACTTGGACGCAGCCCGGGACATCCTCACGGTAGTGGGCGGTTTGATGGGGGCCCTGGCAGCGCTGCGCTATGCATGGCGAGATCAGCCGTGGAAGCGTTTTTTTCGGAAGTCGGACATTTGAATTTTCGCTGAGCCCTTGCGGCGATGCGGGTCTGCAATAAGGGGGTGTGCTTCCCCCTGACTGGACGGACTGTGTCTGAACCGCTGCACCCAATTGTTCAGGAAGAAATTAATCTTCTGGCCGAAATACGCACCAAGCTTGAAGAGCGCCCCGCCCAGGGCGGTGCCTCCGAGAAGCAGATCGTAGCGGAACTCCTGATTCTGCGTGAGGAGATGCCCAACGCCAAGGCGGAGGATCTGGGCGCACTCTTCCAGCAGTTCGACTCGCTCCACGCGCTACTGAAGCAGCTCCGATCGGCCCGAAACCATGACGTGGTCGATCCCGACAACCCCTACTTCGCCCACATGCGCCTGCGCGAGGACGGCAAGGAGCGGGACCTTTACCTGGGCCGCGTCACCCGCATTGACCATGGCTTGCGCATCATCGACTGGCGCAACGCGCCCATCGCGCGCATCTTCTACCGCTACCGGGAAGGGGACGACTACGCAGAAGAGGTGGGCGACCGCATTCTGGAGGGCGACATCGTCGTGCGTCGTTCGCTGTCGATCGCAATGGGCGAGCTGGAGCGGGTAGACACCCCCCAGGGCAGCTTCAGCAAGGCCCAAAGTGGGGATTGGAAGCACCGGGAGCCGGGTCACGCTCAGCTAGCCGGTGGCCAGGGCTCCAGTCTGCTCAAGCACGAGAAGGGTGGCGCCAAGCGCCGCATGGGCGACTCCAGCCGTCAGCACCGCAGCGACAAGTACCTGCCGGACATTGCAGCACTCATCGATCCCGAGCAGTTCGAACTCATCACCCGTCCCGACTCGGGGCTGGTGGTCATCCGAGGCATCGCCGGATCTGGCAAGACCACGGTGGCCCTGCACCGCGTGGCCTATCTGGCCTTTAAGGAAGCCAAGCACTTCCGCCCAGATCGCATGATTGTGGTCGTTTGGGGACGCGCCTTGCGGGACTACATCTCCAAGGTGCTTCCTGGCCTGGGGGTCGACGGCGTAAAGGTCGAGACCTGGGATCGGTGGTCACGCGGCCTGACCCGCAAGCACTTCCCTTTCTTGCCCAACAAGATCGCGGATGACACGCCAGAGATTGTCTCCAGACTCAAGCTACATCCGGGTTTTATGGCTGTGATGGAGCACCAGATCGAGACCGTGCCCAACCCGGCGACTGCGGACGGTGTGTTCGAGGACTTTCTGGGCATGTTCATGGACCTGGAGAAGCTCCAGGAGATTCTGGAGCACAACTGCCCCGGTGTGTTCACCCGCAAAGATCTGGAGCGGGTGTGGGACTGGACTCGGCGTCAGCGCAGCGTGTTGACCGACTGGGTAGAGGGAGACAAGGAGCAAGGGGCTTGGCTTGACCCAGAGGATGACGCTCTGCTGCTGCGCCTGTGGCAGATGCGGGTGGGACCTCTGCGCTCACGGGGCAAGTACCCCTTGCGCTACGCACATATGGTCGTGGACGAGGTCCAGGATCTCTCCCCGCTCGAGGTCGCTGTGCTCATCGGCACCCTGGACAAGCGCCGCAGCATCACGCTGAGTGGAGACACCCAGCAGCACATCATCGAGCAAGCCGGGTTCACCGACTGGGCGTCCTTTCTGGAGCGCCTGGGTGTCTCTGGATCGTCCGAAGTCAGCACGCTTCGGGTCAGCTACCGCTCCACCCACGAGATCACCAGCTTTGCCCGCAAGGTGCTTGGAGACTTGGCCGAGGACGATATTCCCCCCACGACCACCCGTCCGGGTGCCCCCGTGGAGTTCTTCCGCTTCACCGACCACGGCGCTTGCGTGGCCTTTCTCTCCGAGGCGCTCACCGAGCTTGTGCGCCGGGAGCCGCTGGCCAGCATCGCAGTGTTGACCCCCTCCAAGGGCCTGTCCCACGTCTACGCCGATGGCCTGGAGAAGGGCGAAGTACCCAGGCTGCGCCAGGTGCATGACCAGAAGTTCGCTTTTGCCCCTGGGGTGGAAGTGGTCGAGGTCTCCGAGATCAAGGGCTTAGAGTTTGACTATGTGGTTCTGGTGGAGGTGAGCGCGGCCAACTACCCTGACAACTCCCACAGCAGGCGCTTGTTGCACGTGGGTGCGACCCGCGCGGCGCATCAGCTTTGGCTGACCGCCGTAGGAACGGCGAGTCCGATTCTCAAGGAAGACTAGTGCCATTCGGAAATACATGACAGTTCTTGATCTGGCGTTAAATCGTCAGACCCCAGATGAGTCGTTCTTGGATGGCTGAGAATGCGGTCGTGCTGAGCGCGGCATGGGCGCGGTGGCCGAGCGCGAAGGCTTTGTGGTCGCCTGCCCCCAAGGCGTGACGGACCGCTCGGGCAACCCCTATTAAAGTGTCAGCTGCGCCTTTCACAACGGGGAAGTAGATGATGGAGGCTTGGCCTTGGAGCTTGTCGCGCTGTTGCAGGACGAGCTGGGGCCCATCCCGAACAGGTTTATGCGACAGGCTTGTCAAATGGCGGCGTCATGACATAGCCGCTGGCGTGTGACGCGCCTGAGGCGGCTAACTGGCATTGCGCGAGAACTCTGTGTGCCGGAGATAATCAGTGTAGGATTTGAAATATGACCGAACGCCTCCTTCTGACCTTGGTTGCAGTCCTGCTCCTATCTAGCTGTGGCTGTCACGAAGAGTGGGAGCCGCCGTCCAAGTCTCTGCCCAAGGCGTCCGTGGTGGTATTGGGGGTCGATGGGCTGGATCGGGTGCTGCTGGAGCGGCTGATTGGCGAGGGTGAGCTTCCTAATTTTGCGCGTGTGATGGATGAGGGGGTCGTGGCGGACATGCAGGTGAGCCAGCCCATCCTGTCTCCGCGCATCTGGACATCCATCGCCAGCGGGTATGCCCCCGAGGTCCATGGTGTGCTGGACTGGGTACGGCCGAATGGGGAGCCATACCGGGCCGGAGATCTAAGGGTTGAGAGGGTCTGGGACGCGGCGAGTGCTGCTGGCAAGACGGTGCTGGTTTCCGGCTGGTTGATGACCACTCCGGTGACCCAGGTAAACGGGGTGATGCTCAGCGATGAGATCGTGCTCCGAGGCAGCCTGGACAGTGGTGAGGGCATGATGCGGAGGCGGGATCCAGCTATCTTGGACGCTTGGCTGGCCTGGCCCGAGTCTCAGCTTGCGCAGGTCCAGGACTGGACTCCACAGGGGACTTGGCTAGAATCCCATGCGCTGAGCTACCAGGTCGAGTCCTACGGCGCGGACTTGCACCCCTTGGCCCGTGACGAGACCCACGTCCGAAGCCTTGAAGCTCTCGGGCCTACCCTCCCGGCGGATCTGAGCATGGTCTACCTCTCAGGCGCGGATCAGCTCTCTCATCAGTTCTGGCCCTTTGTGGACCCCCGTGGTGTGGAGGCCATGACGCGAGAGCCCGGGCTTAGGCAGCGCAGCGCTGCCCAGTTGCTCAAGCAGCAGCCCGGAAAGCGCCGAGTGCCGCTGAGCGATGGACCCACCACACAGGCAGATCTGGACACCGGTGCCCGCTGGGTCGTGGACTACTATCGTTATCTGGACCAGGTGCTTGGCCGGGTGCTCGCCCGTCTGGACAAGACTCAGACAACACTGCTCATATGCTCGGATCATGGCTTTCGGTTGGGAAATAGGCCTGTGCCGCTCTTCGCTGACCACAGGGGCCCCGCACTGCTCATCGGGTGGGGTGCCCAGGCTCGCCCGGGTGCCCGAGCTCGGACAGACGTGACGATGCTGGATATCGCGCCGACCTTGTATGCCATGCTCGGAATTCCAGCGGCCTCTGATATGCGGGGCCGTCTGCTGGATGATCTCTTTGACGTGCAGGCGCTGCCGCCTGTCCCGACTCGGGTCCGCGTGGTCGCCGGAGCGGTACCGGGTGCGCCGGCGGATCATCCCAGACGCTCCCAGCTGGAGGCGCTCGGCTACATCGATGGCCAGGGGGCACCCATTCCACAGCCTGGTAGCCAATAGCTAGGAAATCACAGGATATGAATGCCAGCGGCGCTCGGGTTGATGTGTGTGGCGCTTGTCTTGGTGGCTAAGTCAACCGCGAAGGTGGTTGCGTCTACGGCAAAGAAGTATCAAGCCAGAAAAGAACACCAGCCAAGCGCCAGACAGAGGGGCCGAGGAGCTGCAGCCGCAGCGTGATTCAAGCACCTTAAGATTCTGCTTGGGGGAGTCATTTCCGTCGCAGTTCGAGTCCACTGAGTCGTCGGGTATCTCCCTGGCTCCTGGGTGAATGTCTGGGTCAAAGTCATCACAGTCGTCGCCACCGTGGCCGGCGCTTAGGTGACCGTCGTCGTCCACGTCGTAGTCATTTCCGCCTGCGCAGTCGGCGTCGAGCCCGTCGTAGGGGATATCTTCGGCGCTTGGGCTGACCAGGGGGTCGCCATCGTCGCAGTCGTCTCCGTCGTACGCGTCGGAGTCATGGCCGTCCAAGTCTGCGTCGTAGTCGCTCTCTCCATCACAGTCGCCATCGACCCCGTCATACCAGACCTCTGTACCACCGGGGAAGGCCCTGGCGTCAGTGTCGTCACAATCAGCACCGCCGCACTCCAGGGCCAACCAACCGTCTTCGTCGGCATCGCAGCTGGTGCACAGGGCGAGCTGATCCTCAAACTGCGTCACCGCTTCGCTTGGCGTGTCTGCGAGCACCACTAGGAAGGAGAGCCCAAGGCTCTCTCCACCGGCTAATTCTGCGTCTGAGCCTATCCGAATGCCAATCGCGACATCGGACCGCGCGCCCAAGGGATCCGCCAGTTCAACATCGACGTCATGACTCGAATTCCACTGCGCGTTGACTCCAACGTCAGCCGCTGAGCAGGAGCCTATGGCCATCGTGTAGCCACTGACCGGTCCCACAGCCAAGACCAGATCCCCCAGCCCGTCCCCGTCTACATCGATGAGCTCGTTGGCCGTCTCGGCGGTTCCAAGGCTGTCGTCTTGATCGGGATCAACCGAGTACAACAAGCGAAGGTCGGTGACTGAACGCTCCCGAGCGTTGTGGGCTAGAAAATGTATCAGCATGGTCTTGCCGTCCAGCGCCCATGCCTCGGTCTTGCGCACCGCCAGGTCACCCGCCTCGTACTCATAGGCAATCGAAAGCCACCCTTCAGCTGACGTGACGTCGGGCTCCGAGATCGCCGTGTTCGTGTCCGGTCCGATCGCGGTCGCGAAGTACAGCTCAGGCGCGGAACCACCGTCTTCCCAAGCGAGCTGCCACGCAGCAAAGGGCGAACCTGGCCACGTGTAGTCTACCCAGACATCTTCGTGCAGCACCTGCAAGCCTTTGGCCTGTTCATTGTCATTCCAAAGCCCGTACTCGTTGTAGTGGACTTGAAGCACGTCCCCTTCCATAAGCTCGCCGGCTTGTGCAGACGACAGTGAGGCTAAGAGGCTCAAAAGGATAGGTACTTGCATGAGTCTGTCCAGGTGCGGGTCCACAGGATAGCACTGTTTACCCAGCGCCGGTGTGCACCGGTGGCCTAGGCCCTTCTGGTTGGGACCTGCACAGAATGTCTTGCCCCACCAGGTTGCCGCTGGGGTATTCAGGGCCGTTTTCCGGGTCCACAGTACCGCTACCAAGCTCCGAGAATTGGTATCTCCTCGGCGCGTGAGATGAGGTCATCCATGAGCAGTGGAACGGGATCGAGGACGTAGGAGCTGTAGGCGAAGATAAAGGGCCCGTAGGTGAAGTTGAGCTCCTTTGACTGAGTCAACGTGTAGTGGTCCAGGTACCACGCTGGTATTCCATGCACGCTTGTTCGATACGTCGCGTCGAAGCGATTTAACTTTGCCCACTGATTGAAGTTGGATTGGTATCCGCGGCGTATCGCTGATGAATAGAGATTTGAGTGGGTGTCGTCTGCGGCTGACTCGGTCTCAAGGTCGAAGACCGAGCTGGACCATAAGTCCTCGTCTGTGGACAAGAAGGTGGCGGTGAACGCCCACCGTCCCTTCATGCGCTTGGCCCACTTGGCACCGTCCCTGGAGTCGACGTAATCTTGGTCCAGGATCTGGGTGCTGACTGCGATGGGTAGGTCGGTTGTGGCGTATCCTGGAGGCAGGATCCCGAGCGGGCGCCATAGAGCTGCGGACTCGAACACCCCTTCGCTGCAGAACTCTCGATCAAAGAGAACGGGGACCAGGCTGTATGCGACGGGGTCTTCTGCGGTGACAATCAGGATCTTGTCCAGCATCGGAGCCCAGCCCAGCCACACGACTTCGCCTTTGCCGCTCTCCCACTGCTGACCGGGCTCGGCAACCGCTCGTGAGGACCAGTCAAAGCCAGGGCCAGGGAGCTTTTGACCCTCTTGGCCGAGTGGGTCTGCAGCACTGAGACGGCTACGCCAGACCATGCTGACGCCCAACTCGGCTCCGGTGACGTGATCCCGGTATTTTGCGTGTCCTACCACTGGTGTTTGTGTGAAATCCGACTCCGCAAGATCTATCGCAACCAGGTGGATGCCATTTGGTTGGGTAAGGGTAGCGGTCTCTTCAGGCCCTCTGCCGGTGTATTGACTCGCCGAGTACTCTTGAAGCTCGAAGCGAGGGTGACAGGGAAAAAACTCTCCGAAAGCACTCAATGCCGCGCCAAGTTGCGCTGTGGTCGTGGTTTCGTCGCGTTGAAACTGTACGTAGTCACTCAGGTCAAAGAAGGAGTCAGAGGACCAGGTTCGGTAGTCACTGTTCGGCAAGGGCGGATACCCCAAGGCTTGGAGGCTCCGTCTGTGCGCCTCCAGGTCGTCCTTGTCGCCAACCGCCCCCACGTGGACTTCGTACCAGGTCCCATCCTCTGAAGAGCTACGGCCCACCACCCACGCCTCCACGCCCTCCTCGTGCAGCCACGTCACATAGCTGGACGATGACTCCAGATAGCGAAAGGAACCCACGCGAATGGACCAGGGGCTCTCGGAGTCGAGCTGGGTGGGGTGCACTCCTGAGCAGCCCACTATCAGGGCGAGAAGGAAACTCATGGGAACAGCAACGACGCCTCAAGTACGTCCACATGGTCTCCGTCGATCCAACCTTCGGTGCCACCAGGGCTGCGGACGCGGAGCTTCTTTCCCTTGGCCTGGATGACGGTGAGAGTCACGCCTTCTTCGACCGTCTCGAGTCGTGTCCCACCGTCGGCGGCGCTTAAGACAGAAAGCCGGCGGGTGCTAAGGGCTTTGCCACCAGCGGGACTGCCCGCGACTGCGGACGACCAGGATGCTGGCAGCTCGGCCACCAGGCCCCTGGCTTCGTAGCAGATAGGGTCCTTGACGGTGACCATGAGTGATGCGCTGGCGCTCGCCGACTCAAAGTCACCGGTGATCTCCGGCAGCCCATTGTCGGTGGTGATGAGGAAGTCCCGGGTGTCGCCTGGGTGCCAAGGCTTGCTATTGCTCACGCCGAGCGCCGAGAGCTTCTTCGAGCCTTGGAGTTCGTAGGGGCAGCTATCTACGAAGTCCACCGTGAACCGTAGTTTCAGCTCGCCGCTCGTTAGAATGTGCCCGGTGTTGTTCGTCATCTGTCCCCGCATTCGGCCTAGGATCTTCCCCCGGCTGGGGTAGAGCGCCATGCCATGGACGGACACCGACAACTGCTCCGTTGTGAGGCTGTCAATCCCCGATGCCCGACCCAGATCGCCCAAGCCCGTCGCCGTGGCAGGCACTGTGCTTGGCGCCGGCGGCCCCTCCGGGGTGGATGTTTCCTCGGTGGAACAGGCGGACCCACATGCCGCGAAGGCTATCGCCAAAAAGAATTTGTCTAAGCTCATGTCTTCTCCTGTCCACGAAGAGCCCGATCTGTGATGATCGATGGTGTCACGGGGTTGGGTCCCTTTAATAAATGGTGTGGTTCCACTCTGCATGGAATTCAAGCCGCTTGATTATACGGTGTTGAGCCGGGGGCGAAGACCCTTCGAGCGTTGAGGCAGTGGCGGGGTCATTGGGTACTCCTGCCTTTCCTTCGTACGGGGCCAGTCCTTCGTCATCTCGGTGAGAGTGAGTTGCTAGAGTTCGACGGCTTTTCAACGTCCAATGAGGTCGACGCTTGGATGAGCGCCGGCGAGTGGTCTCGCTTGTGTTTTTCGGATGGCATAGGAGTGGGCCGCAGGCGGGACATCCAAGTCCGCAGCGACCGGACGGCGGAGAAGGCGACCGTCCGAGCAGTATTTGCTGACGCCTCTCACGGTTCATGTTTCCTGAGCAAGGGTGTACAGTCGTGGTGGCAGCGGAGGGCTTGGTGGGGTGCACGCCAAGTCGGTGGCTGGGGGTAACTGAGAGCGCTTTTGTGGATGGAAGGTGTGGCAGCGATGGCCAGTGAGGAGAGCCGCTGCGTTTTGTATCCCTGGCAGATTAATGCCTGTGGAGTCGACGAATACCAAGTCGGTACGTTGGAGTGACCGGGGGACATGACAGGGACAGAACCATCCTGCTACCGATCTACAAAGAGTATCTACAATCAAAAGATGCAGAGGGGTAGGCGAAGCTCCGTCTCACGGTGTTTTAGATAGGGTTTGCTCGGACTCTGCATGGGTCGAGCTGCTTTAAGTATAGGTTTAAACTGTATAACGATGGCACGTCTGGCGGGAGCGTGGTGGCTCTTGGGTGTTGGCACGTACCCTGCAATTCAACCAAGCCTACCCAGAAGGAGACCCATGATGCGTTGGATTACCCCCGTTGGTTTACTAGGACTGCTCGCTGCCTGTGACCTTGGCGATGACTCTTTGGCTATGGACACCGGAGCCGAGACCATGGACTCTACTATGGCCGGGGACAGCGACTCAGCTGCTCCCAGCAGTGCATCAGCGCCGTCTATCCGCAGTCGCCGGAGCGCGACATCGCCCAAGCTGAAGTCTAAGCAGCGCGCCTCCAAGCCGGTTGCAGCGCACGCATCACCTGCACGGGCGCCTGCTACGCCATCTGTTTTGCCACCCACGTCCTTGGCGGCTGAACCCAGCGTGGTCGTTCTGATGTCCAGTCCGGTCGCGGAGCCACCTGTACTGTGCGAGGTCTATCAGGGTGACG
Source organism: uncultured bacterium (assembly GCA_905480105.1). Classification (GTDB taxonomy): domain Bacteria; phylum Myxococcota_A; class UBA796; order UBA796; family CAJQPC01; genus CAJQPC01. The sequence continues at coordinate 2,603 of CAJQPC010000082.1, read as the reverse complement.
GATGCTACTGGATGGAGAACACCAGCGGCAACTTCTGCTGGGTCCCTTGGGAAGGCAGGGACATGGGAACGTGCAAGCGCCTTGACTCCTGCGACGGAGGCGGCGGTGTCTCGGGTGGTGGCTGTTACAAATGGTCTGATAGCTCCAGCGGTACGCGTGCTCCATGGCCGAGTGTTCCTGTACTCGAGATCCCGGGCGGTTTGTACGACAGCGACGAGATGACTCAACCAGGCCATGGCGAGAGCGCGGACGAGGCTGAGGAGGACTGGGACTCCTATGATGACGAAGAGATTGGCTGCTGAGTTTCGTCCGTTTCGTTGTTTTGGGCGGAAGGTGGCGGAAGCGCGACTTTGAGGCGGACCGCCTCGCCCCAGATACCCACCTGACCAAGCCCTATTCGACCACAAGTCGCCCTGGTCGGCTTTCGAGTGGGTTGCGCCACGCCACGCGGCGCCAGACCCCACCCCGTGAGGAGTGACGGGCCAGGCTGCGTACGGATGGTGTACTGCCCACGGCCTCAGGGCCGAGCCTGACGAAGACCGCGGGATGGCTGGGAGTGTCCCCACTGCTCGGAGCGGATGACCCTGAGAGCAGTGGTTGTCCGGCCGCCAGCCACAATGCGCATCCTTCAGGGCCTGGAAGATGCTGCGCCGGCAAGGGCACAGGTCCGCTCGGAGGTGGGACGTGGGTCCGCCGAGGGATGTGGGCAGCCTTGGAGTTGGCAGTGTGACGATCCTTGACGCTCCAGCCAGGTGGATCGAAGACCTCAGGCGACCAAGGGGCTGACCCCAGGTCCGTTAGAATCAGCTTTCCTCAGACCTCGGCCGCGCCAGGGAAGATCGAGGGGTCGCCGTCATCGCAGTCTTTGGAGGCAGGAGAGCCATCCTGGTCACGGTCGATCAGCTCCCCTGTGTCGGTGGACGAGTCCACCGGGGACTCTTGTGAGTCCACGGTCGCAGAGCCCGTATCCACATCCGAGGCCACGCTGCCCGTACACGCCATCTGCAATCCCAAAAACAAGCTGAGCATCACAGCCTCCAAGGCGCAAATCATACTGGGCCTTGCCAGCGTTGCGAACGTTCGCTATATTCCGAACAATGAAAACGGCAAAGGCCAAGCTGAGCTACGACAACTTCCGCCGACAGTGCGGCGAGCAAACCGCCGGGATCTTCCGCATCTACGGCCTGCCGGAGTTCCCCGGCCACGTCCTGGGCGTCCTGCTGGCCAGCGCCGAACCCCTCAGCTTGGGGGAGCTGACCACGTTGCTCGGCTCGGCCAAGAGCACGGTGAGTGTGGCGGCCCGCCGCTTGGAGGCCTTCGGCGCGGTCGTCAAGACGCGGGTTCGTGGGGACCGTCGCGACCACTACGCAGCGCAGGACGATCTGGGGGCCCTGAGCGAGCACTCCATCAAGCGCTTCTTGCTCCCGGAGATGCAGGCCGGGGCGAGCATGCTCAACGAGATGCAGACCGCCCTGAAGGCCGGCTCCGGCGCCGACTGGCCAGCGGCTCAAGATCGGGCCCGCCTCGAGGAGCGGGTGGAGAGCCTGGGCGCGATCACCCACGGCACCGCCGGCCTACTCAACAGCCTGCTGCGCGAGGACGGGACCCTGGACCAAGAGCGCATCGCCCAGCTCATCGAGGTCCTGAGCGCCTTGCAGGAGCCCGCTTGATGCTCGCCGCTCTCTGCTTGTCCCTGAGCGCACCGAGCCACGCAGCCGGCGGCCCAGCCATGCCCCCGCCCAAGGTCGATGCGGAGGGAGAGCCCGACATGCGGCCGGCGTGGATCGCGGTGCCTTTGGTCTCCTACGACTCCACCCTGCTCTTCGGCTACGGCGGCTTTGGCGGCGTGATCTGGCCCAGCGCCGACCCCGAGCAGCCCTACGCCTTCCGCATCAGCGGCCAGTTCTACAAGACCACCGGCGGCTACACCAACCACTTCTTCCGCTTTGAGATCCCAGGCCTGCTGGGCACCAAGTGGCGCTGGCGCTCCGACCTTCGCTACGTGAACTGGAGCCAAGCACCCTACTACGGAATCGGGAACAGCACCCCCATCCAGAAGAACGCCCCCGAGCAGTACTACGAGTACGCCAAGGTCGGCGTGCGCTTCCGCCAGGACGTGCGACGGCAGATCTACGGCGACTGGGAGCTCTTCTATACCTGGAGCTTCCGGCGCGAGCAGGTGCAGGTCCCCCAAGGCACCTACCTGGCCGAGGACCTGGACCAGGGCGTGGCCACAGGCGCCTTGGGCGGCCGCTACAGCTACATGGGCCTGGGGCTGCTGCGGGACACCCGCGACAACGAGATCGACCCCAGCAGCGGCTCCTTCATCAACGTCTCCGGGCGCCTGTCCCACCCCGCACTGCTCTCGGAGTACACGGTGGCCGGCGCGAACTTCAACGCCTCCCACTTCACACCCATGCTCAGCGGCCGTGTGATCAGCGCCAGCAACCTGATGGTGGACATGCGCTGGGGCGAGGAGCCCTTCTGGAACCTGGCCTACATCGGCGGCCTGGGCAGGGGCGTGGTCGGCGGGCGCTGGGCCTTCCGGGGGCTACCAGAGGAGCGCCTGCGCGGCAACCACGTGGCCTGGGTCCAACAAGAGT
>CAJQPC010000081.1 GCA_905480105.1 uncultured bacterium | reverse complement strand
GCCACCAGCACTACCCGCACCGCCAGCACCGCCAGCACCGCCAGCACCACCGGGGCCACCAGCACCACCGGGGCCTCCTCCGCCGCCACCCGCTTTGGCAGGCGGGTGCTTGTGAGAAGGCGCAGTCTTGGCCTTGGCCATGGGGTACTCCGTCGGTGCCGGCTTAGATTACCTCGAAACCGTCCGCTCCTCTCCCCTCACTTCTGCCAGGACGCCACCGGGGCCGCTGGAGCCCCCTCAGCGCTGGGCTCCGAGGCGCGCAAGAAGGGCTCTGACATCACCGATCGTGCAAAGGACCAGCGCGGATCATGCGACTCCCTCGAATCCCAAGGGGCCAATGTCGCCAGCCCGAAGATCTCGCAGGAGCAAGCGTCTCTCCCAGGAGACGCTTCCCTCTGCACGCAGGCCTCAAGTGGGCGACCTGGCGATCTCTGGTCCCGCCGGCCGGCCCCGTGGCGATGCCGTGCTCCAGCCCTAGCGAAAGCGCAGATAAACTAAGACAGGGCTGCATTCTCGCTTAGGCGTGCTCCCCTGCCCTGCGAAGGGAGGATCCGGTGAACAAGAACGCAATCAAGATCGGTCTGGTACTGGCCGCGCTGGCTGGCGCAGTGGGTATGGGGCTCTCCGGCCAGTATGTGCCTGAAGCATGGGCTGCGGATGCGCCCACCGGCGTCAAGCTGGCCAAGAAGAAGGGCCTGTACAAGGTGCCCAAGCAGCACCGGCAGCAGGCCGTCGCCTGGGCCTTGGTGGACGAAGTCCGGAACAAGCTCGGCAAGGACCAAGCCAAGAAGATCAAGGAGGCCCACACCCCCGCTAAGCTCCAGATCTACCTGAAGGACGTGGTCAAGTCCTGTGAGAAGAAGGGCGTCAAGTGCCCCATAGCAAAGACCATGACCGCCAGCTTCGATGGCGAGTCCAAAGGCGTCAAGGGCAAGGACTACGGCGGCGGAATCTTCAGCGCCGCCAAGAACTTCGAGAGCTACGCCTCGAGCAGCTGCGACGATCCCTACCCCGAGCTGGAGTGTGGTGTTTTTGAGTGCCTCTCCAGCTGGGGTGAGCACATCGGAGCCTGTGACTCGGAGTGCGGCGGTATGCCCGGGCGCTTCTGCGAAGAGGGTGACATCGACCAGCCCGCAGAGACCCAGACTCCAGGCGGATACTGAAACCGAAGAGTTGAGTCGGATCTCACCTTGAGCAATCCCCCTCAGAGCGTTCTGCGCTATATCGCCTCAGTGGCGGTCCCAGTCTTGATACTGGCACCGCCATTGTTCTTTCTCGCCCGCAGCTTCCGTGAGCGCGACGCCCACACCAGCGAGATCCCGGTCCTCCCCACGGACCTGGGCGCATTCCTCGCCCAAGCGCCACAAGACGCTTGTCAGGACGCAGCGCAGCGCGGCGCAAGAGCCTCTGCGGCCTTCTTTGAGCAGGCAGAGCGGGAGAGTGACTGGCCATTGCAGACCCCGTCGGTGACCAGCCACGTACTCTTGGCCTGCGGCAAGGACTGCGTCACACCGGACGGCACACCGCTGGTTGAGTTCTGGTTTCTTGGACAGCTCAACCCCCCGGGGGAATCCCTGCTCCATCGCGGCGAGTTGCTCGCCCTGAGCAACGAGCTGGGCTTGCGCGGCGCCAAACCCATTCTCTGGAACGACGAGAACGTCTCCTCCGTCGAAGAGGAGCTACTCCACGTCGCCACAGCCTTCGCCGTCCCACCCGATTCGGCCTGGGATGCGCGAGAGCTGGAAAAGGGGACGGTCTACGGCTGGGAGCTTCAGGCCTTCTGCGGCTACCTCGGCCCCTCAGGAGAACTGCCTGGCGGCCAGCCCATCTCGGGCGCGGCCCTTGAGGTGGCGCTCGTCGGCGCAAACACCAAGACCGAAGCTGGAACACACGATCTGGAGGGTTTGGCCTTCTGCCTGGCGGCCTTTGATGACGCGCCCTTCTGGAAGACCCAGGACCGGTCCAACTATGCCGGCGTGAGCCAGATGTTGGAAGAACGCCTCGCATCTGACCTCTCTGGCCTCACGCCCACAGGACAGGCCTATTCGGGGGACCAAAGCTTCGATGACTGCAGCGAGCGCGACCCTACCTGCCAAGCCATGTCAGACCTCCTCAAGCAAGCCCACCTCATCGAGTGGGCTGCCCTGACCAAACCCGCGTGCAGCTCCGAGTATCAACGGGCGCTCACCCGATACGCCGAGCTGACGGAGGGCCTCGAGGAGAGCTGGGTCGCCGAAGAGCAGCAAGGATGGGCAGGGGCCATGACCCTCCTCTCATCCACCCACGCCGTTCACGCCGGTCGACGACTCGCCTGGGCCTATGCCCCATCCTGACGACCCGAGGCAGAAGGACTGGCGGTATCAAGCTGCGTTCCTCGCGGGGGCTCGGCCCCTGACCCTGGCCACGAATCTGCTCAGGAGGCGGGACCAGATCCCCACGATCAACCGCCCGGCCCGCTTGGCGGCCGTCTTGGCCAGCAGCCTCATCGCCGCGCCACCCTCCCTCTAAGAGTCCCTTTGATGGCGGAGCGCCATCACGCGCCAGTCGGTCAAAGAGCCACTGTTCATCCTGGGCCACTGGCGGAGCGGCACCACCCACCTCCACTACCTGCTGGATCAGCTCGGGACCCACGGCACCCCCAGCATGCTGGCCGCGCCTCTCCCAACGCTCCATCTCTCCTTTGGCCCCTGGGTCGCCGAACGCTTCCGCCTTCCCAAGACCCGCCCAATGGACCAGCTCCGCTGGGAGCTCAGCTGTCCCCAGGAAGAGGAGATCGTGCTCTCCAAGCTCACCCAGCGGGCCTTCTTCAGCGAGCTACTGATCCCGTAGACCCTGCCAGAGAGCTTCAGACCCAGCGTGCTCTTGGAGGGCGTCTCCGACAAGGAGAGTCAACGCTAGCCCTGCGTCGAAGCCCCAAGCAGAGCGTCAAGGCCTTTTATGAGGGGCTGCGCCTAAGGGGATATAAGCCGTCCAAGCTCGATGCTTACCTTGACCAAGTTGGCGACTATCAATCCCAGACTGGAGAGCTCAGCGCCGATGAGGTCAAGCTGGTCTACAAGGAGTGGGTGTTTGCCTACTCTGCCCTGGGCTACCGCAAGGGAGCACACGCCACGCCCGTCGAGTCAGAGTCCCCATGAGACAGCGCCGGGTCATCTTGCTCACTGGAGCGACCGGTTTTGTGGGGTCCCGGCTCGCCAAGGGACTGCTGGAGCAAGGCCACACGGTGCTGGTCCTGCTCCGCCCAAAGGCCCGCTCCAAGGGCGGACGCCCAATCCCGATGGCCTCACGGGCAGCCGAGCTCAAGCGATCTCTCAAGCTCGACTCGGCCTCCATGCGCCGGCTGATTCCTGTCCAGGGTGACCTGGCCTCCCTCTCTCCAAGGGATCTGTCTCGCCGCTTGACGCAGGCCACCCAACGACTCGGCCAGCCTCCCGTGCTGCACGGGGTCCTCCACGCCGCCGCCCGGCTCCAGATGGACCACCCACACCTCAGCGAAGCCCAGCGCGAGGCGACGCGCCGCAGCAACGAGCGCACCAACGTGATGGGCCTAAAGCAGCTGCTCCAGGCCCTGAAGCTCTTCTCCCCCGTACAATTTTGGCCAAGCCCGCGCATTCTCCGCCCCTCGAACATCGCGGGACCCGGCTCCAAAGACGCCTACATGGCCTTCCTCCACTACCTGAACCAGGGCTTCATGGGCATGCAGCTCTCCGGCGTCGGATCCCGCTTGGTGGGTCGTCTGCCGCGGGGGGGGGTGTCGTGCCTCTCCCCGGAAACCCACGGGTAACCCTGGACATTGTGGATGTCAGCGACGTGGTTCGCGCGACCCTCGCGCTCCTCAGCCTGGATCTGCAGGTGTGCACGGCGGAGGGCACGAGTCCGGGTCGCTTCCTCCTCATGAGCACAGCCTATGCCCACGGTGCCGCTCAGGGCCTCCAGCTGGAGCGCGCCCTGGGCCCAGCGGAGGCGCTGAGGCATCGAAACTCCTATGAGTCGATCAAAACCAAGGCGGAGGCGGTTCTCGCCGATTGGGCACAGGAACCGGCCCGATACAACCACCTCTGTGGCACAGCCCCGCCGACCCTCTCAAGGGTGGCTGAGTGCACACTGGCTGGCATTGGTTGGTCAAAGACAGCGATTCAGCGCATCGCCTTCCGTACTCCGGGCGAAGACTTCGAAACGCCATGAGGGGGCTGCGTTTGGCGAGCCCGCTGACCTACAAGATCGCCGACGGGCTCTGGCGCGCGGTCCCCATGCTCTTGGCCTACCTGAACCGCCCCACCGGCGTCTCCTTCGACACACGACATACGAGCGCTGACTTGGCCAAGATGAAGCTGCGCTATGCGCCAAGGGCCTTCAACCAGGCCTACGTGCGCGCCCTGGTGGCCTCGTTGAGCTGAGTCAGGGGGCGGAGGGGTCTTGGGCCGCAACCACTTGGGCGCGACTCCGCCGAGACCAAGCGATCAGGGCGATGGGGGTGCCAAGGGAGCAGCACCACTGGGCGTGTGTCAAGAGAACCACGTCGGTGAAGGCGGCGATTCTTAGGCTCGCGTCCTCGCGCACAAGGTCCGTCATGAAACGAATCGGCGCAAGCACCAAGATAAACGCTGTGGTGACGTCGCCCAGACGACGGCCGCTCCAGAACTGAACACGCCGCAACACCAAGAAACAGGCCACGCCCAAGAGGGCCTCGTAGAGTGGGACCGGATGACGAGGCAGTCCACCGGCGTAGTGCAGCCAGGACTCCGGGTAACGAATGCTCCAGGGCAGATCGCTCGGTGTTCCGTAGCAACATCCGGCCGCCAAGCAGCCCAGGCGGTAGGGGATCAGGGCGAGGGGAATCGCGGGAGCCATCGCGTCCCAGACGGAGAGCACCCCGCGCTGGTGATAGCGGGCGTAGAGCGCAGAGCCAGCCATCGCGACGATGAGCACGCCGACGAAGGCAAAACCCGATGGAGCCACCAGCCCCATCAGGCCCTCTGACGAGCCCCGAAAGAGGGAGGCGAGCCTGCCCCCCACAAACACAGAGAGGAAGCCCAACAGGGTCATGTCCAAACCGACGCTGGCCGGAAGGTCCAGCTCATGCCGGCGCAGGTGCAGCCAAAGAGCGGCCACCCCCAAGGCCAGCAGCTGGGCGACCAGGTACGCCGGGACGAAGAACCCCGCGACTCGAAACAGAACTGGATGCACCCAAGGCCGCCTTAGATCGTGAACAATAGCTCACGATACTTGGGCAGCGGCCAACGGCCATCGCTGACCAAGCCCTCCAGCTCGTCTACGACGGCCCGAACCTCCGCGAGCGCAGGGACCACGGTGTCCGCCACCTTGTGCGCGTCGTGGCCCGCGGCGACGGCCAGCTCTCCGACGGCGTCGCCGCGCGTCTTCAGGCGCAGGACGGCTTGGTTCAGCAAGGCGATGCGCTCCTTCTCTATAGAACAGTCCAGCCCCAAGTCGGCGAGCGCCTTGGCGCCGATGGCCAACTCGCCTCGCTCGGCCAGGGCAGCCGGCATGACCGTCTCGTTGACGATCAGGCGCAGGGTGTCGCGCTCAATGTCCACGGCGGTCAGGTACTGCTCCTCTTGCACCTTAAAACGAGAGAGCAGCTCTTCAGGGCTGAGCACGCCGTGCTTGCCAAAGACGCGCTCCACCGACTCCAGACGCAACTCATCCAACGCCTCGGGGGTGGTACGCAGGTTTTTCAGGCCCTTGGCCTGAGCTTGCGTGACCCAGTCATCGCTGTAGCCGTCGCCTTCAAAGCGCACAGCCTCGGACTCGATCAAAGCCTTGCGAATGGCGGCCATCACGGCGGCCTTGTCTCCGCCAGCCTCGGCAATCCAAGTGGTGATCTGGTCCATGCCCTCGGAGACAATGGTGTTGAGCACCGTCGTCGGCCAGCCGGGATTCTGACTGCTGCCCACTGCACGAAACTCAAACTTATTCCCGGTGAATGCCACCGGACTGGTGCGGTTTCGGTCCGTGTTGTCCTGGGCCACGGCAGGCAAGGTCTCCACTCCTACGGTGAGCTTCGCCTGGTCCGGAGTGCGCTCGCTGGTTCCAGCGGTGATGCCATTGCAGATTCGGGTCAGGGTCTCGCCCAAGAACACCGACATGATGGCGGGAGGGGCCTCGTTGGCGCCCAAGCGAAAGTCATTGCCGTGGCTGGCCACGCTGGCCCGCAGCAGACCGCCGTAGCGCTGCACGCCGAGCAGCACGCTGGCCAGCACCGCCAAGAAGCGGGTGTTTTCCTGAGGCTGCTTGCCCGGGTCCAGCAGGTTCTTGCCACCAGTACTCAGGGACCAGTTGTCGTGCTTGCCGCTGCCGTTGATGTTGGCGAAGGGCTTCTCGTGCATGATCACCTTGTAGTCATGACGCAGAGCAACGCGGCGCAGCACCTCGGAGATGAGCTGGTTGTGGTCCACGCCGACATTGGCCTCGCGGAAGATGGGGGCCAGCTCAAATTGGCACGGGGCGACCTCGTTGTGACGGGTCTTGGCAGGAACGCCCAACAGGTACAGCTCCTGCTCCACCTCCTGCATGAAGGAGAGCACCCGGGGTGGAATGGCACCAAAGTAATGGTCATCCAGGCTCTGGCCCTTGGGCGGGTTGGCGCCAACCACGGTGCGTCCGGCAATGGCCAAATCGGGGCGCAGGGCCCAGTAAGCTCGGTCGATCAGAAAGTACTCCTGCTCACAACCCACCGTAGCGACAACGCGCTCGGAGGTCTCGCCCATCGCAACCAGCAGCTTTTGTGCAGCCTTGTTCACCGCCGCCATAGAACGCAGCAAAGGGGTCTTCTGGTCCAGCGCATGGCCGGTGTAGCTAATGAATACCGAAGGAATACATAGAGTGGAGCCGGACTCTCCCTCCATGATGAACATCGGGCTGGAGGGGTCCCAGGCGGTGTAGCCGCGGGCCTCGAAGGTAGAGCGCATGCCGCCACTGGGGAAGCTGGAGGCGTCGGGCTCCGACTGGATGAGCATGTCCCCGGTAAATCGCTCAATGGCCTGTCCTGCCTTGGAGAAGGTCAGGAAGGCATCGTGCTTCTCGGCGGTGCTGCCCGTCATGGGCTGGAACCAATGGGTGAAGTGGGTGCAGCCTTGCTCCACCGCCCAATCTTTGACCGCATGGGCCACACTGACCGCGAGCGGATGATCCAGCTGGCGGCCCTCTTCGATGGTGGCCGCCAGCTGCTTAAAGATAGGTCTAGGCAGCTTGTCGGCCATCTGTTCCAAGGAGAAGGTCTTCTGTCCGAAGAGCTCCCCGACATCTTGCACCTTGCCATTGGCCCCAACCGGGCGCTGCACTCTACGTGGCTGGCGAGAATTGACTAAAGCAACAGCGGAGAAACGAGCGGATGCGTCGGGCATGGTAGGCCTTCTGGAGCGTCGAGTTTTGGTTGGATCAGCAGCGCTGATGTTCCCCTATCTATGACACCTCTCAAATCAGCCACGCGACGAGTCCGCAACGAACGTGAAATGCCGGCAGCTCGCACTCTGCCCTGACCAGACCACAGAGGTTTCCGGCAAGCGGTCGCCACCCGGACTTGTCCTACAGAACCGGTGCCAGGGAAGCCCAAACCAGGACTCAGCGCCCGGTCAGGGCCAGCCGCCGCCGAATGAGCGCCGCGTCGGGTCCCTCTGCCGGCTCCCCGGCCAAAATCCGCACCTGCAATGCCAGCATTTCCTCAGCCGCCTTCTTTCCAGCCTCCACCCCAGGCTGGTTGTAGGCATTGATTCCAAGCCAGGTCGCGTAAAAGCCTACAGCCCTTTCGTACAGTGCGATCAAACCGCCCAAGCTGCGTGCATCGACCTGCTCAAGTTCCAGCGTCAAGGACTGCTTTCCGGCATCCGACAACGCCTTTCGGGTGCCCAACAAGAAGCCCAAGAGGTAATCCCCTGCCCGCACCCCCGGCTCGACCTGGACAGCGCCCAAAACACCCGCTTGGTCGTCGCTGAGCACAGCCACAAAGCTGGCAAAAAAGTCATCGGGCCCATCCCGCAGCTGCTGTACATAGGCATGCTGATCGGTGCTGCCCTTGTTGCCGTAGACGGTCAAGCCAACCCGCTCTCCATCGGCCCGCCGCTTGCCTAGGCTCTCCATGACCAGCTGCTGCAGGTATTTGGAGAGCAGAACCAGCCGGTCGCAGTAGGGCAGCATGACCATGGCTCGGGGGCCACCTTCTTGAGCCGACCACCAGCCCTGCGCCAGGACCAAGGCTGGATTCTCGCTCACCCCGCGGGTGCGGGCGTCCATAATGCGGGCGCCATCTAAAAAGCCGCGCCAGTCCAGACCCAGCAGCGCCATTGGCAGCAGGCCAACCGCCGAGTGCAGGCTGGTCCTACCACCCACCCAATCCCACAGTGGGACCCGGGCACGCCAACCTTGAGCCGCTTTAAACAGCAGAGAGTCCTGCCCCGTGACCGCAATGGCATGGGCTCCAAAGTCCAGCCCCGCAGCACCGTAAGCGGACTGGGCCAGCAACATGCTGTTGCGGGTCTCCTTGGTTCCTCCAGACTTGGAGATCACCAACACACCTGTGGTCTTCAGGTCCAACTCAGCCAGCACCCGCGCCGCGCCAACAGGGTCGGTGTTGTCCAGGAAGCGCGCGCGCCCGCCCAGTGCATCCAACACCAGCTGAGGGCCCAGGGCCGAACCCCCAATGCCGATCACCAAAAGGGAGGAAAAGGGCCAATCCTTGGCTAAGGAATCGATCTGCCGGTGCAGCGCCTTGATGTCCCCGCGCACGTGCTCTGGCGCATGCCTTCCCAACCTGAGCCAGTAGTGGCCCACCTGTCGACCCTGGTCAGGATTCGCGATCGCACCAGCCTCTAAGGCGGCCATGGAGTCCAGAGCATGGGCAGCGCTCGGGGATACCCCAAGAGTCAGAAAGCTTGTATCCAGGGCCAAGCCCAGCTCTTCAACCTCTACGCGCATCACTTCTCCACAAGCTCAATACGGGCCAAGCCCTTTACGTTGGCGCAGGCGCCCTCGCCTTCGGGCACAAAGATGCGGAACGGCCCCCCCTTGTTCGCCGGCAGCTCACCGCCATCCAAGAGGTAGACAAGCACCGCGCGTCCCAGCTCACTCACCGCAGTGGGGCCGCTCACCATGCCGTCGCTGGCCACCAGCATCACTTCGGCCTGGGGGCCGGGGTGCAGCAGGTTCACTATCTCAGACAAAAACACACCCGTGCCTTGGCGCTTGGGCACCAAAGTCGAGACCTCGGGTACCTGGCCAGGCAAGGTGGCCAGGGACCAGCGATTGAGGGCGGCTGAGTAGCCCTTTCCATCGCTTAGGGTGAGCTGACCGATGCTATGGGGATCCGCGTGGTAGCGGGCATCATCGATGGCTTGAAGCAAAACTTTGCCTTGCTCTTCGCCCCCCTTGACGATGACATCCACCGCGGAGACCGAGCGCAGCCCGCTCGCACATGCAGAGACCGTGCCCCCGGCGCGCTGAAGCACCGTCCAGCCCAGATCCGTGTGAAAGAGTCCCTTGATGCGCTCCGCTCCGCTCTTCTCGAACAACTCCTTGAGTGCCTTTAGGTCAAAGATCGTGTCCGGAGACCAAGTCTGAGACGCCGCTGCGTAGCCCTGGGTGGACGGCGTGGTCTGGCGCATTCGAATGCTGGGCCCTTTCCTCCGCAAATCGAAGAGGTCGGTGGGAACCCCACCTTTGGTGGACTCGACAACCGCCAGCCAGGGGGGAAAGTGACCTTGGGCATGGGCCTGCACTGCCTCTTGGGCATGCATGTCGGTGGAATCGTTCCAGTTACAGACCAGCACATCGCTGGCGTCCATCTGCTCCAAAACCAAAGGCGGGGCCATGCCCACCAAGCGACGGGGATCGAGCACCGCAACCACAGGAGCCAAGAAGATGCGCTCCTTGAGCGTGGAACGGCTCAGTGTGTCCAGAATGTCGGAGGGCCGTGCCAGACCGGTGGCCTCGATGAAGATGCGGTCCAGCTTGGGGTCTTGAAGCAAAACATCCAGAGCAGGCACCAAGTCCGCTGGCGCGGTGCAGCACACACACCCCCCTGCGATCTCCTGAATGGCGACCCGGCCACCCAGCAAGGTGGCGTCGATTCGAGCCTCGCCAAAGTCGTTGACGAGCACCGCGCAGCGTTCCTTGTCTTGCCGCTGGCGCAGCTGATCTAAGAGAAGGCTAGTCTTCCCGGCCCCCAAAAAGCCGACCACCAAATGGACAGGAATACGTTTGGACATGAGTGCTCCGCAGGTCGCTCAGTGACTAACCGAACTCACCCGAAGGAGAACGCAAACTCACGCTGGAACCCAAGTGCCTACAGCGACTCAAGCAGCCGGTCTACATCCGCCCAACGCTTGTTAGAACTCGGTGCCCCCAGGACAGAGAAGGCGACCGTGCGGCCCTGCCGTGTTCGCACCACACCGGCAAAGCAGTAGCCAGCGGTGTCCGTGTACCCAGTCTTTCCCGCCAGCAATTCCAGATCCCTACGCGCTACCAAACGGTCTGTGGCGTAGAGTTCACGGTTCAGCGTTCCGTCGGCTTGTTCCAAACGCCACGTCGCTGAAGTGGCAGGGATGGACAAGGTGGGATGCGCGGAGACCGCAAGAGCCGCCTTGGCCATGTCTCGGGCGGTGGACAGGTTCTCATCGTCCAGACCAGAGGGCTCGGCCCAAGTTGATTGGGTCATGCCCAGCTCCCAGCTGACCTGGTCCATGCGCCCGATAAAGCGGTCAAAGGACAGCCCGCTGGCGACCTGAACCCCATAGGCGCCCCGATTGTCCGAGCTAACCAAAGCCGCGCCAAGCAGGTCCCAGCCCCGGTAGCACTCTCCGGTGCTCAGCTTGGAGTAGGCACCGCTCCGGGTGGGATAAAAGCGGCTGTCCACACAGTAGCTCTCCTGGAGTTCCTTGCCTTCGCTCGCCCAAGCCAGCGCAGTGGTCAGCTTGGTCAGGCTGGCGACTGGCCTGCGGTCATCGGCGTTGGCCGCATGCAGCACCTCGCCGGAGTCGACATCGTAGAGGTAGCTCGAGCGGGCACTCAGACCGGATACGCGACCCATTGGAGCCTGATCCATCTCCGCCAAGCTTTCTAATGCGCCGGCCTGGGGGTGCCACGCGGGAGGCGCCCATCCAACAAACTGAACCCGAGTGGGGCCGGCATCTACGGTGGGGACCAGGGCCACGCCAACGCAACTCACCCCGAGGACTACCAACCCCGCCGCAGCGCGCTTTCGCAGAGTCTCTCTTCTTGGCATCCGGGCCTCCGAAATACCTAAGGATCCCGTTTTGATTGACCTGTCAATGGTTTTTTCTGCAAACTGAACACGACGCCCCACCCAAAGCACGGTACTTGCCCGCCATGATCCTGCTTCTGATTGCATGCGTAAAAGACGCGCCCACCAACGACACCGGCGACATCTCTGCAGATCTGGCCCCCATCGCAAAGAACACCGCTGAGTTTCCAGCCGACCAGAGCGAGACCCTAAACACCGTTGTGGGGGTCGCCGGCAGCACAGACTGGGTGCATGGCAAGGGCTACGTGCATGCCGACATAGAGTCAACATGGTTGGCCTTTCAGGACCCCTTGGTGCTCTTGGATCGCCGCATGGTGAGCGAATACGAGGTCGAGTGGGACAATCGCCCAGAGTATGCGGTGTCCTTTCGAACCTCCAATGTGGTGCCCAACATCGTCACAATCGAGTTCGATCTCGACTGGTGGCAGGACCGGGTGTCGGCCGAGCGCATCGCAGGCCGCTACGCCAAGGTGAACGGGACCCCTTTCATCTCGCGTATGGAAGGAGGCTTTCTTCTCACTCCCGTCTCCGAGAACATCACCTCCATCGAGGTCATCGGAGAGTTGGAAGCTGCCCAGCGCGGAACGGACCCTCTGGTGAGCTACTGGACCGACGTTTACGGAGACGCGCTCGCCACCGTCCACGGTGAGGATCTTCCAGAACTGGACTGATTGCAGAGGATCGGGTTAACCGCCCAGGTCCGCGGCCACAGCAGGCTGCACCACGTATTGGAGACCCCCATGGCAAAGAACGCATCCGCACGTCACCGCGCAAAGCTCAAGGCCAAGAAGCGCAAGGAGCGCATGCGCAAGACCGGCCTGCTCAAGGTTCGCAAGGCTGGCGGCCGCATGAAAGCCGTCACCGGACGCAACTAAGCTGACGCTTCGCTGCTGAGTTTCAATTCAGCCCCACACGAATGGCCCATCTCGCTGCTACTGTCTGCGGAGTGGGCCATCGTTGTATCTGCTGCTGAATCACCAATCCTGGACGCATCCATGCTCAAGCCTTGCACTTCTTGCGGCACCCCAACCCACAGCGAGCGCGCATGTGCACACTGCAGCGCCGCCCCAATGGGCCTAAGCACGCCGCTCCTGGCCGGCGCGGTGGCTCTTCTCGGCCTGGGCCTGGGCGCCTGCACCGAAAAAGAGGCCGTCGCACTCTATGGAATACCGGACTCCGGCTACCTGGACGCCGACGCGGATGGCAGCCGAGCCAGCCTGGACTGCGACGATACGGACCCAGATGTTTTCCCGGGTGCTCCAGAGACAAGCGGCGATGGTGTCGACTCCAACTGCGACGGCGAAGACGACACCTGAGCCAAGCTCCGGCGGCTAGTCCGGTGCGATGTAGCCCAGGCTCTCGAGCTGCTCGACCCGCTGAGGGTCCAGGGGTGGTGGTGCAGCTGGAGCAGCGACTTGGCGGGGGGCGTAGCGCTTCAGGATCTGACTGTAGGTCTGCAGCTGCTCATCCACGTTGGTCACGACAAAGGGCGCGAGCTCGTTGGGGTCCTGGACCAAGTCGTAGCCAAGCTGTCGGGAGGGGGTGATCAGCACTTTTAGGGCCGCGTTCCGCACGGCCATGCTGCTCTGCTCCCGCCAAGGGTCCGTGATGCTGGTCACCTCGCCGGCCTGGCCTAGCGCGCGCAAGTCCGTCCCCATCATGCCGGTGTCGGTGGGCAGTCCAGCAGCCGCCAGCACAGTCGGTGCCAGATCGATCAACCCCACCTGCTCCGAGATGCGCACCCCAGGCTCAAAGCCAGGTCCCGCGACGATCAAAGGCACCCGGATGACTTGATCCCAGAGCCCTTCGCGGTGGTTGAACCAGTAGTCGTGTCCGAAGCTCTCCCCGTGGTCGGCGGTGATGACCACGATGGTGTTGTTCGGGTCCACCGCGTCCAGCAGGGGCCCCAGAGCCGCGTCGAGTTGGGTGATCTCGGCGGCATAGAGGCTGTGGATGTGGGCCAATTCATCGGCCGTGGGTGTCTTTCCACCGTCTCGGAAGGGCCGAAGATCCACGTCGGATCCCGTGAGCGCGCCGCTGTACCCAGTGCCGTACTTCGCCGCGTACTCCGCCTTGGGCGTATAGGGGAAATGGGCGTCAAAGTAGTGGACAAAGGCCACGTAAGGACCCGGGCGCTGCTGTATCCAAGCCACCGCATTCTTGGTGACTTGGGGGGCTGGCCGGGTGAAGTCCTGGGGATTGTTGGGCACCCGGTCATCGTAGTGGTCAAAGCCCCGACCCAGTCCACAGGCCTGATCCTGCAGGGTAATGCCCCCGATGACGGCCCCGCTGCGGTAGCCAGCGCTCCCCGCAATCTCCACCAGAGTGGGGCCGGTGTAGATGGACCCCCGGTTGGCTGGCGCGTTCCCATGCACCTCTGGCAGCACCCCCGAGAGCATGCTCCAATGACTCAAGCAGGTCTCGGGGAAGTGGCTGATGGCCTGCTCCACGAGCACCCCGCGAGCGGCGATCTTGTCGATGTTCGGGGTCTGTGCAATGCCCCCATACAAGGCCAGTGTCTCCGCGTTGACCGTGTCCAAGCTGATGATCAGGATGCTGGGGCCCCACTTGGGCGTCTCCCCCACCAGCTGCATCTCAACCTGTGCGTGGAAGGCCTGAGCCTGGGGGCCTCCCTGCGGTGGCGGTCCATGCGGCGGCCCCCTCTGAGCTGGACCCATTTGAGCTGGGCCTGGGGGTGCCGCCACATCAGCAGGGCCCGGCTCGGAACCGGTGCACGCCAAGAGCTGCATGACGCTGAGTGAGATCACGGCGTGAGCACCCGGTAGTAGACGTGGTTTTCCCCTCGAACCCCTTGGTTCCACACCACGTGAAAGCGGCCATCAGGCCCCGCAACCAAGCTGGCCAGACCCGGCTTGCCCCAGTCCAGATCATCGACCTTCTTTGGGGTGCTCCAGCCCTGGCCCTTGTCCGTGCTGTAGACGAGTTCCGCGTCCGAACCGGCGTCCCACCCCCAGACCACAACCCGCACCCCGTCGGCGTTTACCGCGATCTCCGGATCAAAGTGAAAGCCGCCGTAACCCGCGCTTAGCTCGGTGCTCTCGCCCCACTCCATGTTTAGCCCAGAGCGCACGTAGACATGGATGGGCTTTCCCTGCTCCTTGTGGAACCAGGTCACGTGGTCCTGACCGTCGGGCCCAAAAGCAAAGTGGGGCCGCTCCCCTGGAGGTGCCGAGGTGGTCATATCCACGGGCTCGGAAAAACGGCCATCCCGTGCCTCGCCCACGTAGAGGGTGGTCTCTCCGCCCCCCTTGCCCACGTCAAAGCCCACCAAGGCACTGCCATCTGGCCGGCGCTCCACGTTGGTGTGCCAAGCGTCTTGTTTTCCAGCAGACAGGGGAACCACCGAGCCCCAGCTCTGGCCGTCATAGACCCGCCCACGGGCCTGAAAGTGCTGGGTGGGATCCATCTGCTTTCCTATCCACACGTAGTACAGCATTTCGCCGACTCCATGGGCCACATGTCCGCTTCCAATCTCGGCTTTTGGGTCCTCTACCGTGAGCGCCTCTGGCGTAGACCAGGTGCCATTCTCGAAGAGGGTCAACCATCCCCGCGAGGAAAAGTCTTCTTGGGCATGGTCAAAGACGCACACGACACTTCCGTCGTCCCGGACCACCAGATCCGGTCCCCAGTTGCGCTGGTCCTCAAAACCCACTGCCGCCGGCGCCGAGAACTGCCCTTCGCGGCCTACCCGATGGCGAATCAAGTCCCCAATCTCCGTGCGCTCGTAGAACAAGGTGTGCACCGCCCCGTCTGCTCCCACCGCCACCTGAGGACGGTAGCCACCGCCTTTGCCCTGACTGAGCCGCACTCTGGGGCCCCAGTCGCCCAGGCCGTCAATACCTGGCCCCTCGGGCGCGGGCATGCTGTGAAACCCGGGAAAACCAGTCGGGTCTTGAAGCATGGCTCCGCTCGCTCCAGCCGTTCCAGGCATGGGCCCACCTTGAGGCGCACCTTGGAGAGGTGGACCCTGCGGCCCCTTCCCCGCCGGACCCATTCGCTGCGGCTGGGCCCCAGGCTGCGCGGGCTGCGCCCCTTGCACGCCTGCCGTTGGCCGGGGCACTGGTTCCACATCACCCGAACAAGCCAATAAGAGCATCCACATGCGTAAAGGGTATCACTGGACCAGCATTCACCTCCAGAGCGCTAAACTAAGGACATGCTTCTGTTCCTTTTGGCCTGCTCGGACCCCCAGCCCTCTTCCACACCCCCGGTGGCCTTGACAGCACCGGTAACTCAACAGCCCCTGGGTCCATCCGATCCAGCCAGGGCGGCCGAAGGCGTGGGCCTGGACCAAGGGCAACAGCACCCCCCACTTCCTGCAGACAACCCGGCTTGGCAACGGGACATGGGTGGCTTTGTCTCCAGTCCTCAGTGGTATGGGGAGCACGACTGGGAGGGGGTTCACATGCGCACTCTGGGGCACTTGGCCGCGCTTCGGAGAGACCGGGCGCGCGCCTTCGCCGAGAGTGGCGATTTGAGCCTGGCCACCCAGGAATACCAACTCTTGGCCACTGACCTAAGCGCTCTCGAGCTCACAGCAGGGCAGCCTCCCGACCAAATCCGAGGCCTGCTGCAGCGGGCTGCGGAGCGGGACGCAAGGCTGTGTACTGCATTGGACAACGCAGCCGAACTTCCCCAGGACCAGCCTGGCTTTTACGGACTCCGCATACGCTACCTCGAGCTGGCTCGAGACCTGTCCGCCGGGCAGGATGTGGGCAACGACGCCCGCGTCTTGGTCCAGGACCTGCAGCCCTACACCCAAGCGGCAGCCGGTCTGGAGATCGACGCTTTCGAGAACTTCGATGCCCGCCATGCGTTGCGCGTGCGGCTCTTCGAGGCTGCCCTGGCGTCCCAAGACCCCCTTCACCTGGACGAGCCTTGGGGCTACTGGACCGCCGAGGAGGCCACGCTGCAGGCCCGTGCGCTTGGCATTGCCGCACGCGCCATGGCCGATGGACAAGCGATGGGCGGTGACCCAATGGACTGGCCAGCCCAGGCCGTCAAGGCCACACGCACGCCCCTACAGTTCTCCGCAGAGGGCCTGGGATGGCTGCCTACGGGAGACAGCCTGATCGACATCGGCGCCCAACCCGGTCCAAAGGCCATCGGCACCCTGCAGAAGTGGGGCTTAGACGACTCGGAGCACCGCCTGCGCCTGGAGGGAGCGGCACGAGAACTCAACGCAGAGACCGAGCCCGACAAGGTGCTGGCCGCCCTTCGCGCCCTGGCTGCCGAGCTGGATTCCGCACCCCACGGCAGCCGCTTCTACAACGTCAAGCAGGTACGCAACGAGGGTGTACGGGTCCTGGCCAGCCAAGGCCACCACACCCAAGCCCTGGCCCTGCTGTCAGACAACTTCCCACTGCACCACCAAGACTGGGCTTGTCCCAACCGCACAGGCATTGTCCGCATCCTCCAGGCACGCTTGGCACACCTCGCTGGGCAAGGGCCGGCCTGGGAGCCTGCGATGCGTTCGACCAGAGAGTTCTTGGACCTGAGCCTGCGTGCCCAAAGTGGAGAGAAAGTGGGCGTCGAGATGCCCCAACCTCCAAGTCGGCCAGGACCCCCGCGGGGTAGCCAGAACGCGCCTGGGCGATCTCAAGTGGCGCCCGGTCCGAGGGGACCCATGGGACCCGCCAGTCCGCCGCCAAAGCGGGAATGACAGCCCCGTCGGTCAGGCGCTCGGCTCATTTCTTGTTCAAGAAGCTCTTGGGCGCTCCGTCTGGCGTTTGGTAGATCCTGCCCTCTCGCCCCTCGGGCAAGGGCCAAGAGTCGACCAACTCCAGTCCGGACTGGCTCAGCCAGCCCTCGCGGGCGTGATCGCCCGTGCGGAGGATGACCAGCAGACTGCTAAAGTCCCGGGAGGGCCAGCCATCACGGGCAAAGGGTCCTATAAAGACCGCAGCCTCCTGACTCGGTAGCACCATCACCGTCGCCACGTGCCAGCGCAGATCGGCCGCCACCACGCGCGAGAGCACCAACCCGAAACCAGGGGCCCCATCAGTCTGGTCGAGCAAAAACCCAACACTTCCATCAGGGGAACCATGCACCTCTGCGAGCTGGGCGATGCGCGCGTCGAGCTCCCAAACAGTGGGGTCCAGCGACGTAGGTGCATAGGCAGATTGCACCCAGGGCCAAGTCTTTCCAAGCTCGGAGAGCTGGACACTGTGGGTATAGCTACGGGTGGCCGGCACATCGGTCCAGCGCATGTAGCTCATAGCCACCCCGTACAAGCCCACCGCCCCAATCGGAGCCAGAAAGGCCGACCAGCGAAGAGAGCCCAGCAGAGAGCAGAGCAATACCACCGCGGGTAGCAGGTAGCGGTCCTGACGCTGAGACTGGGTCGCCAGAATGAGCACCCCGCCCAGCACGCCCAAGGCCGGTAACAACCAGGCAGATTGCCGCAATCCCTTCTCCCTAAAGGGAAGGATCAACGCAAGCCCTGCCAAGCTGGCCCCAAGCCAGCCCCAGTGATCTACCAGAGCCCGCGGATACCAGCTCAAGCGCTCGGGCGTGGCCCAAGGACCACTGAGCATTGAGCTGTTGGAAATCAGGACATCGCTGCTGCTCTGACTGGCTGTCAGGTACCCCAGGATCTCCGGGCCATTCAAGCCCCACACGGGCAGCGCCACCAACCCAAAAGCCAGCACCCCCGTCCCCAGAGCCTTCCAGCGACCGCTACGGAGCACCCCCAGCCCGGCAGCCAAGCATGGCGCCCACAGAAACATCGGCGCGGTGTACTTGGAGATGAAACAGGCCCCCATCCAGAGCCCCCAAAACACCACATGCCGTCGCCGACTCAGCCCCTCGCTGGCGTGCAGGTGCGAGAGGGCCTGGACCACGCATGCCGCGGCCACAAGGTCCACCCCGTAGCCTTCGGCTTGTAGCCAAATCAGCGGGCTGGCCCACAGCCAGATCCACCCGGACAGCCCACCACCCAAGCGGCGAATGCCGTCCAGACACAGGCCCACCGACAGGGCTCCAGCGGCCAGATGCACCCACCGTCCCGGACCCAGTACGACCGCCGCAAGTGTAGCCGGAAGATAGGCCCCTGGAGGGTGTGGCCCAATGAGCATGCCCAGGCAGCGCAGGAAGAGAAGCAGTTCCCCATCCCGCAGCATCATGGCAAGCCTCTGGGCTGTCCCAAGAAAATGGGGCCCATCCCCTGCAGGCCAACGGCCCGAGGCCACCACGGACCACGCCCAGAGCGCCAGCATGACCCCGCCCAAGAGCAACGCCAGGACCGCACCCAAGCGGCCCTCCAGTCTCCAAATTCGGCGAAGCTGCGGCACGGATTGAGTCTACAGCACCGCTACTTCTGTGCGGGTCCGAAGAACCTCGCCTCGTCCACGCAAGCCAACCACTGACCCGCCGCATCACTCCATCGGACCGGGCTGGTACACGAACCGGGCGTGGGGCTCAGCCTAAGCGGCTTCGGCTCGGTAAACTGCACCCCATCGTCGCTCTCCATGCGCACTGGCAAGCGCCTCCCGTCGACCACTCCCACCGAGTAGACCGCGAGCACACTGTCCTGTGGACCGGCTCCTGCATCAGCGCCAACACGGGCCTCTACACGGGCAAAAGGCACCGTGAGCTGACGCCATCTGGACTGTTCGGTCCACGGAGAGCCCCCCCAGAGCACCACGCCGTCCCCCCAACGCGTCACAAACAGCAGCTCCCTACCACCAAAGCTCACGGGGCTCGGATCAGCCAGCCCAATCCCCTCCAGCTGCAGCTCCGTACCCTTCATCACCTGGTTCACCCCACCCAGGGCAGGGTCGCCCAAGCCGATGCGGGCCATGTACCAGAGCGATTCCCCTTGCCATTGGGGGTCGAGCAGTGCGGGCGCATCCACCGCCACCCGGGTCCGCTCTCGCTCCCAGCTCTGGCCATCCCACACCCACTGGTGCACCGAAGGCTGCTGATAGCGCTCGTACCAGGGAATATTCCGGCTGTGGTCAATCCCGGTCAGCACCACCCGGCCAGGCTCCTCGATCAGCCCCAGAGAATCGAAATTTTTAGCGATCACCTGCTGCAGCTCAAAGTGCTCCCCGTCCATCCCATGGAAGAGCAGCAACTCTGACTCCGGAGGAGAATCCAAGCCCGGGGGCCTTGGCTCGGGCCCACAAGCGACCCACATTGGAAGCAGAAAAAGCACCCGCCCATCATGCACGAGATCAGTCCTTTTCTCGCACCCCATCCGATTTAGAACTACCTCAAAGCTCCGGAAGCTCCCATTCATACCGGCACCAACGCGTCACAACACGCAGAGCTGCCATGCTCCCTTAGGAATAGACAAATGGACGCAAACTTCTGGCTGTCTCGATGGGCACAAGACAAAACCGGCTTTCACGCGGAGCAGGTGCACTCAGATCTGCTGGAGTTCGGCAAACAATGGCTATCCTCTGCCTCCGGCGGCTCCAAAAAGGACATCCTGGTTCCATTGTGCGGAAAGACCATGGACTTGGTCTACTTGGCCAAGCTCGGCCACCGGGTGGTCGGGGTGGAGCTCTCGGACAAGGCGGCCGCTGCGGTCTTTGGCCGAGCCAAGCTGCCGTTCACCCAAAGCAAGCAGGGCCCCTTCCAAGTCTTTCGGGCTCAGGACTTGGACTTAGAGGTACGCGTCGGGAACTTTTTTGAGCTCTCCGCAGTGCCCAGCTTCGACGCCGTATGGGACCGCGCCGCCATGGTGGCCTTGGATCCCGATCGCCGTGCCCGCTACGTCAAGCACTTGATCCAGCTCGTCCGACCCGGCGGGACCATGCTGGTCAACATCATGGACTACCCACAAGAGCAGATGCCTGGCCCCCCACACGCCATCTCCTTCGATGACTTGGGCATGGCCTACCGGGCCCATTTCAAGCTGGAGCTGCTCAAGGAACAGGACCAGATAGACGACTCCCCCAAGTTCAGGGAACGTGGGCTGGACCACTTCATTGTACGCACCTGCCTACTTACCCGCAGCTGAGCTTCAACACGGGTCCCAAGCTTGGCCCATCCCTAGCCGCCTACGACAGACCCTGAGTTAGACAGTCGACATGCCCCCTTGGCTCAACAAACCCTGGTTCTCCTCCATCCTGGCTTCGCCTACGGCTACCCGGAGCATCACGGTCGTGGCGGGTCTGCAGCTCCTGGCCCAAGCCTGGGGTTTCTCATTCTGGGAGTGTCCTTCTCGGGCCGCCTTCGCATTTCCTTGCCCTGGCTGCGGACTCACCCGCGCAAGCCTAGCGTTCCTGCACGGAGACTGGGAGCATGCCTTGCACATACACGCCTGCGCCCCGATTCTGCTCCTGTGTTTGACCCTATTTCTCGTCGCAGCTGTCCTGCCGAAAGAACTGCGAAGCCGCTTCAGCACTCAGATTGCCAGAATTGAAGAAACCAGCGGCCTAACCACGTTGATCGGCAGCGCTATGCTCCTGTACTACCTCGTCCGGCTCATCTCAGATCCCCTTGGCCTTCAAGCCTTGCTCGCGTCGTAGACAACATCTGATCTCAGCAGGAGTTTCTTCATCATGATGATTATCGTTCCCATTATTTCAGGTATGACCAGTCTTGTATCCATTGTCTGCTGGGTCATGACCCTGGTTGCCATGGTCAAGGACAGTGAAAAAGGCGGAGTGGGACACGCCATCGGCGGTTTCTTCTGCGGCTTGTACGCCCTGGTCTGGGGCTGGCAAAACCGTGAGCGTTTAGAGCGCCAGACCGTGATGAAGGTATGGCTGGCATGCGTCTTTGGCGGCATCGTGCTCAACGGTGTGGCTGGCGCACTGATGAGCTGAGCGGCCGTTTCACTTTTCGGCATTAGCCCAGTATCGAGCTACCGATCAGCCCCACTGCAAAAAGCACGACAGCGATCCACAAGCCAGCCTGCAGCCTACGCCGCAGGTCTCGGCTTTTGTCCAGCTGAGCGGCCTGCTCGGGACTCTGCGCCATGGCCAGCAGTCCCAGGCGCAGGGGGGCGGCGGCGGCCAAGCCCATCGCCAAGGCCAGCTTTACCAGCTCTCGGGTGATCTCATCGTCCCGCGCCCCGCTGGCCCACAGGGCGCTGGGCGACAGGATGAGCACCATGTCTTGACCGTTCTTGTGCAAGCGAATGATGCGCCCGCCAAAGCGGTCGTCTACCAGGCGCAGATGCAGCTGCTTAAAACTGCGGCGCACCCGCAGTCGGCCGAGCAGGGTGCCTCCCCCCGAGGGGAGCTCCCCCGCCCGAGCGGCCTGCCCCAAGGCCAGAGAAAAGCGGTGCCCAAGGCCGTGACTCTGGACGAGCGTTGGCAGGGTGTCTTTCAGCAGCTGCTGAAGTTGGTGCTCGGCCATGAGCCAGACCCCATCGACATAGTCGGCGTCCGGTCCGCCCCCAAAACCTCCCCGTGCCTGGCCTAACCCTCCAGCCTTGCCTGTTCGAATGGACTCATAGGCAGCGTTGATCTTCTTGAAACGCTCCCCCGCCTGGGGGTCGTCCGGATGCAAGTCCGGATGGTGCTTGCGAGCCAACTTCCGAAAAGCCCGCTTGGCACTATCGATTGACGCATCCGGGTCCAAACCCAGGACTTCATAGGGATTCATGACAGAACCCTATCCCAGCGGCTACCCTCCAGCCTGCTGCGGCGCTGGAGAAGCCATGAAAGGGACTGGCCTGTTTTTGGTCCTGTTCACTTTGACCGCCTGCTGATGTCGTGTCACGGTCACTGCGATGTGGCGGGTTTCACCGGAGAATGGCGGGCTGGGATGTCCCGCTACAACTGCGCACGGTACAGGCGCATCCTCACTCAAAGTACCCCAGAGCCTGGAGCTGCTCGCTGATCTCCTCGTTGATCTCGCCGGACAGCGCCTCGTACTCCTCCAGGTTGCCCTGTTTAAGCGCCGGGATCATGCCCTGGAGCTGGGCCACCCTCTCCGGGTTTTGCTCGGCGATGTTCCTTAGCTCTCCGGGATCCTCCTGCAGATCGTAGAGTTCCACCGCGCCCTTGTTCATCGGGTAGCCAGCATATATCCGGGTATCCTTTAGATGTACAATCAACTTATAGCGCTCGGTCACCACGCCTTCCAGCTGCCGACCCGTGTGCTCCAAGAGTGCAGCGCCTCCGCTGGTAGGCAGCTCCGGATCCAGCAGATCCTGTCCTCGCATGGCCTGGGGAATGTCAAAGCCGTTCTGCGCCAACACCGTCGGGGCCACGTCCACCAGGGACACGAGCCGGTCAATGCTCACGCCCTCTGGACCACCCGGTACGCGAAGGATCAGCGGGATGTGGGTGGTGGTCTCGTAGAGCCCGCCATGCACGAACCACAGATCGTGCTCACCCAGTGACTCCCCATGGTCCGCGGTGAACACAAAGAGGGTGTTGTCCCACTGGTCGCTCTCCTCCAAGGCGTTCATCAGCAGACCAATGTGCTGGTCCAGCCACGTCAGGGAGCCCTTGTAGGTTCCGGTGATGTAGTCGGCCGACTCCACGCCATCCACCCAACTCAGGAAGTACTCGCTGCGCCGATGGTCTCCGGGAAAGAGGTCCCAAATCTCCTCCATCGAGGTCTGCCCTGGACTGCCCTTCTCCCCTTCAAAGTACAGACTGTCATAGGCCGCAGGCGCATGGTAGGGCGTGTGATTGTCTACGAAGTGGATCCACAAAAAGAATGGATCTTCCTTGTCCTTTCGACCCTCTACGTAGTCCAAAACCCATGGTAGTGTCTTATCCGCTTTGCGAACACGGTCCCCGCGTCGGATGTCTTGGATGCCCTGGGGCACGTTGGACACTTCTGGATTGAGCCAGGGCATGTTGATGTGGGCAGCGGTGCGGTATCCGTGCAGCCTGAGCTCTTCGGGCAGGGTCTGGATGCGCGAGGAGATGGCCGAGACGTTGGAGTAGGCCCGGTGGTCGCTGGGGTAGAGCGAGCTGAGCAAGCTGGCATGAGCCGGCAAAGTGGTGGTGATGGGCGTATAGGCCCGAGTAAAGTTCACCCCTTGGTCCGCGAGACGCTGAAGGTGTGGTGTATACAACTCATCATTTCCATTCATGGGCAGCACGTCCCCGCGCAGGGTGTCCGCCGTGATGATCACGATGTTGTAGGGAGGGTCTGGCCAGTTTTTTGGAGGCGGAGGGGGCGGGAGCAGGGGCGCAACGGGGGCTTCCACAACCAGGTCTGGGGGCGGTGCAGGGGGCGCGACGAACTCGGTGCCGCAAGCCATAAAGAGGACAAACATCATCGTTCCGCCTGAACGTCAACAAAGACGGGACTGGACCACGCCGCATCGGGGGTCCACTCGTCTTGGGTCTGTACGACACGAAGGTAGTAGCTGTAGGTCCCCTGTGCTGGGGCGTCCACGTAGCTGCCGGCGCTCTCCAACCCCTCTCCCGCGACGCGGTGAATGACCTGGCCGTTTCGTAGGATGTGGATCTCAGTCAGGGGGCGAGACCCCACAGCGCTCCAGCTCAGCTCCACGGAGCCCTGTTGCACGAGTACGTCCCCATTGGATGCCCCCTTGACTGAGAGAATGGCCCCCATCGGTGCGCCGGAGGTGGCTACTGTGTGGCGTGCGTAGAGCGCGTCCCAGAGCGCCTCGCGCGCCCCAGAGTCAGCCAACACACCGGTTAGTCCCTGGGTCCAAGGATCTGGACGGCGCGCAATCCCGTGGTGCCAGACCAAACCGTGGCCATCGCTACCTGCTACAAACCCGTACTTCAAGCCTTGGTTCAATCCGTCGACTGCAAACATGCCGGCCATGTCGCCGCGCGACTGTAGGACCTGGTCACCGGACATCTCGGAGAGTCCGTGCACGCTGACAAGCTCAAAGTTGCGCTGGATGTCCGGGTCGAAGTTCTCCCAGTCTGTGCCAGTCCAGCTGGTGTGGTGAGGCACGCTGAAGGCCTTCTCTGATGCCAACCCGCGATTCAGCGAGACTGTATCGGGTGCGCCATCCTTAAAGCCTAAGATGGGGTTGGGAGCCATGTCCCGGAAGTAGAGCACGCGGTGGCCGCTTCCTGTGGGCAACAGGGGTGTCGTCCACTCGTAGGCCTGGATGGTGCTGAACCCCGGCAGAGTGTTGAAGATCTCAGTGAGCCAAGCCTGCTCTTCGTGCTCGCTGGGCAGCATGCGGCTGCCAATCACATAGTCGTGGTCGGTCAGAGTGCAGAAATCCAAGCCGCGGGCCCATGCGCGCGCAATAATCTCGTCGGCGGGGCCAGTCGCGTCGCTCATGGAGGAGTGCATGTGCACGTCGCCCAAGTAGATTTTCTGTGTCCCGTCTCCGTGCTTCAGCTCCATCACCGCGTGACCGCTGGGCACGGGCTGCATAGCGGGTGCTGGTCCAAGCGCTATGGGGTTCCAGTCTGTTGGCGCGCCCATTGACGGGATATCAAAGCGCTCTACAATGCTGGCCTTTCGCGCCTTGCGCACGGAGTACAGGGTGTTGTCCATGTTCGCGACCAGGGCACGCTGTCCCCGTGCGCCCCATCCGGCGCGGGTCAGGTCCAGCGGCAGCCCAAAGCCGTTTTCTCCGACCACATGCAGGTAGGCACCCTGGCTGGAGCGGGAGACCAGCGCCAAGGTCCCGTCGTCCAGCACCGCCAGTGAGGGCCGCTCAGCCCCCTGCTGTTCTCCACTGGGCTCCGCGCGCCCCATCGGGTCGTGCAGGTGCGAGACCCCGCTCTCGTCCACCTTGAGCAGCCCCACCCACTTGACCAGGGGCGTGTAGTAGCTGTCGTGAAAGGCCACGTAGAGCGCATCAGGGGTGGCTACTAGATCAGGCGATGCTTGGATGCCCTTGCGGGTCCAGCCTTGGGTACCCTGCCACTCCCCCCGCTCCCGGGTCTTGAGGCGCAGGTCGTAGTCGGGGTCCAGAGGACCATCGAGCTGGGCGTTTCGCACGGGCGCCTGAGTCACCAAGGCGTCCCAGCCCACATGCACCTTGTCGCCCTGCAGCGCCACGCTGGGCCGGCGGTTTAGCCAGCCTGCGGAGAGCAGCTCTACGTCCCCAATCGGTGTGTCAGCAACTTCTCTAAATGCAATCTGGACACCGTCTTGGGCGTCCTGCTCCCAGACCACTCGGACAATGCCGTCCGCGCCCACTGCCAGGTCAGGCCCGCCACTGCGCTCCAACCCACTGGGGTTCAAGCCGCCCTGTACAGACTGTGAGACCTGAAGGATGGGCCCCAGGCGGTCGACGCGACGCAGGAACACCTCTTGGGACAGAACGCTGCGGTCCCCAGCAGCCTTGCGACCGGTCCAGGCCAGCCAGACAGAACCATCTGCCCCAGCCGCCATGACTGGGTCCCATGCACGGGCACCCTCGGACACCGTAGTGGGCTCTCCCAAGCGCTCCATACCGGGCCCCCGGCGAAGCTCCAGGCGCTCTCGTCCGCGGTCATACGCCACATGCACCGTAAAGAGCTCTCCGCTTGTAGACAGCGCCACAGCGGGGGACTCGTACTCCCAGCCCTGGGCCAAGTCCTGCACGTCCCGGGAGACGGCCTGGGCGTTCACCCCTGGTTCTCCCCCAACTTCCAGGAGCTGCTTCTCAAAGGTAGGCGCTGGGGGCAGCTCCGGCTCGATCTGTGGCGCTGGGGCAACTTGAACCACCGGAAGGGCGACCGGCAACGGCTCAGTGCCCTCGGTCTTGGAGCAGGCCAGAAACAGGAGCAGGGTCATGAGGGCTCAGATGCAGGAGGGGTGGGGACGGGCCGAATCCGACCCTATCGCAACAAAGGGACCGGGCCACACGTTGTTCAAGAGCAATCACAGCGCCAATGCAGTACTCTCGCCTTATCCCTTGACTCGTCAAGTCTCAAAGGTCTCCCGATGCTCTCCCTCTTCCTGCTCCTCGCTTGCTCCGGAACGACCCCGGAGCCCGCCCCTCAACCTAAGCCCCAGCTCGTCGAGCCGGAGCCCGACCCCTTTGTGCAGCGTGCTCCCATCGCACCCGCCTTTGAGCGCAGCGCAGAGCTCGACACCGCCTTGGCCAAGCAAGACTGGGCGCGCATCGCGTTCCTGACTGAGAACCCGGAGTCTGGCGCGCAGGCCTTTGTGCATGCTTGGGCGCGGTTAGAGCTGGGCCAGGCCAGCGCGGTGGTTGACCTGGTCGAACAGGTACAAGGACCGAATCCCTATGTGGGCTACCTGAAGGGCCGGCTCTTGGAGGCGGATGGCCGCCCGGAAGACGCGCTCAAGGTGTTGGTCCCGAACGAGGACAACGAACCCCTTCACCGGGAGATTCTGGCCTGGCGTGCCACCTGCTTGGAGCAGCTGGGCCGCGTGGAACAAGCCAAGGTCGAATACGAGCGCCTGATTGCAGCGCCTGACCCCGCCGACGGCAGCGCACACGCTCTGGCTGAGCTTGGCGGGAGCGAGAACCAGTGGCGAATCTGGAGCCACTACCCAGGCAGCGCCCAGGACAAGGCACTGCCCCCAATGGGCAACCCCACCTGGCAGCAAGCCACACACCGGGCCCAGGCCTACATGAACAAGGGCATGTACAAGACAGCCCTCAACACTCTGGATGGCCACGCACCCGACACAAACATAGGCGAGGAGGCGTGCCTGTTTCGCTACATAAAGGGCCGCAGTCTGTACAAGGGCAACAAGCGCACGGACGCGGTGGCCGCATTTGGTACGGGTGCAACGGACTGTGTGGGGACGCAGGTCGGTCACAAGCTGGCCTATCTGCATGGCCGCACAGAACAAAAGCGCGGCAACAACCGCAGCGCTGCCCGTGTGCTGGAGACCCTGGCCAAGAACTACCCAGAGCACAGCTACGCCGATGATGGACTGGTCATGGCCGGCGAGTCCCTGGACTTGGCAGGGGACACGGTCGGGGCACAGCGCCTGTGGGCCAAGGCCGCCCAAAACCACCCCAATGGCGACATGATTCCCGAGGCCTTGTGGCGCTTGGCTTGGTCCCACTATGAGCAGGGAAACGGCGACAAGGCCCGCGAGGTCGCTCTTCAACTGGCTGGTCTAGACCCCGCTCAGGACCACTTCCACGTACCCGCTGGGCGCTACTGGGCCGCACGCTGGGCCTTGTACCCCGATGTGACCCAACCCACCCAAGCGCGCACGAAAGATGAAACGCACCCGGACCCACAGGGCACAGCGGTCGTAGAGTGGTCCCAGCTGGTTCAAGACCTGCCCTGGAGCTACTACGCGACCTTGGCGAGCAGTCGGGTAGCCGAGGAAGACCCTGCTGCATTTGCGGCTATTCCCGCACCACCCGCGCCTGCACTGACCGAGACATGGACCTTGGAGCGCACCCAGAGCCAAGCCCCCGGTTTGGCACGCGCAGAGGCTTTGCTGGCCCTGGGACTGCACGGCTTGGCCGGGGAGGAGATCGCCGAGGTGCCACTGGACGGACAGGGCCCGCTTTGGTGGAGCGCGTCCCGGAGCGCCAACGGCGACTGGATCAACGCACACCGGGAGCTTCGGGTTTGGATGCGCACTCATGTTCCCTCCCAGGCAACTCCAGAGACCGCACGGGAAATGGCTCTGGCTTTTCCGGACCACTGGCTGCCCCAGGTCAAGGTGGCCGCAGATGGCTACCGCTTTGACCCCCGCTACTTCCAGGGCTTGGTTCGCGTAGAGAGCAACTTTGACGAGACTGCGGTGAGCTGGGCGGGTGCGCGTGGGCTGTGTCAGGTCATGCCCACCACCGGCAAAAACGTAGGGGTGTGGCTGGGCCTAAAGGTGGGCAAGCCGGAGCTACTGGATCCGGAGATCAACCTGGCGGTAGGCGCCCGGTACATGGACTACTTGCACAAGCTCTTCAACGACAGCCCCTATCTGTCTGCAGCTGGGTACAACGCTGGCGAGAACCGTATTCTCCAGTGGGTGCGAGAGAAGGGAAACCTGCCCACGGACGAGTTCGTGGAGCGCATTCCTTTCGAGGAGACCCGCGGCTATGTAAAGCGGGTTGTGGGCACTTGGCAGACCTACGGATGGGTTCGGGATGGCTCCGGGGTGCGGGACTTGAGCAAGTACAACCAGCAGGCGTTGGTGGAGTAGTGGGTCGGCGAAGAGCGCCCGTGGCAAGCAGTCCGATCCCATGGGGACCCTGACCGCTGGGAGCCAGGAGCGCTTGCGAATCACCCCTTCAGCTTCTCCACACCCTCGCTCACCCGCAGAATCCGGTCCCGCTCTCCCAGTCCGGCCAAACAGCGCCCGCGGCTCTCTCCTACCTCGGGCCGAATGCGCGTGATCTCGCCCGCCACCATGAGCGGCTCCAACAGGGGCTCGCCCTCGTACAGGCCGATCTCGGACTCCAAGCAGATCAGATCGTGGTTCGCACGGCGAAGCACCTGTTTGCAGCCGGGCCACTTGCTGGCACCCTTTCCAGTAGACGGCATCGCCTCGGGCCCACGCCACATTTCTGCGATGCGGTACGAGCAGGGCACCGGGCCCCCCGCGAGCAAGTGCTTACCCACCGCAAGTAGGTCCACAGGTGCTTCCCCCAGTTCCTGGATGCGCTTGGCGTCCAGGGAACCACTGCCCAAGATGCGCACGTGCTTCATGCCCGCCGCATCCAGACGCGGTCGCAGCGCCCGTGCTGCACGGGCCAACTGAGGATGGTCCAGGCGCACCACACGCAGCTGCCTTTTGTAGGGGGCCAGCTGCGCGACGGCCTGATCGACCTTGCCTGCGGGCAGGTTGACATAGCCAACGTCTGGGAAGTGGAGCGCGAAGGACGCCAGCGCCGGTCCAACGCCTCCATAGGCTGCGAAGAAATCCGAGCTCAGGGTGCCCATCACCGGTACCCCCAGCGAGGCCGCGGATGCGCCGTTCGATGTGGCGTAGAAGCCCCCTACGATGGCCGCGCGGGAGGTCATGATTGCTGACTCCCCGGAAGGAGAGCGCCGAGAAGAAAACTCGTAGAGACGTTTGCCCTTAGACGCCAGACTGCACTGAGCCGCTCGGGTGGCAACGCCGCAAGCGGCTGGGATGAGCTGGAGCAAACGGGTCTGGATCAGGGTGGCCTGCTGCAAGGGTGCCGTCACGCGCATCATGGGCGTGCCCGGAGCAATGACCGTGCCCTCGGCGACCGCGTGGATGTCCCCTGAGAAGCGGAAGTGGCGCAAGCTCTCCCACCATCCCTCACTGGCACGTGCAAAAGCGGGCTGCTCTTTCATCCAAGAGATCGTGTTCTCTGGGAAAGACATGGACTGGAGGGCCTCGGCGGCCTCATGCATCCCTGCGGCGACCACAAAGTTGCTGCCCTGAACCCCCGAGCGGGGATACAAATCAAATGTCGCGTGGCCCCAAAGCCCATCGGCGTGGTACACGGCGGCTACCACGAGCAAGTAGAAATCGGTCTGCAGGCCGGTCTGCCAAAGGGGTGCCATGACCCAACGATACCCCAAGAGACAACAAGCCAAGCCCCAAAAGCCTAAGGCCTCACCCGTACCCAAACAGGGCGGGGATGCCGTGGTGGTCAACGGCTACTCGGAGAAGTGGCTCAAGCAAGGCTTTTGCTGGGTGTATCCAGCGGAGATTCTGGCCCACCCCAAGCGGCTTCGCACCGGCCAAGTGGTGAAGCTGGCCAGCGAGAGCGGCGAGGATCTCGGTCGTGGCTTGTGGGACAGCGGATGGATTGCGGTACGACGCTTTCGCGACGACGCCGGCCCAGTCGACCGCAGCCTGATCGCCGAGCGCCTCAGCGCGGCACAAGCCTTGCGAGAAGTGGCGGTAGAAGCGGACACCACCGCCTACCGCCTGGTACATGGCGAGAACGATGGATTGCCCGGTATCCGCGTGGATGTGTACGGGCCCCAGGTGGTCATTACCCTGGACACCCCCTCGGTCAAACCCCTGCTTGGCGCCTTGGTAGAAGAGCTCAACGAACGACTAACGCCCCGCGGCATCCACTTGGCTTGGCGCCCTGACCCCCGGGACAACGTGAACACGAGCACCTTAGACTCCGGCCTGATCTCCGGACACCGCCCCCCCGGAGACGTACGGGTCACCGAGCGCGGGATGGCTTGTTTGGTTCGCCCAGGCGCCGGAAAAGACATTGGCCTGTACAGCGACATGCGCACCAACCGGGCGTGGTTAGAACCCTACTGGGGTGGACGAAGGGTCCTGAACCTCTTTGCCCACACCGGCATGTTCAGCGTCGCCGCGGCCATGTCTGGCGCCAGCGAGGTGGTCAGCGTGGATCTAAGCCAGGCCTACTTGGACCGCGCCAAAGCCAACTTCGTGGCCAACGACTTGGATCCCAACGACCACAGCTTCTTAGCCGAGGACATCCGAAAGGCCCTGGACCGCTTCCGCCGGACCAAGGACCTATTTGACGCAGTAATTCTAGACCCACCTGGATTCTCACACGGCAGCGAGGGCCGCCTCTCCGCCAAGCAGGACTACCCCCGCATGGTCGCCGCCTCGCTACGGGCCCTGGCGCCCGAGGGCTGGTTCATCGGTGCTCTCAACCTTGGAATGGTGAGTCCGCGAGACTTTCACACCGCTGTACGCGAAGGCGCAAAGAAATCCGGACGCTCCCTGCAGCTGCTCTTTGAAGGCGGACAAGCACCCGACCATCCTGCCCTGGTGGAGTTTCCCGAGGGTCGCTATCTGAAGTTCGGCGTGTGGCGGTGCGTAGGATGAGCCCCAGCAAGCCCCGAGAGAGCACGCACCGCGTGCACGCCATGTCCCTGCCTACAACCACTGGCCGAGGACCAAGAGAGCTTCCCGTTCACATCGTGCAGGCGCCCAAACCTGGACCCACAGTGCTGATCACAGCCAACGTGCATGGCGATGAGGCCACCGGAGTGGGGGCGGTTCTCGAGCTGGTTCAACGTCTGCCGGAGCTGTTGACCTCGGGCACGGTGGTGCTCTTTCCAACCCTAAATCCCGAAGGCCTCTCGCAGCGCACGCGAGAGGTGCCCGCGGACCACATGGATCTGAACCGCGCCTGGCCGGGGGATCCACGCGGTGGACCGACCGAGCGCTTGGCCCACGGCTTCTGGACTGAGTTTCTGCGCCATGACCCGGACCTGGTCATCGACCTGCACACCGACAGCCCAGCAAGCATCCCTTACTGCATCGTGGACCGCCATCTCAAGGGCAGCCAGCGGCTCCTCAAAAAAGCTGAATTGTTGGCGGTGGCGACCGGTCTGACGGTGCTCCGAGAGTACCCACGCGTCCGCTACGTCAAGTACCAGCTGGAGCGCTCTCTGAGCGGGGCGGTGCTCAACACCCTGGCCATTCCGAGCCTAACGATCGAGGCTGGACCGCGGTTGTACCTGGATGCAAACGCTGTAGAAACGGCGGTAAACTCGGTGCTCGGAGTGCTCACCGCCGCGGGACTGGCCGCCTGTCCTGCACCCACGCATCCCAGTCGTGTAGAAGGGGGCCCCTGGCGAAGGGAGTCTGGCCTGCGAGTAGGCCAAGCGGGGGTCCTGATCACCCACGCCCAGCCTGGGGAACACTTTGGGCGTGGACAGCTACTGGCTGAGATCGTAGGCCTGGACGGGGTGCAGCGCGAGCGACTCCTCTCCCCCAGGCAGGGCGTGGTGATCAGCCTGCCTGAGCGCACCTGGGTCGTGGCAGGCATTGCTGCGGGGACATACGCTGTACTCGAAGGAGACTGAAGGGTGCTGTTTGTCTGGATAGCCTGCGTGACCGCCTCCGGCCCAGTGGTAGAGACTGGCAACGCCAGCACGCTACAGCGCGTGCCTCTGCCCGGTGGCGAGGTCTGGCGTGGCGAGGTGGGCATTGCCTTCGCCCGCGACGTGTTGGGCGATGAGATGGTCGACCTCTGCCTGACCGAGCTGGGCCAGGTCTACGACAGCTGCGCGATGCGCCTCCACGACTGCCTGACCGTGGTGGTGACCAGCCCCACGGAGGCAAGGGTCGTCCTGGATGCCAGCGGCTGTGGGAACCAGTCGCCCGACAACACCTGGCTCATCATCGACAAAGAGGGTCAGGCCTCAACCAAAATGGTGGGACCTGAATGACTATCCTGGTAACGGGTGCAACTGGCCAGCTGGGCTCAGCGGTGGCCCGAGCACTGGCGGACGAGGGCCGAACCGTCCGATGCGTGGTGCGGGACAGGGACCGCTTGGGCATGCTGGACCCCACCGGAATTCAGCTCGTACTCGGTGACGTGACCGACTTGGGCTCGATGCGCACTGCGGCCAAAGGCTGTAAGCAAGTCGTTCATGCAGCAGGCATCGTGTCCTACCTGAGCAAGAATCGGGCGCGGCAAGAGGCCGTGAACCACCAAGGCACGCGCAACATTCTGGACGCCGCTGCTTTCGCAGACGCCGACCGAGTCCTGCTCACCAGCTCCATCGCTGCGCTGGGTTTTGTCCCCGACGGCCAGGTCGGAGACGAGGAGACCGCGTGGAACTGGGGCCCCTACAACTTGGGATACTTCGATACCAAGTTCGCCGCCGAGCGCTTGGTTTTAGGCGACACCCGCTTAGAGGGCGTGGCGGTCAACCCAGGCATCACCATGGGCCACAGCGACACGAACCACAACGGCGGACGCATCCTGCTTCAGGTCCACCAGGGTGGCCCCTTCGGTGTCCCCACAGGAGCCACCACGGTGGCCAGCTTGGACGACGTGGTGCAGGGTCACTTGGCGGCTTTGGACCGGGGTATTTCCGGTGAGCGCTACGTTCTTGGCGGCCACACGCCCACCTGGGTCGAGCTCTTCCAGGCTGCAGCCCAGGTGGTCGGAGCGCCCCCGCCTACACGGGTCCTGCCAAAATGGCTGATTAAAATTGCTGGAATGGGTGCGTTGCTCAAGGGCCAGTTCAGCGACCAGGAACCCCCGCTAACGCCAGCCCTGGCCGAGGTCACAGCGAAGAACCGACGCTACAGCTCGGCCAAGGCCATCCGTGAGTTGGGCTACGAGCCAAAGCCATTGGCCCACGGCCTGGAGCAGTGCTGGCGCTGGTATCTGGACAACGGCCACGCAAGCTGAGCCGACCCAGCCCGGTCAATCCATCACACGGCTCTTCATCACGCGGCTCTTAATCACACAGCCCGCGGTGGACGCGCCAACGCTGCACCCCGATCTCCGGACTGCCCTCTACTCGGGTGACGATGAGATCCAGTGCCCCATCGCCGTCCAGGTCTCGGACCCCGTACCAAATCCTTCCTGTGGTGCCTTGGCTTCCTAAAAAGCTCCCATCGGGGTAGCCCGCTGGGAGGCTCAGCTGACCCACCTTGATGCCCAAGGTGCTGGGGGACAAGCTGTAGCGGCTCCAAAAATCTGGGCCGCCCTGGGTATCCACCCACTCCACGTAGCCGTGGCCAGCCAGGTCCATCAGGCTGCCGGTCGCCGGCAGTGTGTCCAAGGCCTGCAGAGGTCCAAAACCTTGTTCCAAGCCCCAGGCTAAGCCGTCGCCAGTGAACCAATCCAGCCATCCGTCGGCGTTCAGATCACCCAGCTGCCCAAGCTGGGTGGGCGTGCGCAGCTCCATGGAATTGGAGGAGAAGCCTTGGTCTTCGGCAAGGTGCACCTGAAAGCCCTTCTCCAGTTGGATCCACAGATCGGGACGCCCATCGCCCTGCTGATCTAAGAGCTGGTAGCTGGCGCCACGGATGGCAAGCGGCAAGTCAAAACGGGTGGCCGTGTCGGCAAAACCGCCGTCCTGTCCAGCGTAGATCAACCAGTAGCTCAAGCCCAGCTCATCGCTGCCCGGAAGACGCGTCACAACGAGATCCTCCTGAGCATCGCCGGTCAGCTCAAGTAAGCGCCAAGCCAAACCCTCCGGACCCTGGTTCTCAATCTGTTGCAGCTGGTCTTTGAGAACCCCAGGCATGGTCCATTCGCGCTCGCCTTCGAAGCTCTGGCCAGTGTTGTCCAGAATACGCCAGCCCTTGTCCCCACCCGGGAAGGCGTAGACCAGATCCAAGCGCGCGCTTCCAAGCCCCAGCAGGGCCCAGTTGGCGTCGCTGTCGTTGGGGTCAGCGGGCAAGCGCAAGCTCCCAAAAGAGTCCTCGGGCAGGGTCCAGTCCACGGCCTGATTGGCAAAGGCCTTGACCTGGCAGGGCACCTGGGGAGCCGTGTCTGGAGCAGTGTCCTGGGGCACTGGATCCAGCCCACAGCCCAGGAGCCAGAGCAGGGGGCCTAGCATGCGCCTCCGACCAAAGCGTCCACGATCTGGCTGCGCTGACGGGGGCCGAAGTGAGCCACCCAGTCCGCGTTCGGCACGCGAAGCGGCTGCACGCGCAGGTATCGGGGAACGGTGGTCTCATCGACGCTCTCCCCTCGCAGACGACGAATCAGCCGCGCCCCAATGTGGGTGCGCACGGTCAATGGCTCACGAAAAGTCAGCTCACACATGCTCTTGTGCAGCTGCTCTATGCTGGAGAGCATCCCCACGGCATTCACTCTGGAGAGCTGGGCGACAAATCGCCGCTCTCCAGGCATCTCTTGGCCCTCAACACGGGCGACGATGGCACGGGCGAGCTCGTCGACATGCACAAAGGGCAAGGGGATGTTGGCGCCTTGAAGGTCCAAGCGGGCCCGACCTTCGGCGGAGGCAGCGGTGGCTTCGAGCCAAGAGGTCAAGGCCCCTTGCAGCCCCAGCGCGCCGAAGGTGTGTCCGGCACGTACAATGCATGTCTCCACACCACTGCGGCGGGCGTATAGGGCCACCCTGGCCTCGCTGGCGCACAGAGTGGCCAACCAGGAGGAGCCGAAACGGTCTGCGGCCACATCCGGCTCGTCTGGCGAGGGGTGATCCAACAAAGCCGACGAGAGATGCACGACACGCTCGGGTTCGCCCCAGGCGGAAAAGGCATGCAGCAGACTCTGGGTGGCCTTGAGGTTGTGGTCGATGAGTTGGCCGTCTGGCGCTTGGGCAAGCTGATCCAGATGAACAAGGACTTGGGTGCCGGCGATGCGCGGTCCGTAGCCGTCTGGGGTGACTGGGTCGGCCTCGATCAAGGTCACACCGAGCTCGGCCTTGCGCAGTGCATCCAGTTCGCCAGGGCGAACGAGTACCAGCACCTCGTGGGATTCCCGAAGACCAAGCAGGACCCGGCGACCCAACGGCGTTCCAGCGCCTGTGAGCAGGACTCTCACGACTCTCTCCCGCTCTTGCTCATGGCCCGGACCAGCGCAGGCTGCACTTGGTCGCGTCGCACAGGGCAACCCCCGACATGGGGCAGGGCGTGGGTCTTGGCAAAGTCTTGGGCACAGTCTCCCAGTGCCACACAGGGCCGCTTCGGGTCGGGGCGCGCGCCGGCCGGTTGGTGCCCCATATACAAGTCCACGCCGTCCACCAACAGGGCCTTGGCCAAACGCGCGATTGCGCGCACTTCTGTAGGTTGTTCCTTCACAAAGTCCAGCAAGGACTCCGCGGCAACATGGCAGGTGGAACAGCTGTCCCCTGGAAAGACACGGGCTGCTCGGGTGGGCTGGAGCATGCCTGTGGGCTGGGCAAAGTTTCGCCGGTGCTCGCCCCAATGGCTTGGGGCCTTGGGAAGCTTTCGCTCCAAGACCAAGGCCAATGCCGCAATATGCTCCACATGAGCAGGCTCCATACCCATCAACCAGGCGGCCGTGGCGTCCAGTTCAAGCAGATCACTGCCCCCCAGATAGTAGCCGCAAGAGACCGCATCGCCATGGTGAGGGCCTTCCCCCTCCATGCCTATGTCCGCCTCGACAAGCGTCAGGTCTGGAGCCAAGCAAGCGCCCAGCTGTCCAAGCAAGGGGCCCAGACCGTCCCGGTGCATGCGCAGGGCCTCGGAGTCAGGGAGCAGTCCCATCAGGCCTTTTGTACCGACCGCGATCTGAGTGCCGGAGTGCGTCTTTAAGCGCACGCAGTTGATGACCAAGTCCTGTTCAAAAAGGGCCTGCGGCACCAAGAAACCGCCGCGCAGCTTCATGGGTTCAACCTCCAGGTCCACCAGCCGCAGGTGGGGAAAGTCTTCCAGCAGTTCCATGCAGTCGGCCAGCTCCAGCAGGTTCATAAAGCTGGTGTAGGGGACATCGGGCGGCGTGAGCAGCGAACTGTGGGCCAAGCACACACTGCGGATGCCTCGGGCCTGCAGCCAGGAGAGCAGCGCGCGCAGGAAACCGCGGGTGGTGATCTCCGCAGGCTTGGGGCTATGCCGGGTGTTCCAGTCGGGCTTGATGAGCACCGAAGCGCCCGGAGCCAACTCAGGCAGCAACCGGTCCAGCAGGGCCGCAAGGGAGCGGTCGGGATCTACAAAGGGCTCAAGGGCGATCATGATTCCAATGTAGCCCGACCCAGGCCCTCATGTTCGGAGCACGGAGTTCCGTTGACCTGTGGCATGAACAATCACATTCAAGCCAACCCCTTCTGGACCAGCACCGGTCCACCCGAGACCCAGACCCTATTGGCGATGGCAGGAGGCATGTCCTTGCTGGGGATCGCGCCCTGGGCGACCGGCGCACCCGCGCTCGCCGTGTTCGGCCTGGGTCTGAGCTTGGGACTCACCGGAGCCATCTGGGCCCTTGCTGTTCACCGGCCCGCGACCGTCTGGGCGCAACAAGCACTCAAGTTGGGGCTCCGTTGGTCTCGCAAGGGCCGAGCCGAGTGGCTGCGGGGAACCTACGCCGGACGCAGCGTTCAAGTGCGCATCTGGGCCAACAAGGTGGATGTGACCTGTGCAGCCTTCCGCCCACTGGATAGCGACTTCCCCAGCAGCTCAGAGGCGTTGGCCCAACACTTAGCGGCCGTTCGCCGCGGCGCACCGGCGGTCACCGGCTTGGAAGACCCCACCGTCAGAGCGGCTCTTCAAACGGCCTTGGACCAGGGATTGGAGGTTCGGGCACTTGGCAACGACCTGGATATTCGCAGCAGTGCCAACCCGGAGAAGCTGGCCGCACTGTTAAATCGACTGGTCAGCCTCTGTTCGACCCTGGACCAGGCCCGCCCGCAACACAAGGCCGAGCCGCTCTTCTAAGGGGAGCCCTGGCCATCCCGGTCTCACTTGGGATACAGGTCGGGCCACCCCCAGGGAGCTTCCGATGATCCTGCTGCTTTTGGCCTGCAGCCCCCCTGAACCCCGCCTCGCCGGGGAGCGCACGCCGCCCCCAGCGCAGGAGTGCGATGCGCTGGACCCGGTCCATTGCATGCTTCCCTACCCTTCCAACGCCCACACCGTGTTGGATGAGAGCACCGCCACGGGCCTGCGAATGGCCTTTGATCCTGAGCCTTTGGGCGTGGACGACGACGCCAGCTTTCTGAACCTGGGCAACGGCTTTTCCCGGGTGAGCGGCGTCACAGTGGCCTTTGACGGACTGCTGGCAGACCGAGCCTCCGATGAGTCGGTCGTGCCATCCCTGAGCGCCGACGGAGCCCTACAGGTCATCAACGCCCAAGTGGGTTCCGAACGCTACGGCGAACGCCAAGCGTTCTGGACCGAGGTCATCGACGTGAGCTCGATCACCGCCGACAAGAGCATGCTGATAGGGCGCCCAGAACAGGTCATGGAAGCAAATGCCGACCACGTCTTTGTGGTGTTGGACAGCGTCGGCGCAGAGGCATCGGAGATGGTCCGGGTCGCCCTGGGCCTAGAAGACCCTCGCGGCAGGCTCGAAGAGGAACTGGCGGCCCACTACGCGCCCACCGCTACCTTCTTAGAGGAGCAGGGTTTGGAACTGAGCCGCGTCGTGCGCTTCTCGGAGTTCACGACCCGCTCCGCAGATGACCCACAGCGGCGCATGTTCGCAATGATGGAAGCCCTGGAGACCGCCAGCAGCGACTTGGAGGTGGTGATCGACACCCTGGTTGAGCCAGCGGATCCAGACATCGCAGCCATCGTACGCGGCCGGCTGGTCGGGGCTCCCAGCTTCCTGAACGCAGACGGGCGTTTCGAGCTGGACGCCGCCGGCGACCCCTCCATCCTGGGCACCGCGGACATCGAGTTTCGCATCAGCATTCCCGCCAATGCCCCGGATTACAGGGTGGTGCTCTACGGGCACGGCACCGGCGGTGATCTCACCGACTCTTCCTTTGACGCGGAGCTGTCCGAGAAGGGAATCGCAAAGTTAAACCTTCGCTTTGAGGGCTGGACTGGAACAGACTTTGTCTACACCTTGGGCAACCTGGGGGCCTTTTTAGAGGGCTCCGAGCGCAGCACTGCGGGCTTGCTGGAGTCCTTAGCGGGCGGCACCGTGCTGCTCACCTCC
This sequence comes from uncultured bacterium, assembly GCA_905480105.1. Lineage (GTDB taxonomy): Bacteria > Myxococcota_A > UBA796 > UBA796 > CAJQPC01 > CAJQPC01. The sequence continues at coordinate 43,032 of CAJQPC010000081.1, read as the reverse complement.
CTGGACGGCGCCCTGGGCGACGCCTTGAGTGCAGACACCCTAAACGGCGAGCCCAACCCGGTGGCCGGTGTCCGCCCACGCACCGATGAGGTGCTCTGGATGGGCGGCTCCCTGGGCGGCACCCTGGGCGCGGTCATCGTCTCAGCAGACGACCGCCTGACCAAGGCTGTGCTCAATGTCCCTGGCACCGGCTGGAGCCACATGATTCCCCACTCCTTGCTCTACGACATCGGCGTGGGGGACGCCTTGACCAACAACTACGGCTCCTTGCTCGACGTGCACCTGGTCATTCTGGCCGGCCAAAACAGCTGGGACGACGTGGACGGCGCCATCTGGGCGGAGAAGGCCCTGGAGGTGGGCGGCTCCTTCCTGCTGCAGCAGTCCATGGGCGACCCTGTTTTGCCCAACTTGGGCACCAACCTGCTGGCGCGCAGCCTGAACGCTGTGCAGTTCGAGCCCATGTTTGACCGCATCGAGGGACTCGAGTCCACCGACCAGGTCGTCCAGAGCGGCGCCACCCTGGAGCAGTTCTGGGTCTCGGACACCGGACCCTACGACGTGCACGGTTTCGCGGCTCGCAACACCATTGCAGGAGACGCGGCCCTGGAGCAGATCCTGCTCTTCACACAAGACGCATGGGAGGGCAGTACCCCCATGGCACACCCACAGCTGTGCGAGACCGACGGGGTCGACGGCACTTGCGACTTTAGGGCACAGACCGCAGAAGATGACTGAGACAGGAGCCTGACGCGGGAAGCCTGACGCAGCGGTCTGAGCCGAAACAGTTGAACGACAGTCTTGCAGGCCCCTTCTAGGGGTAAGCTGCTAACATGACATTGCTTCTGATCACCTTGGGCTGCCAGACTGACTCTCCTGAGCGCAACGGAGAGCTTCTGCCTCTCTGCGTCACCCAGGACACTGAAGCTCTGCTCATCGAGCACCCCGCCCTGACCCCGATTCCCACAGGGGTGCTCGACGAGGCACAGCTCACCTGGCCCACCCTGACCTGGGTGCTGGCCGGGCCGACCTGCGAGGACTGCCAAGCCGATGATTTGAGCTTGCCCGTTCCGGCCTCGGCCATCCAGTGGCAACCCCCGATGCAAGCCTTCGTGCTTCCGAGCGCCAGCCTGCCCGCTGGAAGCTGGGATCTGCGCATCGGCGAGGACGAAGGCTGGATCCGAGATGTGCTGTTCATCCTGCCGGGCCCGCAGCTGGATACCGTTCAGCCCCAGGCCATCTGCATACTGGCAGACCTGAGCACGCTTCAGCTACGAGGAGCCGGCCTGCTCCGCTGGGAAGACCAAGGTCCAGCACTCTCTGTGAGTGCCCAGACCTTGGAGGCCACGAGCATGGATGACTGTAGTCCCTTGGCTGGCGAACTCCCGGGCGAGGTGTGCACACAGGCCAGCTTCCAAGTAGACCCCAGCACAATCCCTGTCGGATATCACAGCCTATTCCTAAACAATCCTGATCCTGCATCCTGCGAGCCCAGCCTCCCTCAAGAGCTGCAGATCGTAGCAGCCCCCACCTTGAAAGAGCTGGACCCAAGCAGCGTGTGCGAGGGCGGGACAGCGGTGACCCTGTTCGGCGAGGGTCTGGTGCCCGACAGCCAAGTCTTCGCCAACGGGGAGCCTCTGGGAACGACCTGGGTAAGCGAGGGAGAGCTCACGCTGGACGTCTCCGGACTGGCGGTCGGCAGCTACGATATCGAGGTACAGATCGACGGGGAGTGCAGCACGGTTTTCTCCGAGGCCCTTCAGATCAGCGACACCCCCCTGGTCTTCTTCGTTGATCCGCCGGTCATCTACCCCACGGTGCCGACCACCGCGACGGCCTACGTCGCTGACCTGACCGGCGATGTGGAGGAGGTGTGGATCGAGGACAAGGACGGCGTACGCAGCGAGGTGACCTGGTCAGCCGAGAAGGCCGGACAGGTGAGCTTCCAGCCTCCGACCTACCTGGACCCAGGCCCCTTCACCGTTGTCATCGCTCAAGGCGGAAGCTGCGAGGCCGAGACCACCGGTGAATTTAGCGTCCGACGCTACAGCCCCATCGAGATCGAAGCGCTGGATCCCGCCTACGCATGGTCCTTCGACAGGACGGCCGTGGTGATCACGGCCACAGCTGCAGGAAGCCCCTTCGAGGCGACGCCCAGGGCTTACCTGATGGGCCCAGATCGAAAAGGCGAGACCTACCCCTTGCTGGGCGTAAGCTGGCGCAGCGGCACGCAGCTCAAGGCCACGGTGCCCGAAGGCATGCTCCCGGGCAGCTACAGTCTGATGGTGCTCAACCCCGACGAGTCCATGGGCCACTTAGAAGATGCCCTGCAGGTGAGCACCGACGCCCCACCGCGCATCACCACCGTGACCCCTGGGTCCTTGGACAAGTCCAGCCCCGAGATCATCTTGATCCAGGGCCGAGATTTTCGTGAGCCCAGCGTGAGCCTAAGTTGCCAAGAAGACGGTGTGAACACCACATTCACGCCGACCATCCTGAGCACCACCTATGCCCAGATTCAAGCCGAGGTGCCCGCGACCGGCCTGAATGGCGCTGTGTGTGTGGTGGACGTACAAAACGCCGACGACAGCTCGGCCCGGTACTCGGCAATCTCCATCCGAAATCCTTCCCAGAACCTTTTCCCTTGGCAGCCCGGCCCGGATCTCGTGGAGGCCCGTCGCACGCCAGCTGCGGCTGCCACCCGGATCAACTCCGTAGACCGGTACTTGCTTGCCCTGGGCGGTGACCAAGGCGAGGTAAGCAGCGCCATCGATAGCATCGAGGCAGCCGAAATTGGCGTTTATGGAGACATTGGACCGTGGAGCCTGGTGCAGCAGACCCTGCCCACCCCCCTGAGCGGTGCGGCTGTTCTCAGCCTTCCCCCCTTCATCTACCTGATCGGCGGTGACGACGGCAGCGGCTCGACCGACGGCCTCTACCGCGCCGAGGTGCTCGACTCTGACGACGCACCCGCCTTTACCAACGTCTCACTGGCCAGAAAGAACAACGGCCTGGAGGCGGGCACCTGGACCTACAAGGTCGCCGCGGTGTTCAAGGGCAGCGACCTCAGCAACCCGAAGGGGGAGAGCCTACCCAGCCAAGCCTTGGCACTGACCCTGCCGGACCTGGGGAGCAAGCTGCTCAGCCCTACCCTGACCTGGACAGCCATCACCAACGCCCAGGCTTACAAGGTGTATCGCAGCCCATCGGCCGACTCGGGAAGCGACAGCGAGGTCTTGGTGGCCGAGGTCAGCGTGACCTCGTGGTCGGACACAGGGGCCGTGGGGGACACGAGCAAGACCCCAAAGGGACCGGGAGCGATCGGCGAGTGGAAAGCCTTCAACTCCCTAAACACAGCCCGCAGTTTTCATTGTGCGGCACTGGCCTACGATCCAGAGGCCGACCCTGAGTTCTACTACCTGTACGCAGCCGGCGGCCTGGACGACTCTGGGGAGCCCTTGGACAGCATCGAGTACATCAAGGTCCGCAAGGATGGCCCCAAAGACCAGACCACTGGAGCCTGGAAGGTGAGCGCCAACACCTTGGGTACCGCCCGCTACGGCTGCGGCGCCTACACGGTCGACGCCACAGCCCACAGCGTGGTCGACGCCGACGAGAGCTGGCTCTACTTCTCCGGCGGGGCGACCAAAAGCAGCACCACTGGTGAGACCTACGCCGGCTTGGTCCTGCACAACGGCGAGTTAGGAGAGTGGCAAGAGGTAGACAGCATGAGTCCGGCACGGGCAGGCTTTGCCTACGCCAGCGCCAACAACAGCCTCTACGCCTTTGGAGGAAAAAAAGGCGAGGTCAACGGTACCTCCGTTTCCGCGGAGATCGATGGTGTTCCACAACTGGCCAACTGGAACAGCTTGAGCATCGGCATGTGGGAGGATCGCGTTTGGGCCGGTTCTGCCCAAGAGAGCGCGGTGATCACCGTCGTGGGCGGCACCACCAACAGCGACGCCGCCAGCAGGAGCACCGAATGGACCAACTACTGAGCCCAGCCCTCTGGCTGATCCTGTTTGCCCAGGAGGTCGAGCCCGAAGAGGATCTCGGCGACTGGACCCCGGATGTGCAGAGTCAGGCGACGCCCTCCGTCACGACCCCTCCAGCGCGTTGGGCCGCAGGGGCCAGCGTGGGCTTGGCCGTCCCGCAGTCGGATCTGAACCCCGCAGGGCAGCTGGGGGTAAACTTAGCCTTCCGCCCCACCCAACACGTTCACCCGGCCCTGTGGTGGAGCTGGGCCCGTCCAAGCGCCACGGGAAGCGTCAGCGACCCAGCCCTGGACGAACCACTGCCCTGGAGCCTCTCTCAGGACCAGAACACCCTGGCCCTGGGCGTGAATCTGCGGGCCTTGGACGCCGAGCAGCGCGTCCACCCAGAGCTCACCCTGGCTCCCCAGCTGGTCTGGACCCGCTCTGTGATGACCGCGAGCAAGGATAGCGCTGTCCAAGAGCGCACCGTGTCTCTGGGCTGGACTATCGCGCCTGCCTTGTCAGTAGACCTTCCCAATGGCGAGGTCACGCTGCGCTTTGCGGCCTCTACCGTACCCCAGACAACGGTGCTCACAGGCCTGGCTTCAGGCTTGGTGCTCTCTCCCTCCTTTGGCTACCGCCGACTCTTCTAAGGACCCGCGATGACTGCCATGTTGCTCATGATTGCTTGCACCGAGAACGGTCTCTTTGTCCGCTCGGAAGACCCCTGGACCGGAGATCCCAAGATCGCCGTGGACCCCTTGGCCATTGACTTCCTGACTCTGGAGCTCGGCGATGAGCGCAGCCAGACCGTCACGCTCTCCAGCGTGGGCGTAGGACTCCTGAGCATCGAGGGCCTGAGCATCGAGGGTGACGAGGGCTTTCGTGTAAACGACGAAGACCTGTTCTTGGACCTGATGCCCGGCGAGAGCGTGGAGTTCGAGGTCTACTTCACCCCCTCCAAGCCCGAGAACCACCAGGCGACACTCCTCGTCGCCAGCAGCGACCTGGAGACCCCGATCACAGGGGTGGATCTGACAGGCCGCGGCCTGAGCCCATGGTTGGTCATCAGCCCAAGCCCGCACGACTTTGGCGAGGCCACCCTGGGCTGCTCCAGCACGCGGAACCTCGTGGCCCAGAACGTGGGGAACGCCCCCCTGGAGCTGAGCGCCATCGACCCCGTCGGCAACGGGGACTTTGTGATCCTGAGTGGCCCCGAGTTGCCCGTCTCCCTGCAACCCGGCGCCTGGGCAGACCTGGAAGTGCAGTGGGTGCCAGGCGTTGTGGGTCTGAACAGTGGTGGACAGAGCTTCATCTCCAACGATCCACGCTCCGAGGTCTTGGCGGAACAGCTAGGCACCGGACTGCAGACGACCGAGGTGGAGGATCGCTTCAGCATCGACCCCAATCCGCCGGTGGACCTGATCTTCGCAGTGGACCAGAGCGGTTCGATGGACAACGACGCCGATGCGTTGGCGTCAAACTTCGAGACCTTGATCACCACGCTGGAGGGGGTCACGAGCACATGGCACATCGGCGTGTTGACCTACGATGCGGGCTGTTTCAACAGCGGCGTGATCAAGGCGACGACACCGGACCTAAGCGCCGTGTTCTCGGCGGCGGTCACTGCGGGAGAGGACCGGGAGATCAGCGACGACGAGGCCCTCTTCAAGATCTTGGACCGAGGCCTTCGCCAGCTCGACGCCTGCAACAGCGGATTTCGACGTGAGGACGCCCCACTGCACGTCATCTTCGTGAGCGATGAGCCGGAGCGCTCAGTCGAACAGGCCGCGTCCTGGACCTACGACTACTGGCTGGGGGAATACCTGAAGATTGTGCCCGAGAGCCTGCTCACTCTAAGCGGCGTGGTCGACACCGAGGACTGCAATGAAGGGGACGCTGGCTACAGCGAGGCAATCTCGGCCACAGGGGGCTTGTCCATGTCCATCTGCACCACGGACTGGGCGCAGTACGCCGAAGACATAGCATTGGCGACTCTGAACAACGCTTGGCAGTTCGAACTCAGCGAGCCAGCAGCAAGAGCTTCCATCCAAGTAAAAGTGGACGGGACCACCAGCAGCCGCTGGGTGTTCGATGAGGCCTCCAACAGTGTTCAGATGAACGGGCTGCAGCACGCCAGCGAGGTTCTTGTCAGCTACTCAGTACAGGAGTCCTGCCCCTGAGCCTTCTATTCAGGCAGCATTGTGGTCGTGAGCACTGTGCGGTCGGGGGCGCAGGCATCCACAGGAACCTCAACGTCGATGCGCTCGACCTGGCGGTTCCAGCCTGGACCGCCCAAGTACACCTTGTATGCAAAGGGCTGGCCCTGACCACACTCCCAGTACTCTTCACCCAAGGTACAAGGGATCATGCTGGAGTCTTCGGCGGCCGCTTGGGCCCAGTCAACCTCGATCTCGGTGAGGAAAGCACCGGACTCGTTCAAGGGCTCTACGAAAAAGCTCGGGGGTCCAGCTTGGCAGCCTTCCTCAGCGCCTACACAACCGAGCGCGAGTATTAGCATCAGCATCGTCTTACTCCGATTTGGGCAGCACCTTACCCGACATTGTGACGCAGAGGGAGACCCGCGATCGGGGAACCAAAAACGTCACAGCGGTGACCCACCATACAGAATCTTATGATTATCCAGTAGTTCTATATACCTATAGAAAAAACTATCCAGGCAGACTCTTTGTGAAACTCCGGCGGTGCTGCGGTGCCACCGTCCCGACACACAAGGACTCTAAACCGGGGTTCTACAACCGTGAGTCTCTTGCTCGTGAACGCGCCAGCGCCAAATCAAGCTCGGGATGCCATCCAGGCACCCAGTCGCGTTTTTGTCGACCTTCTCCGTAAGGAGAGCGTCTTTATTGCGCTCATGCTGGTGGCCTTTTTGGTCACAGGACTGACCTATCAAACGCCCCACATCGCGATGTGGGTCGGCTTTGGAATCGCGGCCTACTCTGCAGTGGCCAACGACTCCATCCAGACCTTGGGCACCTTCATTGCGTCCAATAAGCACCGCCCCTGGTGGGTGCTCTGGCTGTTCATGGGCGGCATCTTCCTGGCCACGGCTGCATACTCTTGGGTAAACTACGGTGGAGACGTCAGCTACGGCCGCTTGGCGTCCAAGGGATTTGAGACCGCACCGACCGAGTTTCAGTGGCTTCAAGTAGCCGCACCGCTCTTCCTGCTGATCCTGACACGCCTGCGCATGCCTGTCAGCACCACTTTTCTTCTGCTGAGCTGCTTTGCTGCAAGCGGCAAGAGTATCTGGGCCATCACCGCAAAGAGTCTGACAGGCTACGGCATCGCCTTTGGCCTGGCCATCCTGCTCTGGGTGACTCTGGGCCGCTACATGCAGCGTCGCTTTGTAGGCAAGGCCCATCCTGCATGGGGTGTTGGCCAGTGGGTCATCTCGGGTACCCTGTGGTCCGTGTGGCTACAGCAGGACGCAGCCAACGTGGCCGTCTACCTGCCACGTAGCCTGAGCGTCTGGCAGTTCGCCGCGTTCGCAGGTGTCATTTTCGCCGGCTTGGGTCTTCTTTTCTGGCAGGGTGGCGAGCGCATCCAGAAGGTCGTGGAAGAGAAGTCCAACGTGGTCGATGTGCGCGCCGCAACGGTGATTGACCTGCTCTACGCAGTCATTCTCTACGTCTTCAAGGTGCAGTCGGACATCCCAATGAGCACCACCTGGGTCTTCGTCGGCTTGCTGGCTGGACGCGAACTCGGTCTGAGCTTCGCCAAGGCACACGACCGACCGCTCATCAACAGCCTTCAGCTGATGGGCAAGGACCTGCTCAAGGTGGGTCTGGGCTTCCTGATCAGTCTGGTTCTGGCGTGCGCCATCAACCCGACCATCCGGGCCGCACTCTTCGAGTAGGCGCCGGGCCTACTCCTCGCCCGGGATGAGTGCCAACAACTCAGGATGGTCTGGGAACCTGAGCAGCGCCTTGTTCAGCCGAAGCTTTGCTTGAACATGCAGACCGGTTTCTCGTAGGCGCTCAATGGCAATGGCTTGGGCTGCCGCGGTTGTTGGCTTTTCTCCAAGCTCACGAGAGAGTCGGTGAAACTGGTCCCGGTGTCGCCCGGTGCGGTCCAGCGCCTCCAGCCCCTGCTCGACCAAGCGATGCATGCCACGCTTGCTGGCCTCCTCTACGACGACCACAAGGCCGAATGGATGGCCACGCACCAACTCCAAAACCTCGGCTTCACCATCCAAGCGGGCTTGGCCGCCCTGTGCACTCAGGGCTTGGAGCCTCTTGCGGGCCTTTTTGGTCAGGCTGTTCCGGTAAAAAAAGGGGCCCAGGAGCACCAAGACGCACAGGAGAAAAACCGTGCCCCCCCATGGGGGGAGTTGCACGCCAATTAGCTGGAACAGGGTGTCCAGCATCTCAGTGACGTAGCGCACCGCTCAGGTCTCCCGACGCAGCCGCTGGGCGATGAGGAAAGCTATCTCCATGCTTTGGCCATAGTTCAAGCGCGGATCACAGAAGCTCTCGTAGCCTTCCGCCAGCTCGTGGTCTGCTAGGTCCTGGGGACCGCCAACGCACTCTGTGACGTCTTCTCCAGTCATCTCAAAGTGAACCCCGCCCAAGACGCTTCCGGCGGCTTGGTGGCCGTCCATCACTGCGGACAGCTCCCCCAGGATGTTGGACACATCCCGCGTTTTCAAACCGTCTTGGGTACCGCGGGTGTTTCCATGCATGGGGTCGCAGGACCAAGTGACCTGGGCACCGCACTCCTGAACAGCCTGGATGTGGCCAGGCAAAAGCCCCTGAACCTTGGAGGCGCCGTATCGCGTGATCAAAGTCAGGCGACCGGGCTCGTTGTCCGGATTTAGCGTCTCGCAGACGCGCTTCAGTTCGTCGGGCGCCATGGTCGGTCCGCACTTGACGCCGATGGGGTTGCGGATCCCACGGAAGTACTCGACGTGGGCCTGGTCCAGCTGACGCGTGCGATCACCAATCCAGAGGAAGTGTGCCCCGAGGTTGTAGGCCCCAGTCTCGGTCTCTACCGTCATGGCCTGTTCGTAGGGGAGCAGCAGACCCTCGTGCGAGGTGAAAAAGTCCACCCGCGAGAGAGCACCCTGTGAGTCAGCCCCCACGGCGTCCATAAAGTCCACCGCCTCTAAGATACGAGAGACCAAGTCCTGGTACGCGGCACGGTGCGTAGGCTTGCGCACAAAGCCCAGGTCCCAGTGCTGGGGATGCCTTAAATCCGCAAAGCCACCATCCAGCAAGGCCCGCACGTAGTTCAGCGTTGTGGCAGCGTGGAAGTAAGCCTGCACCAGCCGCTGTGGATTGGGTTGGCGATCCGAGGGATCATGGCTGTTGATGTGGTCACCCCGGTAGGTGGGGATCTCAACACCGTCTACGATCTCGGTGGGCTTGGAGCGCGGCTTTGCGAACTGCCCAGCCATGCGGGCCACCCGAATCACCGGGATGCGCGCCCCCCAGGTCAACACAACGCTCATCTGGAGCAAGATCTTGAGCTTGTCCTGGATAGCCTGGGCATTCAGGTCAACGAAGCGCTCTGCGCAATCGCCGCCCTGAAGCACAAAGGCCTCCCCGCGACTGGCACGGGCGAGTTGCTGTCGCAGACGATCTACCTCCCCCGTATGCACCAGGGGTGGCAGGGCCTGCAGCCGCTGCGTGGCCGCCTTGACGGCCATGGGGTCGGAGTAGTCGGGCTGCTGAGAGATCGGCAGCCCGCGCCAGCTTGAAGGAGTCCAGGATTTCATTGGACCCCCCGGCTAACCGACTTGGGCAAGGTAGGAGGGGATCCTCCTTACTGAGGTGCAGCGCCTCCCTCGGGGGGAGGGCCAGAAGGGCCATCCCCGTTCCCGGCAGGAGGCCCACCGGGAGGGCCCATTTCGCCTCCCTCGGGTGGTTCTCCAGCATTCAGTTCGCCAACCACACCCGGTCCGGGCGGAGGCGTAGCTGTTCCGTCCTCTGGGGCCGGCCCCCTCTCACCGCCTTCTTCTTGAGCCTCAGGGGCCTCGACCGGGGTCGGAGGTGACAGGGGGCCTACGGGCGCGTCATCGCCAGACAGGGGGGGAGCGACTTCGGCGCAGTCCAAGCTCACGCTCAGGTCTCCACTCAGATCCACAGGCTTACCACTGTTGGCAAAGAAAATACCCGCATCAGACGGCTCATTGTTTTCGTCTGAGTCGTCAAAAGCGAGCACCATACCGATGGTGCCCTTGGGGGCCTTGAGAGAAAAGTCCCCTGCCTCCTTGACCGTCATGCCAGCCACGGGCTGGGGTGGCTCATTGTTGATCTCCCCTGCTTGGCCATCGGGGGGCGGTGGGAAAACATGCACTACAAAGGGCCCCTGGCTCGTGGTGCAAGTCAGGGAACCGCTGATCGTGATCGCGTCAGCCTGCTCGGATAGGTCAGCCTGGGAGTTGGCCACCTCGCTGTTGTACGCAGGCGGACCCCCAGTGCCGCCACCTGGACCCGGCCCCGCTTCGGGGGGGGGGCCATCTCCAGGACCTTCACCCGCTAAACCGGGCTGTCCAGCACCGCCTCCCATGGGAGTTCCGGCATTCTCTACCTCTGCACTTTCCGAGGGGGGCTCGGGACAGGCTAGCATCAACGTGAGCACGAACAGCATCGATCTCCTCCTGCCCAAGTCCAACAAGGCCCGGGCGCGTGACAACAGGATAGCGCATTCGCTACGAGCAAGGCCCTTCAGGCAAGAGTAACGCCCTTGTCCAGGTAAACATCCTGGATGGCATTGAGCAGCTCAATGCCTTGGGCGCGGGTCTTCTGGAAGGCCTTACGGCCGCTAATCAGGCCGACTCCGCCAGCGCGCTTGTTGATGACTGCCGTGCGTACAGCTTGTGCCAAATCGTTCTTGCCCGAGCCACCACCGCTGTTGATCAGACCCACGCGGCCCATGAAGCAATTGGCCACTTGGTAGCGCACAAGGTCAATCGGATGGTCCGAGCTCAGCTCGGTGTAGATCCGTTCGTCGAACTTTCCATAGGCCGAGTCGCCCATGTTCAGAGCCCGATAGCCGCCATTGTTGGTGGCCATCTTCTGCTTCACGATGTCAGCGTGCAGGGTGGCGGCCAAGTGGTTGGCCTGACCTGTCAGGTCGGCGCTGGTGTGGTAATCGACCCCGCCGCTCTTGAAGGCCGGGTTGCGCAGGTAGGCCCAAAGCACTGTGGCCATCCCCAGCTCGTGGGCGTGCGCAAAGGCCTGAGCGACCTCGACGATCTGGCGGTTGGAATCCTCGGAACCGAAGTAGATGGTGGCGCCAACAGCGGTGCAGCCCATCTCGTAAGCTTGCTCGATCTGGCCAAAGAGGATCTGCTCGAAGGTGTTGGGCACCGTGAGCAGCTCGTTGTGGTTGATCTTCAGCATGAGGGGAATCTTGTGGGCCCATTCACGCGCGACCATGCCGAGAACACCCAAGGTGCTGGCCACAGCGTTGCAGCCACCTTCGTAAGCCAGCTCGATGATGTTCTGGGGGTCGAAGTAGTCCGGGTTGGGCGCAAAGCTGGCGCCCGCGCTGTGCTCAATGCCCTGGTCGACGGGCAGGATGCTCAGGTAGCCGGTGTTTGCCAGGCGACCGTTCCCGTAGAGCGCCTGAATGTTGCGCAAGGTGCGCACGTTGCGATCAGATTTGGCCCAGACCCGGTTCACCAAGTCTGGACCGGTCTGCGTCAGACGGGCAGCAGGAATGGTCGTGCAGCTGTGGTTGAGCAAGCTGTCGGCTTCGTCGCCGAGGAGCTGAGCGATGCGGTCGTTGGCCACGGGTCCTCCAATAGGTTGCTCACCGCCTTAACCGACGTCGCAGGTGCCACCCATGCCAACTAGGCAACGTCCAAGCCACCCCCATTGTCCCCCAGAGAAAGGAAGGCCCCCAGAGAAAGGAAGGCCCCCAGAGACCGAAGTCCGAGGGGGCCCTCGTCGTCACAGCACCAAGCTTAGAGGAAGCTGGCGATGGTGTCGTCGTTCAGGCGGCCTGGGTGTCCACGCCAGACGATCTTGCCGTCCTTGACGACCGCAGCAGCAGGGATGCCCGACACGGCAAAGGCACTGGCGGTCTCGCCGTTTTCCTTGGCCATGGTGTAGTTCACCTCTTGCTCCTTGATGAACTCGTTGACCTTCTCTTCGGTCGCGGACTTGGTGAGGCGGGTCAGACCGACCACGTCCATCTTGCCCTCGTACTTGGTGGCGACCTCCTTCATCTTGGGGACCTCGGTGCGGCAGTGAGGGCACCAGACTTCCCAGAAGACCACCAGAGTGGTACCGGAAGCAAAGTCGATGTCGCTCTCGGCGCCGACGTACATGGCATCGATGCTGGGGTTCTTGACATCGGCGCCGATCACGTCAAGCTCACGCTTGTAGCGGATGGCCTTGGAGGCGGTCTGGGTGCTGCCAAAGTCCTTAAAGAGCCCATCGAGCTCCTTCTTGGCCGTCGCCATGTCGCCCTTGCCCATGGCGTCGTTGAAGCGTCCGAAGACCTCCTGAGCCTTGGCCTCGTCGGCGGCGTTGATGGCAGGTGCTGCACCACGACCACTGGCAGGAGCGCTCTCCACCTTGCCCAAGCGCGCTTCGAGAGCGTCGACTCTGGAAGCGAGTTCGTCGTGGTCAGCCTTGGGGGCGCAGGCGGCCAGGCTGGCGAGAGCCAGGGCCGAGAAGATCATGTTCCGCATGGGTCTCTCCGATGTCAGGGCCTGGGCCGCTGATCTATAGCTAGAAAATACAAAGGGATTTGGCAAACTGCCAGAGGGATACGCGCCTTAGCACAACGCCCCAGACTTGGCCAAGGAGACGGCGGCCTAAGGTAGGCACTGACAAGCTCAGAGACGGACGCGCTGCGCCTGAAGAAGCCCCCGTGGAAAGCCGAGTTCAGAGAGTCCCCCTTTGGCTACGGAGCTCCTTCTAAGGGCAGGGCAGCTCTTCGTGCCACCATCAGACCTGAGCGCCACTCTCCAGAAGCCCGCTGTCCTGGTCGCCACAACGCACCACCCCGGGGGTTCCCTGCAGAGGAGGCTGTTAAAAGAGCCCGCAGTATCAAGCTCGAAGCTCCGGAATAGCTGAGCGCAAGCATGAGAGTTGCTTCTCTTCCAGACCACATCCACGCAGGGTCAGGCGGAGAAGGCCTTCGGTCCGGGACAAGGCACGCACGCCCTGGGCTCCCAAGGTGTTGCCAGACAAGTCCAACTCCAACAGCTCTGGCAGGCAGCTCAGGGCGACCACCCCAGCGGCGCCAATGCCACAGTCAGCGAGCTTGAGCACCCGCAGGGTCTTGGACGCAGACAAGCGAATGGCACCTGCGTCCCCCACTGGATTCGCCCGCAGGTCCAGCTTGCGAAGGGGCATGGCGGCCAAGAGGCTCGCGCCTTCTTTCGCGATGCGGTTCTCGCAGAGGCGCAGGTCCCGCAGGGCTGGAAGCGTCCGCAGCACCTCCAACAGGCGGTTGTCGCCCAGCAACCCCAGGTGGATCACGTTGCCCGGCCCGCGCTTGACCTGGGGCTGGCGGTCCCGCACACCGTTCTCATCCATGCGCAGCTCCGTGAGATGCTCGGTCGGCAGCGCCTTGAGCAACTGGGGCAGACCCTCTCGGCCTACACCTGGCGTGATGACCATGCGCACCAGTCCTGGTCCCAAGTCGCAGCCAATCAGGGTGAGCGCCTCTACAGCCTCCTGGCTGCGAATCTTTAGGGTAACGCCGGGCCGCGCGAAGTTTGGACGCAGAGAGATTGCCTTGCCAAGGGCCATGAGCAAGCTGCGGTCTTGGGGTTGCAAGCGCGGCAACAACAGGGACCAGAGCGCTTCTGGAGACTCGGCGTTGAGTTGGTCGCCCAGGGCATGAAAGGCAGGTCGGTCCCCCTGCTGGCGCAGCTGCTGGAGACGGTCAAATAGGGCCACGGGCGGCAAAGACATACCCCAAAGCGTAGCCCGCCCCAGCCTGGGATGGCAGGTGCCAGATCCTGGCCATGCGAGCCCGCTGCGGTCGAAGACCAGGTAGGCTCTACCGACGCAGAGCTCGCTTCGCCCGGTTTGACACGCTCCCTGCGTCGACAGGCTTAGTGAATACTCCGCGCGATCCCCATCAAATCTTCGAGCTGCCCCAGACGTTTACGGGCCCCTGGACGCATGGGATCCAACGACAAGGCGTGTACCAACCAACGCCTGGCGCTGGGCAGTCGGTCTCTCTGGGTCTCCGCACTGGCGATGGCCTCGCACACGTCAGGATTCCGATGGCCGTGCGGCGCCGTGGCGTCCAGAACCAACAGGGCCTCGTCCGAATGCCCTGCCTTGAGCAGTTGTCCAGCCGCATCCAACGCAAGCTGCAGGGCCTCTGCGAACAACTCACGACCGGGCACGCAGAGCGCAGCAGACTCTGTGCCTGCCAGCTTGAGCTCACCCTGTCCCAACAGCACTCGAGCACGACCCATGCGAAGGCAGTCGTCTTCGGGGGTGCGCTCAAGCGCTTTGTCAATGAGTACCAAAGCCTCGCTCTCGCGGCCAATGCCTGCCAACAGCTCCGCGGCGATTCCAGCAGCGTAAGGCGGTGCACGCAGCGGCATGGCCCAGCGCAACGCTTCTTCCGCAGCCAGCTCGGCCGACCCGGCAGCCTTCAACTCCTGAAGACGAACGGTGATGGCCACATCTGGGTCGATGCCTAAGTGCCACGCGGTGGTGGCAAAGCGCACAGCCAATACATGACAGCCCCGCTCTCCTGCAGTCTCGGCAGCGGTGAGCAGATCCCCTCCCATGCGGGCGGCCAGCCGATTGGTGAGTTTGTCCGCCTCGGAGGCTGTGACGCCGCAGTCCGCACACGGGGTCTTTCTGGGCCAATCGCCACAGGCCCGACAAGCGTCGTTCCGCAGAAGCTGCATGGGCCCAATCCACGGCAGCAATTTGACCGGACGACCACCCAGGTCCAGTTGAACATCGCGAAACTGACCCTTGACCTGTCTTGTCGCCCATTGGCTCATTACTGACCCTCGACGCAGCGTTCCATACTGGATTAGCACGTTGCAGCGGAGGTGCGTGTGCGTAGGGAGACCTGGATTGTGGCCACGATCGCGGTGACTTGCTTTGTGCTGGCCTTGGCAGGCCTCAAAATCCGCGAACAGCGAGCCCTATCAGAGCTCACGGTCCTGCCTGCCCTGAGCGGTCAGGGGCTACGCGTTCGCCTGCTGACACCAGCGGGGACCCCGGTCAGCAACTGCCGCTCCAACCTGTGGGAGCCTTTGCCCAACGGCTCTCTGAAGATGCGACCGGATGGCCAGAGCGAGTGCCAAGACGGCGTCTTGCACTACCCAGAGCTAGAGCCCGGCACCTACCGCTTCCAAGCCGCTGTACAGGGGCTAAGCCTGCTCGATGAAAAGGTGGTCATCATCGAAGGGCAAGGGGTGGATTTGGGCGACCACACCCTGGCTCAGGCCGCCACACTGCGCGGCGAGGTCCGCTTTCAGGGCCAACCCGTTCCCGGAGCCCGGGTGCGATTAGATCAGGAATACTTCGACAACCCGGTAGAGCGAGACGGCAGCTTCCGCGTTCCGGCGGCCCTCGGACCCCACACCTTGAGCGCCGCCAAGGACCGCATGGTGGGCAGCGCTCAACTCAACGTGGGTCTGGAGTCGGAAAACTACGTGGTCATCGAGCTCGAGGAGCTGGATGAGCCTGGCACCTTGGGCCTGCAGATCGAGCCTGTGCCACAGGGACAGCGGATCACAGCCCTGCATCCCAAGGGCCCCGCAGCCGCGGCCCTAAAAATCGGCGAAATTGTCGTGTCCGCAGACGGGCGTTCCCTGGCTGGCCTGGACTCAAACAGCGCAGCCGTGCTGCTGGGGGGGGCACCCGAGAGCCACGTGGTTCTGGTCAACACCCAAGGAGAAGAGAAGGTCCTGACGCGCATTCCACGGAGTGAATTGAAGTAAAAAGCAGGGTCAATCGGCCGCCTGCCTCTCCTCGCACGCCATCACCTCCGCCGCCGTGGTCATCAGGTCCACCGCCTCCGGCCGCTCTGCCGCTAAACCCTCGTGCACTAAGCGCGCCTGAGCGCAGCGCTCGTTGGCCACCAACAGGCCAACAGCACTCCGGGCCAAGCGCCCGTCACCTGGAAAGTCTTGGGTCGACTTCTCAAACCAAGGCACGTCCCCCAAGCTGTGTACCTCTGGGAAGCGGGCCTGCAGCTCAAGACGCGCCAACACGGCTGTCCCCGCCAACCGCTCATCCTGGCCAATGACAAGGGCAAAGAGCGCATCCGCCTGCTCCAGATCACCGGTTTTGTAGAGAGCACGGGCCAACTCCAAGCGCGCGCGTTCACTGACCGGATTCTCCAAGTGCGCGCTACGCGCTACAGCCAGCTCAGGGGGTTCTCCGACCTCTATCGAGGCCAACATCTCCTGGAAAATCGGCGTACGCAGGCTGCTCTCCCCTTCCTGGTCCAAAGTGACGATATAGCCCACTCGATTTAGCCACACCCCTTGCAGCCGGTGGTGCTCCACCAGCATGTAGTCCGGCGCTCCGTTTTCCCCGTCAAAGACCAGGGCATGGGCGGTCCAACCCGGACCCCGAGAGGGCGGGGGCGTCACCTCGCGCGGGGCCCCTTCGATGAGCCGGCCCCAGTCATCCTCCAGCATGGCGCCGACGAGAGGGTCTCCCTGGGCCACGCGATCCCAATCCAACTCAATCAGACCGCAGAAGAAGAGTTCGTCGGAGCTCTTGGAGCTGCGCCAAGCGGGCATGCCACGCACTGAAATACCCTGACCCACTGGGGCCAAGAAGCGGCCAGGGACCTGGAGGTTTGCGCCGACCTTGGTCACATCCACGTCTTGATAGCCCCAGAGTGCACCGGGGAGAACCCGAAGCACCGGCCCCAAGAGCATCGGAGAGAGCGCCAGTGCGCCCAGCACGGGCCAGAGCACCTTGGGACTGCGAAAGGCCACCAAGAACTGAGGCTTCCAGATCAGAGCCCCAAGCATGCCCCCGACGAAACCCCCGGCGTGGGCGGAATGAGAGACGTTGGCGGTGCTCAGGGTGCCCGCCAGAATCACGGCGACAAAGAGCAGATTGCCAAAGCCATAAAAGCGCCGCTGCGAGGGGGGCAAGGTGTCCCCAAAGCGAAAGCCAATGGTGAGCTGGGCGCCGAGTAAACCAAAGCCCAGGATGCTGGAGCCGATCACCGGGTCCCGCTGGCCCAAGACGACAAAGAGCGTGCCGAAGAGCAGACTGAGAATCGCCACGACGAAGTAGCCATCTCGGCCCAAGGCCCGCTCGGTGCGGTAGCCGCTGTAGGCGATGACCGACAGGTTGCCCAAGAGGTGCACCGCGAAGTTTGCGTGGATCAGCTGGCTGCTGTACGGCGCCCAAAAGCGCCCCTCAAACACCATGGGATCAAAGCCCACCGCAGCGTTCTCAAAGAAGGGCAGCAGAAAGGTCCACCCCATCCCAGAGGCCACCTGAAGGCCGCCAAAGAGCAGCACCAAGAAAGAGACACCGATGGCCGCCCACGAAGTGGGTGCGTGGGCCAAGCGCTGAGCCATGCGCGCCCCTGGCGCTCGAAAGGCATCTCGGAGCTCGGGCAGCTCTTCGAGCAGTCTCCAGGACTCCCCAGTCCATGGGGCATGGCGGAGCTGAGCGGTGCCCGGAAGAACACCGTTCCGGACCCGTTCGTCTAAGTCTTGGAGGTCCACCGGGACAGTGGCCCCGTCGTGCTTGAGCTCTGCCATTGCCGAAGGGTAGCGCAGTGGCCACAG
This sequence comes from uncultured bacterium, assembly GCA_905480105.1. Classification (GTDB taxonomy): domain Bacteria; phylum Myxococcota_A; class UBA796; order UBA796; family CAJQPC01; genus CAJQPC01. The sequence continues at coordinate 25,332 of CAJQPC010000081.1, read as the reverse complement.
CTCTTGGGCCTGCGCAGGTTTCAGTCCAAAAAAACCGGCCCCTAGACCTTGAGCTCGCTGGCCTGGCCCAAGGGCCCAAATGGGGCCAGAGCTGGCTCCACTTCCTGGGTCAAGAAGGCGGCCACCTGCTCCGGTGCGCGGCCCACAAAGCTGGCTGGATCCATCAAGGCGTCGATGTCCCCGTGGATCGGCGCAAAGAACGAATCGGCCTGGATGCGCTGGATTAGGTCGTTGTCGCCGCCCTGCTGCTTGACTACCGCGGCGGCTGCCATGCTGTGTACGCGAATCGCTTCGTGCACATCCTGGCGGTCGGCTCCCCGGCGCACCATCGCCATGATCAGGTTTTCCGTGGCCATAAATGGCAGCTCAGCAGCGATGCGTCTTGCGATGACCGCTGGGTAGACCACCAGACCCGCGAACACATTGCCCAGGACCTCGAGCACACCATCAGCCGCCAAGAAGGACTCGGGAAGGGAGATTCGGCGGTTGGCCGAGTCGTCCAGGGTGCGCTCCATCCACTGCAAGGCCGCCGTCCACGCACTGTCCTGAGAGAGCGCGATGATGTGACGGGACAGGGCACAGACCCTCTCACTGCGCATGGGATTGCGCTTGTAGGCCATGGCTGAAGAGCCGATCTGCTTCTTGCCAAAGGGCTCCTCGAGTTCCTTGAGGTTGGCGAGCAAGCGAATGTCGGTGGCGATTCGGTGGGCGGTGGCGCCAAAGCTTGCCAGCGCACTCAAGATCTCATGATCCACCTTGCGACTATAGGTCTGCCCGGTGACCCTGTAGGCACTTGGAAAACCAAATTTCGCCGTGACCTTGGCATCCAGCGCCTCTACCTTGGCGTGATCCCCGTCTAAGAGCGCCAGAAAGCTGGCCTGGGTGCCTGTGGTGCCCTTGACCCCCCGGAAACGCAGGTCAGCTCGGCAGCGTGTCAGAGCCCGCAGATCCATCAGCAGCTCTTGCAGCCAGAGACAGGCCCGCTTGCCCACCGTGGTGAGCTGTGCTGGCTGATAGTGGGTGAACCCCAGGGTGGGCTGGTCCTTGTATTTCCGGGCGAACTTTGCCAGGTGCCCGATGGCAGATGCCAACTTCGGGATGACCAGGTCCAAAGCGGCGCGAAGGACCACCAGATCGGTGTTGTCCCCGACGTAGCAGCTGGTCGCTCCCAAGTGAATAATGGCCTTTGCGCCTGGAATCTGGTCCCCCCAAGCATGCACGTGGGCCATGACATCGTGGCGGAACTGGCGCTCGTACGTGGCGGCCGCCTCGTAGTCGATGTCTTCCAAGGTGATGCGCATGGCATCCAGCTGGGCATCGGTGATCTCCAAGCCCAGCTCCTGCTCCGCCTCGGCCAGGGCCAACCACAACTTGCGCCAGGTACTGAACTTTGTGTGCGGAGAGAAGACTTCGGACATCTCGCTGCTGGCATAGCGGCTGACCAGGGGGTTCTCGTAGCTGCGCTTGGTCATGGATTGGCCTTGTGAATGCAGGCCGACTAACCCTCTCCGGGCGGACCGGGCCCTGGCCGGCTACGCTTGGCACAGCAGGGACACAGGAGACACGATGTTGTTGTGGTCGCTCATCTTGCTGGCCATCGGATGTGAAGGAGACCAGGATACGGGCTTGGGCTGCGAGCCCACCGGAGAGCCCACCTTGGTCGTAGGCACTGGCTTGGCCGGCGACTTTTATCCCTTTGAATCGGGCCAGACGGTCGGCCTGACCTCGGCACCGCAAGGCGGCTTTGGCGTGGGGGTGCGGGCAAAAGTCAGCGGACTGGTGGTCGATGAGGGCGACGGCAACGCGCCACTTCCAGTAGTCCTGGAGACCGAGTTAGACGGCACGCTCTCAGACACCTTTACCAACACCGGGGCCACCGCATACTGCCAGGACGACGGTAGCGGACTGGTCTGGGACTTGGTTGTGGGCTTTGATCGAGAGACCTACCAAGGCGCCGATGACCTGTTCGGCTTGCAAGGGGCCCAGGCCACCCTACGAATCCAGGCCATCGATGTCGAAGGCGTCACCGCCACCGGCGAAGTGGACGTGGTCATCGAGGTGGACTGATGTGGGCTCTGGCACTCTTGCTTCTGTCGGCCTGCAAGTGCAATGGCGGTGAAGCCGAATGGAATCTGGCCGACGGCGAGGCCTGTCTGAGCTGCCACGTTGGCATCGAGGAGGCACACCCCGGCTTTGAGGGCGAGTGCACGGTCTGTCATGGCGGCAACGGGAGCTCCACCGAATTGGCAGATGCCCACGTGCCCGTTCCCAACGACTGGGCTGAGATCCGCGGCACGCTGCCCCAGGCTCCCCACGGTTTCATCAAAGACTTTCCCCCCGACTTGCTGGACCGCATCGATGGGGACTACCTGCGCTTCATCAACCCCGGAGACATACGGGCGGCAGAGGCCTCATGCGGAGGCTGCCATGCGGACAAAGTGGCCTCGGTCAAGAACTCGATCATGACGACCAATGCGGGTCACTACATGCCCACGCGACTCTACGCAGGGCTGCAGGACCGAGAAGCGCTCTATGGCTCCCACCCCGCGATTGACCCCGACTGGGATGGCTCCATCGCCGGCACTGTGCCCAGCTTGGAGACCCTGCCGCCCCCGGACGGAGCAGAGCTGCGCGCGGCCTTGGCTGAGCTGGAGGAGTTCGACAACATCGGTCCCCTGGAAGCGGCCGCCTACGACCACTACTTGGCCAAGAACTGCAACACCTGTCATGCGGCCGGGTACCCCAAGAACAACTCCAAGGCGCTCTACCGGTCCACCGGGTGCAGCGCCTGCCACATGGTCTACAACGAGGACGGCGTCTACACGGGCAGCGACGAGGCAATGCCCACCAGCTACCCGGTCTATCCGGCACGCCATGAGCTCACGACCGCCATTCCCGCCGAGCAGTGCGCGACCTGCCACTTCCAAGGCGGACGCATCGGCCTGAACTTCCGCGGCATCCGCGAGGGAGGCTTCTCGGCGGACCAGACCCCACCCAACGCAGAGCTCTGGGAGGACAACGTCTACGGCCACACCAGTGGCTTTTACATCCTGGACGAGGACACGACCCAGTATGGCGACGAGACCCCACCGGACGTGCACTTCCAGAACGGCATGGTCTGCGCGGACTGCCACGTGGGCTCCGATGTGCATGGAGACGGGCGGATCTACACCACCTCAAAGCAGCAACAAGAGCTGCGGTGCGAGGACTGCCACGGGGGCGTTCGCGAGCGAGTCGAGCCCGATGCAGACGGGGTCTACCGCACCCAAGGTGGGCGCCCCCTGACCCAACTGAGCACCGGTTCCAACGGCGAGGTCATCTTGACCGGCAAGATGGACGGCCAAGAACGCGTGGTCGATCAGGCCTACGACGTGGTGCGGGAGCTGCCCCGAGCACACGAGGGCATGGGGATAGACGACGACGGTTGGTCCCACACCGACTCATTGACTTGTGACACCTGCCACAACTCCTGGCAGGTCCAGTGCCTGGGCTGTCACGTAGGCATGGACATGCGTCTGGACCAGACCGACTACCAGACAGGGACCAAGACTCCTGGCCTGACTACCGGCTCACGCTCTTGGTTCTCCCTGGATACTCTCATCCTGTGTGAGAACGAAGAGGGCCGCGCCCAGAGCTGTCACTCCAGTCAACAGGTCCAGCTCAGCGTGACGGATTTTGACGGCAAGCTGGTCATCGGAGACGAGGAGCTTGGCGGGGTGTTTCGACAGAACGACGACTACCACGACATCACCGGCTGGACCCCCTTCGATCAGCACACCACCTCTTCCCGACCGCGCTCTTGCAGCAGCTGCCACCGAAGAGATGAAAGCCCCGAGGAGATGGAGCGGGTGCGCGGGGTCTACGGCTACGGCACCGGCGAGTTCATGCTCACCAACCCAGAAGGACCCGACGTCGACGCCCTGCAGTTCTTGGACGCCGATGGAAACCAGCTCACCGACTTTGCCCACCAGGGGACCGGCCCCCTCTCCGCACAGGTACGCGAGCGGGCCATCGGTGTGGTGCTGGAGTGAGCAGCTGGGTCCTATGGCTACTGGCTTGCCAGTGCACCGACCGCCAAGACACGGCGTCTCCAGAACCCGAAGCGTGGACCATGGTCGGCGACACCCTCGGAAACGCGGTCCTGCTTGGGGCGTGGTCAACGGAGCAAGAGATGCTCTTGGTGGGTGGAGACCTGGGGAGCGAGACCCCACACGGTGACCTGGTACGCATCACACCGAACTCCGCATGCGTGGAGGAGGCCCTGACTGAGCATCCCCTGTGGTGGATCCACGGTCTCTCGGACCAGGACTGGTGGGCGGTGGGAGAAGAAGGAACCGCTGTCCACTGGGACGGCGAATTCACGCGCTTGGACATCCCCACAACCGCCACCCTTTATGGGGTCTTTGCCGCAGCCAATGACAGCGTGTGGGCCGTCGGCGGACACAGCGACACAGGGCGCGGCGAGGTCTGGCACTGGGACGGCGAGTGGACCCTGATCAAGGGCGATATCCCTGGCCAGACCTTCAAGGTCTGGCAAGACTGGATCGTCGGCGATGGCCAAGCCTGGCGAATCTCAGGCGAGACCCTGATCCCCGTCCCCACAAGCGCCCGCTTGGTCACCGTGCGCGGGCGCAGCGCCGAGGATGTCTACGCAGTCGGCGGTCAAGGCAACCCCACTGTGCTTCGCCACCAGGGCCAAGAGTGGGAGGAGCTCGGCGTACAGAAGCTCAACGGTCCAGTCAGCGGCGTATGGACCGCCCCCGGCGAGACCGTGTGGGTGGCCGGCAACTACGGCGTAATGGCGCAGCTTGGAGACGATGGCTGGGAGATCCCCAGCTTTCCACTGACCTCGCAGCACTTCCATGCAGTCTGGCAGTGGGACGGGGCCATGTGGTTCGTCGGAGGGAACCTATTTGAGCGTGGAGAGAACCACGGCACCTTGGCCTGTCATGGCTGTGAACGGGAATTGAGCGCGCTGGACGCCTGCGAATAGGCACAAAAAAAAGCCAGACCGGAGCCTGGCTTTTCTCGCGATTCCTAAGAATCAGTTCTCAGTGCCAGGCACCACAACCACGATGTCCAAGCTGTCCAACAGCAGGGTGTCGTCGCCCAGGATGAGCAGGGTCATCGTAAAGAGCTGATCTTCTGGAGTCGCAGGCACGGTGCCCGCGAAGTTCAGCGTGAAGTCCAGCTTATCCAGTCCCTCCCACTCGATGTTCTCGTAGTACTCGGGAGAGATGGACTCGACCATTCCATAAGTGTCCCCTTCAATATCCAGGGAGATCTTCTCGAACTGGACGCTGGCCACCAGCTGCTCGACAGCAGTAACCACGTTGTTCTTGAACTCTTCAGCAAAGCCACTGCCCCCCTGAGGCACCACAAAGACCAGCTCGTCACTTGCGTCGCCGTCTCCGTCCAAGTCCGCCACGGAGTTGGTCGCGTTGGCCAGTTCGATCATCTGGTTGTAGGGCGAGTAACTGGAGGTCGAACCACCGGAACTCACGTCCACACCGATAATATAGCCACCCAGGTCACTCAGAGCCGCGATCACATCGTCGGAACCTGCGTCAAAGTTGCAGCCACCTGGGGTAGTGGTCAACCCACCCAGCGACCCCGTGTAGTCCGGGTCACGCATGTAGATATCGGTTGCGTAGACCATGACGGGAAGGGCGTAGTCTCGGAAACCAAAGCCGCCATTGCTACCCGTTCCGCTGACCTTGGAGTCATAAGAGGAGGTCGCGCCGCCACTGAAGGGGTCGTCCGAGCCACCGCCGATAAAGGGCGCAACGTCCGTCGATGCGTCGTAGCTGCCGTTGCAGTTCTGGTCGTATCCCTGACCGGTGGCACCCTGGAAGAGCGCCTCCATGTCCGACTCTTGGCCGTCCCCGCCCGAGTGAAGCTGAATCGTGTTCAGCTCCGACTGCATGTCCGACTCGGAGTCGGTGATCTGCTGGAGCAGTGCGAAGGGCTTGTCTGAGCCCCCACCCATCGATCCGTAGTTGTAGTCGTCAAACTGAGCCAGGCCAAAGGCCATGTTCTCAAAGGTGCCGGCCAGCTCCGAGACGATCTCTGAAAAACGATCTGCGGTGGCACTCAGGGTGCTGCTCATCGAACCCGTGGTGTCGATCAGGAATGCGATGTCGCCGTACTGAATCTTGGGCTCGAACTCGAAGATCTCTTCCACCGAGGAACGCTCCTGTACCTCGACGTACACGCCCGTGATGGTGGACTCGCTGTCCAAGGGATCCGTCCCTGCGGCCAGCTCTGCGCCGTCGGTCTGGCCGTCGCCGTCCGTGTCCGAGTCGTAGGCATCGGTCCTGTAGATGTTGATCTCGTCCGCATCGCTCAGGCCGTCCCCATCGGAGTCCACGTCGGCTGAGTTGTACGTGCCGTCGCCATCCGCGTCGCTGGGCTCGCCACAACCGGGCGCAGCCTGGCCCTCATCCGTGTCGCTCAGCCCGTCGTCGTCCGAGTTAAGATCACGGAAATCATAGGTCCCATCGTCATCCGAGTCGATGGGCTCCTCGCGATAATTCGTGGTTCCCCCTTCCCAGATGTCGCAGAGCGCGTCGCCGTCGGAGTCCAGGTCCATGAAGTCCGGGGTCCCGTCCAGGTCGGTGTCCACGGGGTTGCCCAGGACCGTAATCTCCCACAAGTCGGTGATCTGATCCCCGTCGTTGTCAAAGTCGCGAAAGTCGGGAACGCCATCTAAGTCAGTGTCCACGCCCAGCTTTGGCTTGGAACCAGACTCCATCGCATCAGCCACCAAGTTGTCGTCGGAGTCCAGGTCAAAGTAGTCCGGGACGCCGTCCAAGTCGGTGTCGAAGGGCATGGTGTACAGGTCATCATCGCCAGCCTCTACCTCGTCCAGAAGACCGTCTCCATCGGAGTCCAGATCCTCGAAGTTCGGCACCCCGTCGCCGTCTTGGTCCTCCGTACCCTCGTGAAGGTCCAAGATTCCGTCATCATCTGTGTCGTTGTCCGGTGGCGGCGGGGCAGTATCCTCCACTGCCGTGTCGATGCCGGGTTCCGAATCGCTTGCGCCGTCACAGGCGAGCATCCCGATGAGGCCAAAGGAAGCAAGGAGGCTGAGGGTCATAAACGTAATCTCTGGGCTTGGGCGGCAATGTGCTCAAAACTAACACAAGCTACGACGGGTCTGCCCACGGTGTGACAGACGAACTTGTCTATAAATGGGGGACCTGAGCCGCCAATCAGAAAACCAGACCAGGCCCCCCCGCGTTAGCCTGCCCAAGTCTCTCGCTTCTTGGAGTTATTTATGAGCAACACCTTGTCCCTGACTGGCGGACTGATCGGTGGTTTGATCCTTGGAGTCGGAGCGGGCTACGCCCTGCACAGCTTCCTCTCGGATCCGGTGGAGGTCATCCTTTCCGAGCCAATGGTCATCAAAGAACACCTGACAGCCGAGGAGATCGCAGCCTTTTGCGAGGAAGAGGTAAAGGACGAGAGGGCGTCGCTCGGCACCGCGCAAGAAAAGGTGACTGACCTGCAGTCTCGCCTGGATGCCCGCGAGTCCGAGCTGTCTACACTTCAAAAAGAGGCCCAGGCTAAAAAGGCTTCCGCAGGCGCAGCTTGGATGGAAATGAAGAAGAAGGTCGAGGCCTTAGAGGCCGAGGTCGCTACTTTGGAGACCGAGCTTCAGGGCGCCCTCGTCGAGCGAGACGACCTACTCGTGGAGCTCAAGCAGACCGTGGTCGCGCTAGAGCAGCAGATCAAGGCGACCCAGAAGCAGAAGGAGCGCGGCGACAAGTTCAAGGCCGAATCGCACCAGAACCTCTGGACGACTTTCGCTGCCCAAGCCAATGTGAACATCTGCGACCGCGGCTCGCGCAAACGCCACGAAAAGTGCCACGATGCCGTGGCCGAGGCCCTGAACAAGTCCGATGTGCAAAGCAAGTTCATCGAATGTGTCGACACCAACCAGGCCACCCCAGTGCTGGTGCAAGCCGAGCGTAACGACAGAAAGACCGGCAACCTGCCGCCCTACGCCAATTGGCTGGACGACGACAGTCGTTTCACCAACAAGGGCTGGTACGTGCAGTTTTGCGATCCAAGTCTGCCCGAGGCGGACATAGGCGCTGCACCCGGTTGATCAACAGAAGCTCTGCGCTTTGATCAGAGGGGCAACAGTCCCTCCAGATCCAAGTGCTGCTCCAAGACATCGGCAGCGGCCTCGTACCCAGCCTCGCGGCTGAGCTGGCCACCGCCCACGTCATCTTGCCTCTCCGGAAGACCTTTTCGCTCTCGCAGCGCCCGTACAAGGGCGTCGCGCACACGAGGGGTGTCCAACAGCCCGTGCAGGTAGGTTCCGGCAACCAAGCCCTGGCAAGCGCCGTCGGGATGGGGCAGCTCAACCAAGCTTGAACAGGCCTGCAACACCTGACTCCGTCCCTGATGAATCTCGTAGCCCTTCACCGGAATCCCAGGAGGAAGCAGCCATCCTCCTGCGGTGACCCCCTCGGCAGGGTGTGTGCGCTTCTCGGCACCAAACACCGTCTCAACGGGCAGCAGTCCAAGCCCCCGAACATCACCGGCCTGTCCTGACACCCCGTCTGGATCCCGGAGGCGCTGTCCCAGAATCTGGTAACCACCGCACAGCCCGAGCACCGGGATCCCACGCTTGGCGGCCGCAATCACGCTGCGATCCAAGCCCATTTTGCGCATCCAAGCCAGCGCCTGGAGGGTGTCCTTGGTCCCGGGCAGGACCAGCAGATCCGGATTGCCCACTGTCTCAGGAGACTCCGCCACCCGCAGACCCAGACCGGGGACATGGCTCAACGCTGTGAGGTCCGTCAGATTGGAAGCAGTGGGTAGCCGCAACACACAGAGATCGATCTCTCCGGGCCCAAACTTCGAGGGGTCCGGCCCGTCCTCGTCGTCGATGTAGATGTCCTTCCGGTAGGGGAGTACACCCCGAACCGGGACACCGGAGTGCTGTTCCAGAAGACCAGGTCCGGTCTTGAACAACCCAGGATCTCCGCGAAAGCGGTTGACCACCAGACCCGAGATCAAGGCACGGTCTTCCGGCGACATGAGGTTGACCGAGCCGATCAAGCTAGCGAAGACCCCACCCCGGTCAATGTCTCCAACCAAGAGAACACTGCCAGGTTGCCCCCCTTCACGCGCCCGGCTGACGGCATGGCGGGCCATGGGCAAGTTCACCACGTCCCGACTCATCAGGTTGAGCTCCACAGGACTGCCGGCCCCCTCAAGTACAACCACATCACAGTCCGCAGCCAAGCGATCGTAGGCGTCGAGAACGATCTGCTGCCAAGGGGCTCGCTTCCGCCAGTAGGCCTTGGCCTGGAGATGGCCCAGGGGCTTGCCCAGCACGACGACCTGAGAGCCCATGGGCCCCACCGGCTTGAGCAGAATGGGATTCATGTCCACATGCGGCGTGACCCCAGCTGCCGCGGCTTGGGCAGCCTGAGCACGACCGATTTCCCCCCAGCTGCCATCGGAACACAGCGCCGGCGCCGCATTGTTGGACATGTTTTGCGCCTTGAACGGACGCACGACAAGCCCCCGACGGCGCAACAACCTGCACAACGCAGTGCACAACCAACTCTTACCCACGCTGGAGGCGGTCCCGAGAACCATGATAGCGGCAGCCATTAAACCTCTCTGGACATGTCAAGCTAAAGCCTTGAAGCAGACTCTTAGATTGATGTCTAACTTATTGTGTTGACCCGGAAAGTTGCGATTGCTACTCTGACCCCTGTTGTAGCTGTACGGAGCTGAAGATGTCCAATAAGCCCCAGTCAAGACCAGAGATGTCCCCCGAGGACCTACCCACGCCCGACGGCTTGGCTCTGCAGCCAGAAGTACACACGGCAATGGATCTGGATGACCTGACCCACCCTGCAGGTCCCAGTTCCCAGTCCCCAGACCTGTCCCTGGCCGACACCAACGAGGCAGATACTGAGGAGCTGGAGCTGAACCGCGACTATGTGCTCCTGGACACAGCGGGCCTGCCCGTCCCGGGAGTCTCCGCGTCCCCTTCGCCTGCGGGCAGCCGCAATATCGACCCCTCCCCGAGCGAGGCCGCTCTGCGAGATTGGCGCCTACGTGCCCCTTCCCGTAAAGCGGAAGCGCTGGAGACTGAGCGCCAGAAATCTCTGGTGCGCATTCTCCAGTACAGCACCGCCCTGATGGCCATACTCCTCATGACCAGCATCGTCGGAGTGCGTTGGTGGCGGGCAAACCAAACCCCTCCGCCTCCAAAGACTCCAGTGGCCTTGACGACGTTGGCGAGTCCGACCCCAACCTCGCCGCTTGTCCAAGCCAAGCCCGTGACCCCCGGCACGGAAGCGGCGGAATCCACCGTGCCCGACAGCCAGGGGGATCCCTTCGCTCCAACAGCAGGAACCCCAGCAGAAGCGGCTCCAACAGTGAGCATGACCCAAGAAACCTTGCGTCAATGGACCGGCGAGGACGGCTACCTTTACTGGCAGTGGGACTACGTGGGCTCCGAGCCCCTGGACCTGCAGTGGCGCGACGCCAATGGCGAGCTGCGTATTCATGACCGGGTGTGTGACGGACGCATCGATGCCACAACCGGCCGCTGCTACGTGGGCCGCAGCAACGCGCGCTTCCAGGTGGAACTGGACCGTGGCGCCGCCCCCGGGACCTGGACGATCGAGAGCTGCTTGAACGGGGACTGCTCGGTTGTGAGCACTTTCGAGATGCACTCCGGGGCGTGATTCGGCTCCTGTCTGGGCCAGAGCGCATCTGGCTGAACGCCGACCCGGAAGGCGCACCCTTCGCCCTGAGCATCGTGGTCCCAGGAGAGGGGGGCATCGATGGTCTACAAGACGCGCTGACCCAAGCTGCCCGGTCCAATCCTGGCGCTTCGGCACGCCTCATCAAGGGCCTCTGGTCGCCCAAGTGGACCGAGGGGAATGCCCCCCAGGTACAGGCCCTGGATCAAGCGCCCCAGCCAGGACCTCTGGACTGGCTACCTCGCGCGCCCTTCCAGCTCTCCGTCGCGCCTGGCCCGACGCTGGTCTTCACCGCGCACCATGCCCTTATGGACGGGCGCGGGCTCTGGCACATGGTCCAGGAGGTCTTCCGTGCCTGGCGCGGGGAACCGTTGCTGGGCGGCCAAGATGACTTGGATGACCGTAGGCGGCTTCAGCCCGGCTTGGCGCTGAACGCAGAAGGACGCTTTCCAGCTCCCACAGGCCAGCATCAGGGAGCAGGCCAACCCATTTGGGCACACGCCTTCATCCCAGGGCCTCAGCAGCGCCTGCTGCCAAGACTGGCTCAAGCCATATCCCTGCACGCGCGAGTCCACCACAGCCCACGTACATTGCGCTTCGACGTGCCTGTAGACCTGCGAGACGGCGTGCAGACGACCGCCAACCTGACGGGCATCGCGTCGCTGGACATAGATGCTGGCGCCAGCCTGGACCAAATCCAAAGCGAGCTGCAGCGCGTACTCCAAGGCAAGCAAGCACACGGCTGGCTCAAGAAGGCCCAAGATCTGCGCTGGGTGCCCCACTGGGCGATTCCGGGCCTGCTTCGAAAGCGCACTCGAGCAGACGTAGCGAAGAACCTGTTCCCCAACACTGGGGTGCTCTCCAACATGGGGAGAGTGGACCTAAACACTCTTCATTCCGCTGAGTTTTCGCCAACCACTTGCTTCTGGATACCACCCTGCGGTCCAAACACCACAGCATTTGTCGGCCTAATGGGTGACGGCCAAGGCCTGCACCTCAGTATCGTCATGCCCGAAGGCCTCAGCAACAAGGGCCGCTTGGATGCCCTCATGGTCGACATCCAAGCCGCTTTGTCGCTACCGCAGACTTAGAGAACGCACGGGACTGTTGTAAACCGGGGGGCTTTGTCCCCGACCGTGCTTGGATGCAGAATGTGACCTACCGGGCGCATTCTAAAGCGTCCGTTCCAACAGCCGCGTAACCGTCAGCAGTGCTGCAATCGGCGGCATCGTAGGCGTCGGCCAAGCAGTTCAGATAGTCAACGGTCTCTCGATCCTTCAGGTCACCATAGGTATCCACGCAGATCGCGTCGTCGAGCAGTAGATCGTCGCTCTCCACCCCGGCAGCGTCGGCATACTCTAGGGTGCAAGACTCGACGGACGCGACGTAGTTTTCACACGCATCTGCGACTTCTGCCCCACAAGCGGTGAGGGGCAAGGCCGCGGACAGACCCAAGGCTACGAGGGTGACCCTTTGCATGATTTCTCCAAAGCAACGGAGGCCTCCCAGAATGCTCTTGGGACCCCGAGCTTTGTTATCGAACCAAACAGAAATGGCAATGAAGGCCTGCGGCACGCCCCCTTACCAGGCCACAGCCGAGTGCCCCTAAAGACCCAAGGGCCGAAGTACTCCACTGCTTTGCCGTAGCAAACCCTAAAGCGCGAACATCACGTACTTCATGACCTTGATCAGGTCATCGTCGTCGTTGGAGACCAAGCGAAAGCTGGAGTACACGACACGGCCACCGCCACCGTTGAAGGAGAACAGCAGCGGGCTGTTGGTCACATTCTGAACCAGCTCGCCCTCGCGGTACTCCACGTTGGCCACCAAGTGGTTCGAGACCGTGGCCGAGCTTGCTACCACGGGCGGCCAGACTGGAAGGTCGTAGACGATGGGCGTGTACGGAGACTCCATCTCCATGAACTCGGCCAGAGCCGAGTTGTTCACGGCAGCGTTGACCACCTGAGAGGTACCCTTCTGCGCGGCGTCAGGGGTCGCGTCAGCACCCACAAAGTCCACCTTGCCGGGCCACACCAGGGAGACCACGTCGTAGGCCCAGTCGGAGGCGTAAATATCGCCGCCGTTGGCCACAAACTCCTTGATGTTGGCCCGAACGGCGACCACCTCGGGGTTGTCGGGATCCTCCAGATCGTAGATCACACCGTCCTCGACGAATCCACCGTTGAAGAAGATCAGATCGTACTCGGCCATGTCGCTGGGCGAGGAGAGGAAGGAAAGAAGCTCGTTCAGATCCCTCCCATCAATGCTCGCGTAGTCATTGATGCCCATCTTCTCGAGAACTCGGTCAAAGTCATCGTAGTTCCCGCTGACCACAATGATGTCCAACGTGCTGGGGTCCAGACACGCTGGGGGCTCGATCTCGTTGAGGCGGTCGGCCACAAGATCAAGGCTGTGCTCCTCGATGATGGTGGAGCCCTTTTGGACATAGACGTTCACCGTATAGTGAGCCGGCACATCGAGCAGGGTCCAGTAGCCCTCTGCGTCGGTGGTGGTCATGCGTACGTCCATGACCGCGCCGTCCTCGTCGAAGAGGTTGGCGTAGACCTGTGCTCCCTCCAGCCAGGTGTATCCAGTGGGGTCGCAGACCCGACCGCTCAGGTCGGCTGCCGTGGGGATGACCGGGGGCGGATCGTTCAAAGAACGAATCTCTTGCTCAGGGACACACGACATCGCGGCCATCAGCAGAACCAACATGGCTTACTCCTCGTACAGGTCGAACTTGAAAAACTCTTCCGGAGCCGCTTCGGGCCATACGGAAACGTTTTGAACGGTGTCAACGGCCTCGAAGTAGTAGTGCATGCCACTGCTTCCTTGGTCCGATGCGCTAATCTTGCCCTTGTAGAGCCCCGTGTCGGGATCTACCAGGACCATGCTGCCGTTTTCCCACTTCTCAGCGGTCTGGCGGCGGAACTTTACCGCGGCCACAAGCACCGAAGTGTCGTCGGTGATGACAGCCTCGATGAAAATGTCTTCTCCCACGAGTTGCGGACTGGGGACCGTCTCGTGAGTGAAGGCAGGCCCGTCCAGATCCTCGGGGACTGGCTGGGTATCTTGGGTGTCGGTGTTTTCAGTCGCCAAGTCATCGCTTGTACACGCCAAGAGCATGGTCAGAACCAAGGTCATCGGGATGCCTCCAATGCGCAAGAGTAGAGCGGAAATGAAGGGGGTGTCAACGGCCCCAGATCAACAGGAGCCTATCCAGCACTACGTGGGCAGACAGGCTCCTGTGACAAGCTTTTTAGGAACTACTCAGCTGGCTCGACCGCGGCGGCGCGGGGCTTGTCCGACAACTCCGCAGGTGGGAAGGTGAACACCAAGCTCTTCTTGTCCTGGGACACGTCGATCTTGACCACCCCACCGTTCTTCAGCTTGCCAAAGAGAATCTCGTCAGCGAGGGGCTCCTTGATGTGCTTGTGAATGGTGCGCGCCATGGGGCGAGCACCCATCGCCTCGTCGTAGCCTTCCTCTCCCAGCCAGCTGCGGGCGGCTGGGGTGAGCTTGAAGCTGACCTCGCGCTCGCCAAGCTGCTCTTCCAGCTCGATCATAAACTTGTCCACGACCCGGAAAATCGCCTTTTGGGGGAGACGGTCGAACCAAACCACTGCGTCCAGGCGGTTGCGGAACTCCGGACTAAAGGCCTTGTTCATGGCCTCTTCCCCGCGGTCCTTGGCCCGGCCAGCCACAAAGCCCATCGAGCCCTTGGCCATCTCCTCGGCACCAGCGTTCGTGGTCATGACCAGGATAACGTTGCGGAAGTCGGTCTTTTTACCCTGGGCATCGGTCAAGGTACCGTGGTCCATGATCTGAAGCAGCACGTTGTAGATGCGCGGATGGGCCTTCTCGATCTCATCCAACAGCACGATGCAGTGCGGGTGCTTGGAGACCGCGTCCGTAAGCTGACCACCCTCGTCGTAGCCGACGTAGCCCGGGGGAGAACCGATCAAACGAGAGACGGTGTGTGGCTCCATGTACTCCGACATGTCAAAGCGAAGGAACTCCACGCCCATGTTGAAGCCCAGCTGCTTGGCAAGCTCGGTCTTTCCAACACCGGTCGGCCCGGCGAAGACGAACGAGCCGATGGGCTTTTCTGGGTGCCCCAGACCGGCGCGAGAGAGCTTCACGGCCGAGGCCACGGTCTCGCAAGCGCTATCCTGCCCGAAGATGACCGCCTTGAGGCGCTCACCCAGGTTCTCGAGCTGCTTTTGCTCGTTCATCGAGACGCTCTTGGCCGGGATCTTGGCCATGCGCGCAATGGTGCCTTCGACCACGTCCACATCCACAAGCGTGGCGTCGACCTTGAGCTGGACCTCAGCGCCGGCCTCGTCCATTACGTCTACTGCCTTGTCGGGCAGGAAACGGTCACGGATGTGCTTGTCAGAGAGCTTGGCGGCCGCCTCGAGCGCAGAGTCCGTGTAGGTCACCCCATGGTGCTTCTCGTACCCAAGCTTGAGTCCCTTGAGTATCTCAATGGTCTCCAGCAAGCTGGGCTCCTCGACGGTCACCGATTGAAAACGGCGAGCCAAGGCCCGGTCGTTCTCGATGCTCTTGCGGTACTCCTTGAAGGTGGTGGAGCCCATGCAGCGCAGCTTGCCCTTGGCCAGGGAAGGCTTGAGCATGTTGCTGGCGTCCATGTTGCCGCCCGAGGTGGCCCCGGCGCCCACGACGGTATGAATCTCATCGATGAACAGGATGGCCTTCTCGTCGTCCTCGAGCTGGGACATCACGGCCTTGAAACGCTCCTCAAAGTCACCGCGAAAGCGAGTTCCCGCAAGCAACGCGCCCATGTCCAGGGAGTAGACGCGGGCATCCTTGAGCAACTCTGGTACTTCTCCACAGGCCACCCGCTGCGCGAGGCCTTCGACCAGGGCCGTCTTACCCACGCCTGGCTCGCCGATAAACAACGGGTTGTTCTTACGACGGCGGGCCAGGATGTGGATGGTGCGCGCAAGCTCTTTGGACCGGCCGATCAGGGGATCCAAGCGATCCGCCTTGGCCTCGGCCACAAGCTCGGTACACCAAGCCTCCAGTGGATTCTCGGGCGTTCCGTCCTCTCCGTCTTCGGACTTGCTGCTCCCCCCTGTACTGGTGTTCTTGGAGCGAGACACACTGGCGCTGCCATCTTTGCGGATGCCATGGCTGATGTAGTTCAAGATGTCCAGGCGGGTGATCCCAGCCTCGCCCAACAAATACACGGCGTGGCTGTCGTCCTCGCGCAGCATACTGGCCAGGATGTTGCCTGCATCCATCTCTTTCTGACCACTGGACTGGACCTGATAGGCCGCCCGCTGAAACGAACGTTGGAACGCCAAGGTCTGCTCGGGCATGTCCTCGTTGTCCTCCGGCAGGGTCTCCATGGAGTTTTCGAAAAACTCTTCCAGCGCCCGCAAAATGGACTTGCGGTTTCCACCGCAGGCCTGGATTATCTCCCGGCCGCGGTTGTCATGGAGCAATGCGAAGAGCACATGCTCCAGCGTTAGGAACTCGTGCTTTCGCCGGCGGGCTTCGTTGACCGCCAGGTTCAGGGTCACTTGCAGTTCACGAGAGATCACTCAAGCCTCCTCATACGTACACTGAAGGGGAAAGTTGTTTTCCTCAGCCAGTTTCAAGGTTTTCTCCGCTTTGGTCTCAGCAATTTCCTTGCTGTAGATCCCCGCTACACCCACTCCATTTTGATGAATGTGGAGCATTATCTGCGTCGCCTCCGCCTCTGAGCGGCGAAAGGTACTTCGCAGAATCGCCACCACGAACTCCATGCTCGTGTAGTGATCGTTGTGAAGAAGTACTTTGTACATCTTTGGTTTCTTGACCTTGGGCCGCTCTTTTATTTGGACACCACCCTTGCGGGAGGGGTCCTTTGGTTCTTCAGAGCTGGCGTAGGGGTTCGAAGTCAACATGTGCTGGTTCCGTGCAGCGGTCATAAGAAGCTACTCACACTCGGGAAGGCGTCTACTGCTATGCGACGACAAGAGAAGGCAAATCGTATCGGCAGTATGCTCGATGACCTGTATCCCGAGTTGCCGATACCGCTCGATCACCGCAACTCCTTTGAGCTTTTGGTGGCCGTTCTCCTCTCGGCTCAGACCACCGATAAAAAGGTCAACGAGGTCACACCAGCGCTGTTCCGGGCCGCCCCGGGACCAGCAGAAATGGCCGCTCTGGGACCGGATCGTATTCTTCCCCTGATTCGCCAGCTGGGCTTGGCTCCGACCAAAGCCAGAAATTTGGCCAAGCTCGGTGGGTTGGTGATGGCGCGTCACGGTGGCGAGATTCCTGAGACCCTGGAGGAGCTGGAGGCCCTGCCGGGCGTAGGACACAAGACCGCTCAGGTTGTGGTCGCTCAGGCCTTTGGGACGCCTGCCTTTCCTGTCGACACCCACATTCACCGCCTGGCAGCACGCTGGGGCCTGAGCTCGGCGAGGAACATCCCCACAACAGAACGCGATCTCAAGGCGGTCTTTGCCCGAGAGACATGGAACGACCGCCATCTGCAGATCATCTGGTTCGGCCGCCAGTATTGCCCGGCGCTCTACCACGACCTACGCACCTGTCCGATCTGCTCCTGGTCAGCCACCAAGAAGCGCATGCAAGAAGAGGATGCTCGAAATGCGGCCCTAAAGACGCGAAAAGGCAAAAAAGCACGGTAGTTGACAGCCCTGGCTGAGCCGAGTGGACTCGGCCTAACTTTGCGGGGGTGTGTGACGGAGGCTGCCCAGCTGGCCAACCGCCTGGTCTTCGGCCTGTACGGAGTCAGTGAACCCGTTCCCTTCAGCGCCGCCGATGCATTGGGGCAGCTTGGACCTCGGGAAGGCAAACCATGGTCTGCCAGGCCTCGTAGACGCCGCCCAACGCCCACAAGTAGGACTCCAGCTCTTGTACGGTTGACCGCACGGTTTTCAGGTCCACAGCATGTGCTTTGGTCAAGGCCAGACCGATCTCAAAGGGCGCCTCCAAGCCGCAGCGTACCTGACACTCCCAGTCATCGGACAGCAGCAAGAGCATGGCGTCTCGGCCGTCCACGCCATCAAAGGCCACCCAGTGCGTCACCGGTCGAGCGAGCTGCAGGGAGTCCCCTTTTCTCCCCAGAGACTGGACCATGCGCCGGTCCACGATGGCCTGCATCTGGTCTCGCTCCGGCCAGAGAAAGCGGCGGTAGTGGTCCCACTTGGGATCGGGCAAGGGAAGCAGAGCACCCCGATAGCCCCCCTCGTCCAGAGCGGCCTGAACCTGACGGGCGACACCCTGCTGATCCGCCGCGTAAAAACAAAACTCCCGCGAGCCTGCGTGCGTCACACGACCCACGTACCGCCCTTCGCTTCGCGCCATGCGCTCGACGAGCAAGTCCTCTAAGCGCTGAAGTGTTGCACTCTCCTGGAGCGCGTTCAGGCCATCCGGACGCGGCCTACGAAGGGCGACCCGCACCGTTATCAGCACCGGCCGGCGTACATCGGGGGCCAGATCCATCGCGCCCAAATCCACCAAAAAGGCAGCGGGCTGACCTTGCATCGAACACCGGTAGTGCTCCCAACTCTCAGGCATGACGCTCCAACACCCCGCTTACGTTGACGGGCCCACCCCTCTTCGCACTCTGCCCCCCAGGACTGGACCTTTTCTTTTAGCTTTGGTCATATTTGGCAAAGCCGACGCACAAGAGTGCGCCGGCTAAATCGCGCCACAAGCCCTGGCCGCTGCCGTAATCCAGGCGAAACAGCCCATCTCGGCTCACGGTACCAGAAGACCGCGCTCCGCAAGCACACTCCTGGCGTGCTGGAGACCCTCCACCTGCTCGGCCTGCCAGCCCATGGCTCGGGCAGCCTGAACATTCACACGGTTGTCGTCCAACAACAAAAGGGCTTGCCCATGCAGCTGGGTTTTTTGCTCCAAGGCTCGGTAGATCTCAGGATCCGGCTTGGCAACGCCTGCCTGGAAGCTGAGGACCCTCTCGGAGAACCACTCGCCTACACCGAGCTTGCCCAGACGAGCCCAGTGCAGTGGGTTGTTGTTGCTCAAGCAAAGAGCCCGCAACCCTGGCCGCAGGGAAGCCACCAGCGCAGGCGCTTCCGGACCCGGTGTCAGCACCCAGCTTTGGAGCCTCTGCGCAAGACCTTCGGCATCCAGCCCCGCACCAAACTCAAGCAACACCGCCCCTGCAAACTGTCCATAGTCGCAAAGCCCCGTCTCCCAGGCACGGGCCACCGGATGCTCCAGGAGCCAGCGATGCCAGGTGGCCTTGTCTACAGCCAGCCCCAGACGGGCGTGATCCAACTCGATCAACACCCCACCCAGGTCAAAGACGACCCCGCGAATCACAGCGTTGCCCACAGGACTGTCACTTGTCGCGGAACATCACCGTCCAGGTGCCGGTGACCGCAACGCTGTCGTCCTGCTTGAGGATGTCGCTGCGGAAGTTGACCACGCCCTTGCCGCCCTTGGAGCTGGCCTTGACGCTCTCCACGGTCAGGGAGATTCGGATGGTGTCCCCAAAGAAGACCGGGGCCTTGTAGGCGAAGGTCTGGGCCATCAAACCGATGGTGGTGCCCTCGAAGATGCCCAGGGTCTGAGCCAATCCGGTGCTGATGGACGCACTGAGCATACCGTGGGCGATGCGCTGCTTAAAAGGCGTGGTCTCCGCAAAGCTCGCATCAATGTGCAGGGGATTGTAGTCCCCGCTAATGCCTGCAAAATTGACCACGTCAGCCTCGGTCACCGTGCGACCGCCGCTCACGAAACTCTGACCGACCTGGAACTCAGAAAAGTAGGTACCACGGGCCATGTTGGCCTCCTGTCTTTGTGTTTCTAAAAAAGGGGGGCTGACTCAGACCGCTTCGCCAAGGGCCAGGAGAAAGGCCACGCCATAGCCTGTACCGCGCTTGTCCACGCCCCAAGAGGGTCCAGCCATGTCCAAATGGAGCCATGGCGGCGCATCCTTGGGCAAGTGGCTCTCCACAAAGAGCCCGGCGCAGCTGGCCTGGGCGTTCATGCGGTCTTTGACCGAGTTCTTCATGTCCGCCACAGAGCTCTTGAACTCCTTGCGCATCAGCTCGGGGGCATAAAGAAAGGGGAAGACAGGCTCCCCGATTCCCTTGCCTGCGCGCCGCGCACGCAGCTCTAATTCCTCGTCGTTTGTGTAGATACCCGCAAAGACCTTGCCCGAGGTGACCAAGGCCGCGCCGGTCAGCGTAGCCACATCCACGATCATGTCCGGCTTGTGGTTGCGGCAAACCCAGCTCACTCCGTCCCCAAGGACCAAGCGCCCCTCGGCGTCGGTGTTGTTGACTTCGACGCTGCGGCCGGAGTGCATGGCCAAGATGTCATCAGGGCGAACGGAATCTGGACCAACCGCGTTCTCAGCCAAGCAGAGTACGGCGACCAGCTTCTGCGAGAAACCAGTCTCCACAGCGGCTTCGAAGGCGGCTAAGACAGCTGCGGCGCCACCCATGTCGCCCTTCATACCCGGCATGCCGGTTTTACCCTTGATGCTCAGGCCGCCGGTATCGTAGACCACGCCTTTGCCAACCCAGGCAACGCACTTTTCGGCGTTCTCCGGGCTGTGGATCAGAGCGACCAGTGCAGGCGGGTGGCTGGCGGCCTTGCCAACGCCCCAGATTCCTCCCAGACCATTTTCCTTGAGCGCCTGCTCTCCCTCGAGCACCAGAATCCGGGCGCCGACTCTCTCTGCGACGGCCTTGGCCTCGGCTACGAAAGCGGTGGTATTCAGCTCCGAACACGGAGCGTCCACCAAGCGCGCGGCGAACTGCACGCCGTCCATGATGGCTTGGGCCTTTGGCTCAAAGACGACCCCGTCTGGTCCGACTGCTTGGACCGAGATGGTCTGCTCCCGGCGGGTGCCCGACTTGCGAGAGTACAGGGGGAATGCCTTGGCCGAGGCCGCGCAGGCCGCCAGGGCGTGGGCAGGCTCGTCGACTGCCAAGATCAAGTTGGTCGGCCGTTTTCCACCAGCAGCGCGGGCCAAACCGGGGATGGCCCAGGCACGAGATGGGCTGTTGGAGCGGCTGCAAGCCTCGGGCAAGATCCCCGCGACGACCTTGAGTTCCCCCACCCAGGTGCTCGCTGCAGCACCCGAATCACCGCCGTCCAGGCGGCCGAGCATGGCCTTCCACGTGCCTTTTGGCATGGGCAGTAGGGCCAAAATGTCCGGGGACAGTAGGCGTTCTTTGCGGCCGATGACCAACAGTGTGCCAGGGTCGCTGGGAAGAGAGTCGGCGCGATAAATAAGGCGAGACGTGGTAGGCATGGCCTTTCCTAGCATGTCCGCAACTCCCGCGCAGCCCCCCGTGAATCGAAGCGTCGCCCTTGCCGAGGGCGGCGTGTTGCTGCTGGCCATCGTCCTGCGCATCTGGGCATGGGCTAGCATCGAGGGCAGCTGGGACGCCACACACCCTCGGGTGGATGCGCTGACCTATTGGCAGCAGGCCTTGCAGCTGCTGGCCGAAGAAAACCCCTTCGCTCAGGGCTACTACCAGCCCCCTGGCTATCCCTGGCTGCTCTCCTGGCAGCAAGCCTTTACCGACGTACCAGATCCCCGCATTTCCCGAGGGTTCAACCTTCTATTTGGCGCGCTCTCGGCTTTGGGTATTGGGCGTATTGGCCGCATCAAAAGTGGATGGAAATACGGCGGTGCGTTGGCCATGGGGCTCTTCGTACTGTCGTCCGCCCCCTTACGCTTTGAGCTGGACCTGCTCACCCCCGCGACCAGCATCTTGTTGTTGGTTGCCAGCCTGAACCTGTTGCTTCCCAAGCCTCGGCCCCTGGAGTCGGGCATCGCTGGACTTTTGGCTGGCGCTGGCGTGGTCATTCACCCGACCACCCTGCCAGCAGGGCTGCTGATTGGGGCATGGCTGCTCTACACACACAGGGCAAGTGGGGCGGCGTGGCTCTTGGCCCTGCTCCTTCCCATCGTGCCCCTGGCCGTCGAGAACCGCCAAGACCACGACTCCAAGGCCCTGATCTCCGACAACGGAGGCTTGAACCTCTACTTGTTCAACAGCCCAGACTGGAAGAAGACCGCCTTTCTGCGCCCCGGACTGCCCTTTCGCAAGCTGGTTCTGGAAGCAGAGCCTGACAAGCGCGGGCTGCCGGAGCGCAACGCCTATTGGAAGCAGCGCACGTTAGAGGAGCTGGAGCTTGGTCCTTGGTTGCTCTCGGTGGGCGAGAAGGCCTGGTGGTCCATACACAACCGCGAGATCCCCCGAAACGAGGACTGGCGCTGCCGCACAGAGACCGGCTCCTTGGCGTGGACCCGGGCCCTGCCCGTGCGCGCCGGATGGCTGTTTCCGCTGGCCATCTTGGGGGCCGTTGTGTTGATGCGAAAGCGCCAGGGAACGGTGCCACTGGCAGCTTTGGGGTTGTGGCTGCCGCTGCTGATCTTCCTGCCTGCCGAGCGTTATCGACTGCCGCTCTTTCCCCTGCTGTGCGTGCTGTCCTCGATCGGGGTCAAGGGCTTGATCGACGGGTTTCGCGCGGGCACGGTGGACAAGCGCTGGGGGCTACTGCTCTTGCCCCTGACCCTCTCTTTCTGGCCCATCGACCACGTCACAGCAGCGCAGCCCGGCTGGTGCGCACATCGATTGGGAAACCTGGCTTTTGAGCAAAGTGAGCTGGATGAAGCGGTGGAGCACTATCGCCTGGCGACCCAAGCCGAGCCCAACAACCCTGGGCACTGGTACTGGTTGGCTCAAACCCACCTTAGAAAAAAGGAAACAGCCCAAGCCATCCAGGCCCTACAGCGCACCGCTGAGCTCTTCCCGGCGCACTACGAGACCAGAAAGCAGCTGCAAAAGGAGCATGGCCGCTTGGGCCAATACAGCCAAGCCGCGGACCACGCGGGAGCAGGATGTGGTCTGCCCGGAGCTGCTGAGATCATGTGCGCCCGGCACATTCAGCTCTTGGTCAAGGCGGGCCGGAGAGAGGAGGCGAGGGAGGCACTGAGGGCGCGCCCGGAGCTGGTCAGCCACGACCGAGTGAAGGGGCTTGGGCTTTAGGATGTTCGCCTGTTTGCAAGCAGCCGCAAGGGTATCCACGGGAACCCACCTGGGGTTTCGGAAACCGCCATCATGCAGGTTCCCCCAGAAATCATCGCTTCAGACCCAGGCAAAACGCTGCATTCTGAGCGAGGCGTGAACGAAACAGCTGGAGAGCAGCCCAGTCCCTAATTCCCATCCCGAGCCGGCAGCCCAAACTTGGCAAAGTGCTCAATCAAGATGTGCCCAGCGATGTAGTTCGTCGCCAAGGGGACCTCGTGCACATCACACAGCCGCATCAGCATCTGAACATCGGGTTCGTGTGGGTGCTTGTCCAGTGGGTCGCGAAAGAAGACCACTCCTTGCACCTTTCCCTGGGTGACCATGGCGGCAATCTCGGCGTCTCCACCAAGGGGGCCCGAGTGCACGCGCTGCACCTTGGTGATGCCGGCCTCCAAAATCAGGGTTCCGGTGGTCCCGGTGGTGACGATGTCCACCTCGTCCCGATTGAAGAACTCCAAGCGCTTCATGACGAAGGAGACCATGGCGGCCTTTTTTCCATCATGGGCAATCAGGGCGACGCGCATCCGTTCAGGCACAGCAGCTCCAGGCTCTCGAAACAACTTAGCGCCTGGTGGAGTAGAGCCCCACACCTTGTGCGCCAGCCGTCACATCCCAGGCCAGGTAGTCGATGGGACCAGACAGCATCAAAGAGTGGAGGCGCCCTTGACCCGGAGCGTCTGTGGCGGAAAGCAGGCCAACCAGCTCGGGGCTAGGCTCGGCGATGTCCAACTTGGCGCCATCCTTCAGACCCTCTGGGCCCAAGCGAATGCTGGCGAAGCGCTGCGCATCTTGAAGCTCAAGTTCCCGAAAACGCGCGATGGTGGGCTTGGGGACGGAGCGGGTTGGCAACCAAGACAGAGTGCGCAGCCAGCCCGGTCGCCCAGGAGGCTGTGCGAAATACAACTTGTGCTCGCTGTTTTCATGTTCCGCATCCGCCTCCAATGTCCCGGCGTTCAGCCCCCAAGACTGGGCCACAAAGTGCACATTCGGACACCCCAGAATCTGAGCGGTATGGGCGATACAAAGGAGCCCCTCTTGGTCTAATCCATCTTGTCTCAGCCACTGGAGCACGGTCTCTACCGGGGCACGGCGGCGGAAGTAAAGGGAGAGCTCCTTTGGCCCTTTGCGACCCAAGTCCACCTTCAGGAATACGCGTCGGCCCTCGAAGCGGTTCATCCACGCCCTGGCCCGGCCCAGGCCACCACAACCAAAGTGCGCCATCACGCGGAGCACGCGCGCGCAGTGCTCCAGCCCGTCCCCGTTGATCATGGCGCCCACACCCACCCGGTGGCTGTGCACGGAGTATTCCAAGGGCTGCACGGGCTCCAGCAGGCCTAGTAGGTCCTGGGCAGGCTGAGTGGGCAGGCCTTGGTGGGTGAGCAGGTCGATCAGACGCTTGTGCATGCCCAGACTCTACTTCGGTGACCGCGGCGGCGGAACCATCAGGGAGAGTCCACCCTGCATTTCCCATGGAGTCAGCTGCTGCACCGTCACACCACCAGACTGAAGCTCGGTGCGCCGCAGATCCCCAAACACGCGCACCACGGGCACCAAAGCGATGCGGTCGCCCCAAACGGGTATGGCCACCCCGCTCTCAATGCCAATGACCGGGATGACGGTGTTGGCCACCAGCTCTCCAACGTCCTGGAAACGGCGAATGGAGACCCCTCCCATGGCCGTGAGGATGGGACTCCAGGGTCCTCCAGCCGCCCACTGGACGCAGATCAGCGTGTCCACCGGCTGCAGAGTCCGATCCTCTCCCAAGCGAGGCAAGGGCCGCGGATAGCCCCAGTCCACCTCAAGCCCCAGGCGCACTCCAGAAGGGGTGGTCACACCACCACGCACGCCCGCCTGCCCCCCCCAGTTGGCGTCTCTTCGGGCAAGTACAAAACTGGTCTGAACCCAGGGATCAGCGGCCAACTCCACAGAGCCAAACAGGCCCCCACCTTGGGGGCCTGTGATGGCGGGGGCAGCCAATGAAAGGCTCGTCCCAAGCAGTAAGCCGGCGATCACACCTCGAGGAGAATGCGCTCAGGCGCCTCGACCAACTGCTTGACCCGGACCAAGAAGCTGACCGCCTCGCGGCCATCGATGATTCGGTGGTCGTAGGACAGGGCCAGATACATCATCGGACGCAGCTCGATGTTGTTGCCAACGGCCACTGGCCGCTGCTGCATGGCGTGCATGCCCAAAATGGCGACCTGGGGTGGGTTGATGATCGGGGTGCTCATCAGGGAACCAAACACACCACCGTTGGAGATGGTGAAGGTGCCGTCCTTGAAGTCGTCCATGGTCAGTTCGTTGTCCCGAGCACGGGTTGCCAGCTCGCGGATTCCGCCTTCGGTCTGGGCCATGCTCAGGCGGTCGGCGTCACGCAACACAGGTACGGTCAGCCCCTTGGGACCGGAGACGGCCACGCCGATGTTGTAGTAGCGCTTGTAGAGGATCTCGTTTCCGTCGATCTCAGCGTTGGTTGCAGGAAACTCCTTGAGAGCCTCCACGCAGGCCTTGACGAAAAAGGGCATGAA
>CAJQPC010000080.1 GCA_905480105.1 uncultured bacterium | reverse complement strand
GGGGGGGCTGGGCACACCGGAGTCGGGCGCAAGAGGGGCGTTGGCGTATCGGCCTTTCGGCGGCACACCAGCTCCGATTCCCCATGCGGCATCGACACCGCCTTTGTACCGTCGGGCGCCTAGTGGGTCAACGCGAAAACCGGCTTTAGCTGCGGATCCAAGCGTGCATAGGGGGCAAAATTTGCCTGTGGACAACTCACCATCAAGGGCGCGTAATCCGCGATCGGATCACGGTCTCCGAGCAGGGCGTCCATGTGGACACGCCTCCCACTGAAGGGGACTCTTACAGGGGGCTACAGTAAGGACCTGTGGACAACCTGTGGAACTGAAATAAAAAGACCACGGCATCGGCGTGATAGGGGTTGCCATGGGTCGAATTCGCCAAAGGATCCTTGCCGGGGTCCCCCAGCTAAGCGCGGCGCAGAGCCGGCGCGTCCTGAGCATGTCTCGGGGAACCGCCGCCATCCTTGCCGCTCGCCGTCTGGTCGAGCTGGGTGAGGGACCGGGCTTGGAAAGGCTGCTTCGCTCGCCTGTGCCGGGTTTGCGTTCCGCGGGGGCGGATGGCTGCTTGGACAAGTCGGCTCTGATGGAGGCCTTGAAAGTAGAGCGCTGCGCAAGCGTTGCCGGGGTGCTGGCCGCTAGGGCGGTTCAGACTGGTGCGGAGCTCAGCACAGTCCAGTCCCTTCTCGAACGTCAGGTCTTGGTCTCCCTGCACACCTCAGCAGGCCTGCGTACGCCCGAGGCCACCTTGGGCTTGGGTATTGGTGAGCCAGTTCAAGACTTGGTTCTGGCGCTGCGGCCCCACGAGCATGCCCTCAGTGCCCTGGTCGGTGCTTCGCCAGGCCCTGAGCTCTGGCAGGCGATGGAAGCCCTCAGCTTCCACAGGCAGTCCCAGGACTACCTCAGGCTCAAGGCCCTGACCGCCTCTGCGGGCAAGCGGGGACAGAACAGCCTGCTGTTGGCTTTTGGTCGCCTGGGAGACCCTCGCGCGCTGCCGCTTCTTCGGGACAACCTGGCACGTATGGATGTGGACCCGGGTCGCGGCTTTGCATGGCGCCGGCTCTCTGCGTTGGCCTTGGGGCGCATCGGGGATCCGAGCGCCGGGCCGACCTTGTGCCGCGCTCTGGAGATCGAGGCTTTGGAACACGAGGGTCGACCTGGCGCGGGCTTGGGCATCCAGTTCCCGGTGCGCGCCGTGCTGCTGTGGGCGCTAGGAGAACTGCAAGACCCTGGCTCTGCAGAGGTGCTCGCGGGGTACCTGGACCACACATCGGGCAGCGCCTTGGGTGGTTTTCACCTGCCGGCGATGGGGGCGTTGTACAAGCTGGGTTCTTCCGCCAAGCCTGTCCTGGAGCAGGTGGCCAAGTCAGGCTCGGAGTTAGCCCGGGCCAATGCGCGCGCTGTGCTCCAAGCGCTTTGAGCGGAGCAGCGTCAGGGAATAGAGGATGCCGAGTTGGTGCCGGCGCTGTGGCTGTTGAACTCATTGCCCAGGCCAGCCTCAATGCGCACCATGCCACCGCGGAAGACTTTTACGGTGTAGTTGTCGGGATTGCTGCTTCCGGTCGCCGAGGCCTTGTTTGTGAACTCGAAGTCGATGCTTGAACCGTCCGGTGAGTAGCCAAAGTCACTCCCTTCGTTTCTCACCCAGCCGCGGGCGTTGAACACAAGGGCGGTCACGTCTGGCTCGGCCAGGGCGACGCCTTTGGCGGAATAGGTCCCACTGGCCAGGTCTCGGACGCCCTCGCCGGAGTAGCTGTCTACGCCGTTGGTGCCTTCGTATGGGAGCTGGTCCCAGAAGCTGGAATTCAGGCTGCGGTTGCCTACATACAGTGCCCAGGCACCGTCTCCTCGGCCCGCGCTGTAGGGATCGCTGTCGTAGTCCGTGATTACGATGCGGGTCTCGCGATCGTTCATGATGGCCATCATGCGCATCGTCTCTACGTCGGCGGCGAACTGTTCTGCGGCTTGGACGGTGCGGAAGCGCGGCACCAGTTGAGATATCGCTCCAACACCGAGAGCGGCCAAGACCACGATCAAGCCGACCACGACCATCAGTTCGATCAAGGTGAAGCCGCGACGCTGGGTTCGAGCAAGCATGGGGACATTGTGACAGGGGGAGGGCCGAGGTGTCCATGCTGTCGTTGTCCACGCTCTCATCCGAGCCACTCTTTGATCTGCTTGTCGCCGGCCCCCTGGTAGCTCTCGGCTCGTCGGGTCGTGAGCTTGGCCAGCAGCTTGTGGGGGTCGGTCTCGGCCTGTTTTAGGCGCCGATAGCTCTTTTCGGGAAGGCCTAAGTCGGTGAAGCGCTGCTTGACCCTGGCCCAAGCAGCCTTTTTGAGCTTTCCTACCGCGTCGGACTGAAGGCGTGCGAGGGTTTTTGCGGCCTTGCCCTGGCCCTGAACTTTAAGGGTCTTTTGAAGCTTGTTGCTGATGTCGATGAGACGGGAGAGCCCCGCATCGGCGGGGACCGAGCCGCGATCTTCCAGCATCTTCAGCCACGGGGAATCCGAGAGTTGATCAACCAGCGATGCCACTTTCTCGACCTTGGGTTGATCGCGGGCCTTTAGGTCTTTGGCGCCTCCGAGCGCGCCCTTGAGTGCATCACTGAGCATTGCTGGCCTCCTGGGTCTGACCTTGACGGCAGGACCGGTACAGCCTAATAGCGCGGGGTTGTCCCGGTAGCTTCCGGAGACAGCAGCCCTGAGAGCCCATGGTCCTCCGACCGTTACCCCCTCTCAAGGCATTTAAACAGCACCGCATGGAGCGTGCCAAATGGCTCGATATCGTGGACCCCGGCTCAAAAAGTGCCGGGCCGTGGGGATGGTGCTTCCCGGTTTGACGACCGCTCGTACCCTGGAGCGCCCAACGCCTCCAGGTGTGCATGGCGCCAGTCGTCGTGGGAAGCCCTCTGATTACAAAGTTCGTCTCATTGAGAAGCAAAAGCTTCGCTTTCACTTCGGCGTGCTCGAGAAGCAGTTTCGTCGCTACGTGAAGGAAGCCGCTCGTAGAAAGGGTGCAACCGGTTCGGTTCTCGTCACTCTCCTGGAGAGCCGCCTTGACAACGTCATTTGGCGTCTCGGCTTGGCCCCGACCATCCCCGCTGCTCGTCAGTTGGTGGTCCACGGTCACGTCAAGGTGAACGGCCACCGCGTTGACCGGCCCAGCTTCTCCGTGCTCCCTGGCATGCAGATCTCTCTGCGTGACAAGAGCAAGGGCAAGGGCTTTATGCAGGCGCGCCTTGAGCAGTCTGCTTCCAACGTGACCCCTCAGTACCTCGAGTTTGACCCTGCAAAGGCAACCGGAAGCATGATTCAGGCACCAAGCCTGGATGACTTGCCCTTCCAGTGCAACTTGCAGGCCATCATCGAGTTCTACTCGCAGACCCTTTAGAGACCAGGAGCAAGACCATGGCAAAGAAGGGATCCGGCCGCGTCATCATCACACTCGAGTGCACAGAGTCTCGGGGTGCTGGTGTCAAGGTTCGCGGCATGAGCCGTTACTCTACGACCAAGAACAAGAAGAACACGCCCGGTCGCTTGGAGTTGATGAAATACAACCCCTGGCTCCGCAAGCACACGCTTCATCGCGAAATCAAAAAGTAGGTAGTCAAGCGTGGCGCGTAAACCCCGCGCCCCCTTGTCTGCTAAGGCCCGTGCCGTGGACCTCCTCTCCAGGAGGGAACACGGGCGGGCCGAGCTTTTTTGGAAGCTCGTAAAAAAGCAGGTGCCCCGGGGGGAGGTCGAAGCAGCTCTGGACTCCCTGGAGGAGTTGGGCCTGCTCGACGACCACAGAGCAGCCAGTGGGCTGGCCCGGTACTATGTCGAGCTGCGTGGCTACGGGCCCAACAAGCTGCGGCAGGTGCTTCGGCGGGAGCGGTGCTTTCCCGACTACTTGGTCTCCCAGGTCTTTGAAGAGCTGGAAGTGGACTGGCGCGCGAAGTGCATGGCGCTGGCGGAGCGCCGTGGACTCCGGGGAACCGAGCGCAAAGACATAGAGAAGCTCGTGCGCTTCCTGATTGGGCGCGGCTTTGCGATGGGGATGTGTTTCGACGCGGCCCGTGAGCTGCAGGGCGTGCTTAAAGAGGCCGAGGCCGAGGAGTAGCGCCCCGTCTTATGGGGCCCGTCTAACGCCGACGCTTGCCCTTTTTTCCGCGCTGGGCGGGCGGGGGTCCCTTCTTGCTGCGCGTGGACTTTTTCACCGGAGCTGGCTGCCCCGAGGCGTTCTGCCTGACCCCTGGAAGCATGGGTTCCCCAGCGATGGGGTCCATGCGGAAGGCGCCGCCGGTGCTCACTAAGTTTCGTATCAACACGGCCAGGACCACGGCCAGCATGGGGAGCAGTAGGGCTGTGGGGCTTAAGGTCGAGTAAGTGCTCAGTCCTACCTTCACGGAGAATCCAAAGGGATCCTTGTGGATCACAGGGGCGTCGTCCGGAATGTTGACCGGAGGCAGCGCATTTCTCTCCAAGGGCAGTCCACGACTGGCGCCCGGGGGCAGCGTGTGCTCCTCCCGGTCGTCGTTTGGACGGATGACCAAAAGCTGGCGCATGCCGTCCTCGCCCTGTTCCTCGGCGACTGGCCGCCAGCTCACGGCCTGGCCGTGATAGCTGTCGAACCAACCCCCAAGGGCCAGAAACAGAAGGGCGGCGAGGGGAATAGAGATCCCCAAGACACGCAGGGTGGCCTTCTGGCCAGGAGAGAACCCGTTCATCGGGATACGCTAACAGGCGGCGCGAGGCCGCGGAGGAACCGTTCATGCCCTGGCTCGCGCTTCTCTTGGCTTGTATGCTTGGGCTCAGCCCTGCGTATGCCCAGGGTGGCGAGGAGCCGAAGGCGCCAGAGAGTGCGCAGGAAAGCACCGACCAGGCGCCATCCCTGAGTCGTTGGTGGGCCCGTACCCAGGCCCGCCGGACCCTGGCCCATGCGTCCACGGTCCGGGACATTTCCTTTGTTCACGAGGATGGGGTGGGTCGAGTCTGGTTTTTTTCTTGGAACTCCGAGGCCGCGGTGCGAACCGCGATGGAGCAGGGGCAAAGCCCGCTGTTCACCCTCTCGGATCGCCGTCGGGTTCCTTTGGACACCCAGGTTCTGGAGGTCGACGCGTACCGTCTGGAGATCTGGTACGCACACCGCGGCTACTTTGACGCCCAAGTGACCGGCTGGGAGGTCCGAGAGGTGCGCCCAAAACCCGCTTTGAACGGTGTGCGGCCCAAGCTGCTTCAGCGGGGGCCCATGGTGCATGTTGTGGGTCACGTTGAACTGGGCCCCGAGACCCTGATTGAGAGCGTGACCATTCACGGATTGGAGGGTCTGGCCCGCACGGCCGTGTTGCCCATCGAGCGGGCTCAGGCGGAGCTGCTGGGCAGCCGCTTTGACCTGAACGCCCCCGAGGGGTTGGCGAGCACGGTGGTCATCGAACTGCAAAATCGAGGCTACGCCCGGGCAACCGCCACCACGGAAATCGTCGCGATTCCCGAGGAGCGGCGGGTGGAAGTGACCGTAGATGTAAACCCTGGGCCGGTGTGTGTCTTTGGCGAGGTACGCGTGGAGGGCCTGAGTGAGGTGCCAGAGGATGTGGTCTTGGACCGCATCACCATCCAGGCGGGCAAGCGTTTTGAACCGACCGAGCTGTCGACCACCCACGCAGCCATCTTCGCAATGGGAACCTTCTCGGCGGTTCAGGTGCGCCCAGATTTGAGCGCAGAGGGCCAGGTCATTCCCATCACCATCGTGGTGACCGAGACCAACTTCCGAGAACTTCTGGTCGGTGGCGGTGGCGCTGGGGGTGGGGGAGCTTTGGAGCTGCGCGCCCGTGCACGTTTTGAGCACCGCAACGTTGTGAATCGCATGTTGCAGACCAAGGTGGACATCACGGGTGGCTACAAGGTCTTTCCATCCGACGTGGACACATCTGCTGACCTGAACGCGAACCTGGAGAGCTTGCGGGCCGGTGCCTTTGCTGAGCTCCAGGCCAGTCTCTATTACCCTCGAATGTTCGGCCAGCGAAACTGGAGCGCCAGGCCCACAGCCGGCTTAGAGCTCGCCCGGGAGCGCTCCAGCGCCTACAAATCGATTGCCTTCTCGCCTGCGGTGGCCTGGGCGCCTTCTCGGCGCTTGGTTCTGACCCCCAGCTACAACTACAAGTACATCTGGGATTTGGACTATGTAGACGCCATCCCGGCGGAGATCGACTACCTGGCGTGTCCGGACGATCGGACCCAAGACTGTACCTACAACCTGCAGTATGTGCAGCTTCGTGTGGTTTCTGATCGGCGGGCTCCACTGCTACAGCCCACCCATGGATCTTACGCCGAAGTGGGGGTGTCCTCGGCAGGGTTTGGGGTGCTGGGGGACTTTGATTTTGTGCGGACTACGGTGGACCTGCGCCACTACCAGCAGGTGCTGCTCCTGGAGCGCCGGGTGGTACTCGCAGCGCGCGTTGGGGGGGGGCTGGCCCAGGCCTATGGCAGCGACACCGACCGCGCCCAGGTTCCTTTGCCTGAGCGTTTCACATTGGGGGGAAGCACCTCTGTTCGCGGCTTTGCGGAGGACCTGCTTGGTCCCAGAGAGTGCTACTCCCGCGCCACCGATGCCCGCATCCCGAACTGCTCGACGCCGCTGAAACGTGCCGATGTCAACTTCACCCCCTCGGGTGGACAAGCCATGACCTATGGCAGCTTAGAGGCGCGCGTACGGGTGAGCACTGGCACCGATGTGGTGGTCTTCAGTGACATTGGTGGGAACTGGGCCTCTCTCCAGGACGTCTCGCTTGGAGGCTTGCAGCCGACCGCAGGCCTGGGCGTGCGCATCGGTACCCCTGCTGGACCCCTTCGTTTGGACTTTGCTTACCGCCTCTTGAACGACCCCCAGTACCGCTTGGACCGACGCTACGGTGTCTATCTCAGTATTCAGGAGGCTTTCTGAAGGAGCTGCGTCGCAAGAGCCTGCGCACCCTCGCGGTGTTGGTGGCGTCCCTTGTACTCTCGATGGGTGTGGGGGCGTGGTGGCTGCGTACGCCTGAAGGGAACGCTTGGCTCGGGGAGCAGGTCTCCAGTCGCGTGACGGCCACGATGGGGGAAGGGGCGCTCGAGATCGGCGGGGTTCAGACGAATGTCTTTGACCGGGTCGTGCTGAAAGATGTTGTGCTCACGGACGGTTCGGGGCGAAGGGTCATTGGAGCTCCCCGCGCCACGCTGGAGATGGGTTGGTCCGGTATACTCGCGGGGTCGGTGGCTGTAGAGCGTGTGGTGCTGGTAGATCCCACAGTGGATCTGGTGGTGGACCAGGACGGTGCCTTGGATCTGAACCGCATGTTCCCGTCCGAGAATGATGATTCCCCCCCCTCGGACCTGCCTGTGCGTATCGAGGTTTGGGATGCGCGCATAGATGGGGGGAGCTTCTCCTACGACCCCGGCGGCGGCGGCCAGATCTGGGCTGCGGAAGAGCTGAGCCTCCAAGGCTCGGCGCGCGGCCAGGACACCACGTGGACCGTGCCCGATCTGAGCGGGGCGGGGCTGCTCTCCGCGCCGGACGCCGGTCCCTTCATCATCACGGGCGGACTCCGCTACGACTTGAATGGCTATCTGGACCTGACCCAGACGCGCCTGGAGGTCGCAGGTGCTGACCTGCGCGTGGCTGGCAACATGCGCTCGCTGACCACCAAGCCCGTGCTTTCGCTGAGCGTGATGCTGCAGGGGGACTTGGACGCGCTGGAACCCCTGACCGGCGACCTGGGCTTGAAGGGGGAGCTGCGGGTGCTCGCGCAGATCGACGGGCCTCTGGATGCGATGGCGGTCGAGGGCCGTTTGGAGCAGGCGGAGGGTGGCGGCGCGAAGATCGATGCGGTGCTGGACATACTGGACCCCGAGATTGGGTACGAGGGCTCTCTGGATGCCGAGTCCTTGGACCTTCAGGAACTCTTAGATGCGGTCACGGAAGCGACGGTACTGACTGGTAAAGCCAACTTTTCCGGAACAGGACTGGCCTATCCAGATGGCATAGATGCCACAGGCGAGATCACGCTCACGGACTCGGTGGGCTGGGGCTACCCGCTGCCTCTGGTGAGCACGGGGTTTTCCTTCAAAGAAGGGCAGATCCGGGCCTCGGATGTGATCTATGAGGCGTGGTGGGGCCGAGTCACTGGCCGCGGACGAATCGGGGAGTCGGATCTGGATGTAGACATCTTGGCCAAGGTTTGGGATGCCAGCGGCCTACAGGACTTTGGCGCCGATGGCCTGAAGGGCGCGGTCACCTTGCCCGCCAGCGTACAGGCAGACTGGAGCGTCTCAGACAACGTGACCACCGACTTGAACGGAACGTTGATCGGAGAGGGGCTTGGGTACCAGGACTATGGGGTCATCGGTAGCTACGAGGGGCCCATTGCCGTCTCGGTCGACGCCAGCGGGACCCAGGTCTTCGGACCGGACGCTCTGCTGACTGGGGTCGACGCTTCCGGCGTGTTGCTCGGGGCGGCGGAGGGAGACTGGGAGGCCTACGTGGACCGCCAGGGTGGGGTGGCCTTCAAGGCCGAGCTCGACGGCGCCATGCTGCGCTCCTGGGAGCTGCACGCCGACTCTGTCTCGATCGTCGCGGAGGGTCAGGTCAGTGCGGAGGGTGTGCCTCAGATCTACGCGGACCTGCAGCTGGGTCAGCCGGGTCTGGAGCGCTTCAGCTCAGACACCGGCAGCGCCGTGGTGGTCTTGGACGCTGACGACGTCTCGATGGACCTTCAGTGCCGCAGCGGAGGGGTCAACCAGTGCGCGATCACTGGGGGGGGCAACCTCCAGACCGGCAGCTTTGCCTTCCCGGCATTTGAGCTGGGGTCCGCGGACGGCGTGCGCTGGGAGAACCCCAAGCCGGTGGTCTTCGAGCTGACCCCCAACTACAGCGGCGCCACGGACATGGACATCCATCTCAGCTCTGTCGCAGGCAGCTTGGATGTCATGGGAGACCTGGACTTGGAGGGTGCCCTGGACAGTCACCTCAGCGTGGATGGGCTGGCCCTGAGCTGGATCGGCGCCCTCTTCCCGAAGGAGGTTGGCCCTCTGGCCGGCAGCGCCAGCGGCTGGGCTGTGCTCAAGGGCTCGGCCAGTGCGCCAGAGTTAGATGGCCACCTGGAGCTGGTCTCTCTCTTCGTACCAGGCCAGGTCTGGGGTCTGAACTTGGCCGCAGATCTCAAGAGCGTGGACCAGGGGCTTTCGGTCTTGGCTCAGGTTGCCAACCAAGCCGACCAGGTCTTTGTGCTGCGTGGCACGGTGCCCGCGGATCTGAATGTTGAGTCCCCGGGCCTACGCCCCCATCAGGCTGTGGATCTTCAGTTACTCGTCCAAGAGACCTCCTTCGCGGACCTCTCCAACCTCTTCCCTTTCCTGGGCCCCTTGCCCGGTGGCTACCTCTCTGGCGAGGCCGATGTCACGGGAAGTCTCAGGGCGCCCAACCTCAACATGTCCCTGGGCACCCGCCTCGCGGTTGGCACCCCGGCCAAGTGGGTGCGCTTGGACGCCGACCTGGGCATGGACGACAGCGGTCTGCTTCGCCTGAAGGGCGGGGGGCACGAGCGCGAGGACCGCCTGCTGGACATGGGGGGGCGGGCCAAGCTGGACTTAGCGGCCTTTACTGCATGGATGTTCGAAGAGGGACCGGAGCCCAACTTCTCGGAGCCCGAACAGTGGCTCTCCCAGGTGAACATTTCCCTGGTCCCGTTGCGGGTACACACCGATGTGATCCGGGTGTTTACGGAGCTTCCGGAGGGACTGGACGGCCGCCTGACAGGCGCCATCGCGCTCTTTGGCAATCTGCATACCCCCCAGGTCAGCGGTGCCCTTCAGCTGACCGAGGCCCAGGTCGGCGGTTTGGCGCTTGAGCCAGCAGTGGTGTCCTTGGGCCCCGAGGAAGATGGCTATGCCTTGAGTGGACTCTTCGGCTTTCGAGAGAGTGTTGATGTGGTGCATAGCTTTGTCATCTCCGGTTTTGTGCCCTTCTCCCTGGGAACGGCCTCGGACTGGAGCCTGGATGATCAGCTCGCCCGAGAGGGCCTGGATGTGGAGATTGGCGGAGACGGTTTGCCCTTGGCTGTGCTGTCTCTGGTAGACCCAGGCATCCTGGATACCTATGGGGTGCTGGACGTCGAAGGCACCATCACGGGC
This sequence comes from uncultured bacterium, assembly GCA_905480105.1. Classification (GTDB taxonomy): domain Bacteria; phylum Myxococcota_A; class UBA796; order UBA796; family CAJQPC01; genus CAJQPC01. Next base: position 4,224 of record CAJQPC010000080.1, on the reverse strand, counting down.
TCGGTTGCGGCACCCAATCCCATTGTGGATTTGGACATTCAGGACGGCGGTTTCTCCTATCCGGAGATCAACACCCGCTTCCGGGCCATTCGCATGCATGCCGAGGCCCGTCAAGACCACTTGGATCTGGCCCAGCTGCAGTTTGAGTCCTTCGGCCTGGGACGCCGGCAGCCGGTCACCAACCGAAAGAACAAGGAGGAGGGCTGGCTGCCGAAGTTTGCAGAAGACGAGAGTCTGGCGTGTGTGGACCGGGAAAAGCTGACCAAAGGAGTCACACGGGTCAGCGGATTCGCGCAGCTAGACGGGCTGGAGCTCGGCGAACTGGACTTTAGGGCCTGCGCGAACAACGCCGTGCTGTCGTCGACGGCGGAACAGCTGATCAAGGCGACCATGGACCTGAGCCTGACTGGGCCCTGGCCGAAGGTGAGGGTGCGAGGCGACGTGCTCTCGAACGAGGTCAACATGGTCTTTGGGAAGGACTTCTTCTTTGACTCCAAGGGCCTGGTGCTGGACCCTCGCATCCAGCTGGTACGCGAAGAGCAGCAACTCGCCGCGCTGATCGAGGAGGGGCAGCCCTTCTACTATCCCTGGGACATCCAAGTGGACGTGGACCTGAACCGCTCCATGCGCCTGGACATCACCGTGCCACTCTTTGATGGCTACGATGAGGCCCTAAAGCTCAGTGAACTGCGCCTGAAAAACGCGGTGATGGACGGCCAGATCACCTACCTGCAACGAGAGGACTTTTACGATGCCAAGGGGAACGTGAACATCGTCCGTGGCAGCTTGGAGCTGATCAACAAGGCTTTCAACTTGGACGAAGGCGAGCTCCAGTTCGGCGGGAGTGAGATTGAGAACCCCACAATCAACTTCCAGGCCAGCCGTATTGAAGGTACCTACGGGACCATCGGCGTGGGGGTGACCGGCAATGTGGAGAATCCGGAGCTGACCTTCACCTCCTCAGAGGGCTACAGCAACACGGACATCCTGACCATTCTGCTGCTGGGCATTCCCAGCAGTAAGATCGGCGGTAACGGCGGCGACACGGCCCTGGCCTTGGCCACAGCACAGCTCACCGGGGCCCTAACCGAGCAGTTGGAGAGCGGCGCCCAGTTCAACTTGGTGGACAGTGTTCAGCTCAACAACAGCACAGGCCAAGGCTTTGACCTGGTCGTGGGCAAGAGCGTGGGCAACAAGGGCTACCTGGAGTTGGAGTACAACAGCGCGCCAGAAGAGGACGAAAGCGGTCTGGATGCCACCTTTGACTTTGTCATTACTCGGCGTTTGACCTTTCAGCTTGGCTACGACGAGGAGCTGTCCTCGGACCTGTTCTTCACGTACCGCTTTTAGTCACCGCAAGCCCCGGCGCCTTGGGAACCAGTAGAAGGGTCGCTGCACGCGTTGGCGCAGGCAAATTCTGTGCTTCCATTGGGGCAGCCGATCCCTGGAGACCCCATGTTCTTCCGTTCCCGCCCAGCATCCATTCCCACGCCGGACCAAGCCCTTCCGGGACGGGCGCAGGCCATCGCGCCTCCCGCTCGCCATGTGGTCACTGGCCACGCCTTGGTCGGTCCATGGCCGGAGAACATCGAGACTTTTGTTGTGGGCATGGGCTGCTTTTGGGGCGCCGAGCGCAAGTTCTGGCAGCAGGAGGGGGTCTACAGCACGGCTGTTGGCTACGCAGCCGGTCACACGCCGAACCCTAGCTACGAAGAAGTCTGCTCGGGACGGACCGGCCACAACGAGGTCGTGTTGGTCGCATTCGATAGCACAGTGACGTCGCTGGAGAAGATGTTGCAGGTGTTCTGGGAAAGCCACAACCCCACCCAGGGCATGCGCCAAGGAAATGATGCAGGCACGCAGTACCGCTCTGGAATCTACCTGAACACTCCGGAACAGCAGGCACAGGCCCAGGCGAGCAAAGTGCTCTACCAGGAACAACTCACGGCGGCTGGGCTGGGGGAGATCACGACGGAGGTGTTGAAAGCTGGGCCCTTCTTTTATGCGGAGGAGTATCACCAGCAGTATTTACATAAGAACCCGAATGGGTACTGTGGGATTGGGGGGACCGGGGTTTCTTGCCCGATCGGGGTTGGCGTTTAGGGCTGAGTGTGCAAAAGAATTGGCCGGTAGCAGCCAGGTAGAAACTGGAATATCCAGGTTGCCGTTGCACGGTTCGGTGACAATTACCGCCAACAGCCAAGGGCAGTTCTTGTCGAGGGCGCAGTTCCTCTGGGCCATGCCTTCCGCCCAGCGCGAGGCCGGCCGGAGAGCCTACTGCCCTGAACGCCTCGGAATGGAAGTGCGCCAGGAGCAGCTCAAAACCACAACCCACCCAGCGAGGGACGGCGACGGACCACTCACCTCTTTGCAACAGCTCCGTCTCGCGGATGGTAACGAGCTGGATTAGGTCCGCTTCGCGAAAATAAGAAGGGTGACAACTCAACCGTAGGGGGTGAACAAAACGGCTCCACATCACCCACCAGCACGACCTCACACACCCAGCCCCGCTGGAAAGCACCCCTTAAAATTCTTATCCACGATTAAAATAAATTGTTTGATTTCAGAATCTTGAGAGGGGCGATTGAAAATAGAGCGGAACGGACGTTTGGGTACAGTGGAAAATGAGTGAAAACGGATTGAGGGTAGGGCATTCGCCAGTTCAAGAACAACCGGCTGAAGAATCAACCAAGAGCTTCAGGAGCTGGTTCGCAAGGGCATTCACTTCCGGCTCGTCTTCTGTGCACTCAAATACGCCACTAAAGATATCCCTGAGCATAAGCTCCGCCTGTGGCGTGCTGCATGACAGACTTGCGGCGAGCGCAGGCACCACCGAGATTTTCTGGGAAATCTTTTCAAGATTGTCGACACAAAAATGGTGACCAATGGAATGATCAGACATCACCTTTTGGAGGGTTCGAAATGCCCTGTCGCGCTTTTCGTCAAGCATCACTTCCACATCGAAAAGCGCCGTATCGAGCTTTCGAAAGTCTTCATCATCGTCTAAGGTCTGGTCGTAAGCTTGGTGTGGGAGTGGCGGAGGCGCGCCATGCCGCAAGGCGGGGATATCATGCCACTCCTCGCAGTCTTCGCAGTAGCCCATCTCTCCCCTGAAGCTCACCAAGCTGTGCCCGTTGATTATGGTCATGATTGGGCCACTGTCTGAAAAAACAATGTGCCACCTTCTTTTTCAAGCGCAGACCACACAAGTTCTGTCGCATCGAAGGGTGCCTCGCTGCGTGGACCATGACCCGCCAGCTCGGCATCACAAGCCAAAACAAGTACCTCAGAGAGGGCCGCGATTGAGCCAAAGGCATACGGCTCAAGGCCACCCGTCCGCGGATCGTAGACCCCGACCGTAACCTCTCCCCTCTCAGCATCGAGACGGAGATAATCCAACATCGCATTCAATAAATTCTGGGCGAAGGTGTTCTCGAGGGGTTCAAACTTTTCACAATTTTTCATGGTTACTCCATCAGAAGTTTGGCGAAGCAAACGGAAATTTGTCCTGGACCGGGAATGCGAATGGGGACGCAATCCCCAAGGCCTCACCGAGGACAGAGAGGCTTGTTTTGATGATCCACGCTGGGTGGTCAGCCGGGACCAACTCGACGAGCCGACCCAGATCAGACGAGAACGCGTAGGCCAGACGCTGAAGCAGCACTGGGGGAATGGGCCGGTCCGCCGCCAGCTCGGCGGTGAGACCCAGCTTGGGGGCAGACAGCGCGACCGCCCGCTTGATTGAGGCCAGCTCGCTCCGACCGATACTCTGCAATGCCTCCTGCCTCGCGCCAGCTGAGGTTCTCCGAGATGTTGGTCGAAACGCCAGCCGAGCTTCCTGGTGGCCTTGCACAAGGTCCCAGTCCGCTGCCAAATCCAGGGCCACAAGCAGGGCTTCTGGGTGATGGTTGAGATGAAGATTGATCGCGACCACAGGATCGGAGAAAAGCTTCGAGAGAGAAAGGAGTTCTGCCTGAACGGCCGAAAATCCACGCCCGGGCGACACGCGGTCCAAATTGGTCGGAAGATCAACGGGACGAAGAAAAGCAGAAAAGCGGCGCCCAAAAGAATCGGTCTCACTCTGTTCCTGCTGGCCAATGCCTTGATGCTGAAGCGCAGTTCTGGCTCGACATCGCGCGTCCTGATCGGTAGCACCCAAGGTCGTAATCCCCAAACGCTGCTCGATGCTACCCGCGCGGACGCGGAAAGCAAGGTTGACCGTGC
>CAJQPC010000079.1 GCA_905480105.1 uncultured bacterium | reverse complement strand
TTGGGGATGGCGTCATGGCCCTTCCCGTGGCCCAGGCTCTATCCAAGGCTGTTGCAGGTAAAGGGGAGTTGGTCATCTTGGGGCCGAGGTGGGCGCCCGAGCTTTATCAAGGACTCAACGCAAGCTTCTTACCCCCCGACGCCCAGCCCCAGGGCAGCATGGCCGTCATCTTGCCACCAAGCTTTTCGTCGGCTTGGCGTTTGCGGCACATTCCGCTGCGCTTTGGAGTCAGCGGCCAGGGGCGTCGCTTGTTGCTCAGCGCCTGCCATACCCCTGCATCGGGGGAGCACCGGACCCAGACCTACGCTTTGGTCGCCGCCTTGGCCCGAGTCCAAGTGAGCGGCCCGCCACGCTTAGACTGGCTCCTACCCTTAGGAAGACTCCCAATGGGCCACTTGGCGATCGCCCCGATCAGCCCGACCGGGGCACCCGTGATGTGGCAAGGCTTTGAGGCTCTTGGCCTGCAAAATCCAGCCCCCGTAGTGGTCTACCTGGGTCCCGGGGAGACCTGGGCTCCCCAGCCAGACTGGCCCAGGGTTCAGCAGCGCTCCCTGGTTGCGGTGGCCGCAGAACTTCAGCGCGCTCAGGCCTTGGTCGTTAACGACAGCGGCTATTCCCACCTTGCCCGGGCTTTGGGGGTACCCACCATTGTGGTGCACGGGAGCACCCTGCCCCAAAAGACAGGGGCGCTCGGTAGTGTCCCCGTCCTTGGGAGAGACCGCCCCCCTTGCGCACCCTGTTATGCCAAGCACTGTGATGTGCCCGGGGTGCCGTGCCTGGACATCTCCGTAGAGTCGGTTCAAAAGACTCTAATGGCGGGCAAGTGAGCACCCTGGTCTGTCGTCTTTCCAGCTTTGGGGACGTGGTCCTGGCCGCTGGCGTTACGGGCGCCTTGGGCGATGTTCACTTCCTGACGCAGAAGCGTTGGCACAGCCTGGTGCGCAGCTTTCCAGGAGTGGTAGGGGTGCTCTCACCCGGGGACCCCTTGCCCAAGGTGGACCGGGTGGTGGACCTTCAACGCTCTCTGCGGTCCCGCAAACTTCTCTTCGGCACGGCCCCAAAAAGGGTCGATGCCCATCGTGCCCAGCGTCTGGGGCGGGTGTGGCTCAAAGCGCAGAGCCCGGTCCCCACGGTGCTGTCCCGGTATGCAGAGGCGGCCGGCGTCGCGCCCATGCCACTGCCCTGGATCTCCATCCCCCGCCGTGGCAGGAGATTGGCTCTGGTCCCAGGCGCAGCACATGCGACCAAGCGTTGGCCTCACTTTGGGGCGCTGCGAGAGGCATTAGGAGAGGAAGTAACTTGGCTGGGGGGGCCGTCCGATGCCCAGCGAATCGCAGGGTTGGCCAAGCCCTGCGACCTGCAAGTGCACGAGGCCGGTGTGGCCCAGACCCTGCTCGCCTTACAGGACTGTGCCCTGGTCATCGGCGGCGACACCGGCCTGCTGCATCTTGCTGCGGCCTGCGGCCTGCCCACGCTGGCCTTGTTTGGACCGACCCATCCCAAGGATGGCTTCTGGTCTCATCCAGATCCGCCTCTGCACTTGGGCTTGGCCTGCAGCCCTTGCTCGAAACATGGTGGCGGGGCCTGCCCCATCGGGGATTTTGCCTGCATGGTGGAGTTGGGCGTAGACCAGATCATGGCGCAGATTCAGGCTCGTCGATGATTCACTTGGTGACCCTGGATGCGCCCCCACAGCGAACAGGTGGCATTGCCAGCTGGGTCGAAGACACAGCCCTGGCGCTGCAGGCACAAGGCGCAAAAGTGTGTCTGCACGCACCGGATACGAAGAGCGCCAGGGGCTGGGATGCCGTGCAGCCGTTTTCAGTCCGTCGTATGTGGGGCAGAAGCTGGGGCCGCCACCAGGGGCGCTGGGTGAGACTGCAGCTCCCTCGAGCCATCAAACCTGGGGACGCTGTGATCTACAGCACATGGCGCTTGGCTGAGCACGCGGCTGCAAAGGTGCAAGTGCCTCAAGCGATCACCGTGCATGGTTCCGATCTGAGTGCGGTAGGCGCCGACGGGCATCGCTTTGTGGCCACCTGTGGCCAGGTGCAAAGTGTGCTGACCGTGTCTGCCTATCTGAAGCGTTTGGCCAAGGCCCTGGGGGTTCAAGCCAGTGTGGTTCCCATGCCCTTGGCGCCGGCCCCTCTGCGGGGGGGATTTGGGCCTGAGCTTTTAGTGGTCGCGCGCCTGACCCCGCTCAAGGGCGTGGACCGCGTCATCCGCTTGGCGAAAGCGCTCGGCAGGCCACTGCGGGTGCTCGGAGATGGCCCCCAAGCAGCGGCGCTCAAGACTATGGGCCAAGGGGTCGTCTTTGAAGGACGCGTTTCTCGGGAGAGGGTTTTCCAAGCGATGGACCATGCAGCCGCTACGCTACTGCTGTCCAAGGCTGGGTCGGGCGGCCAGGGGGCCGAGGGACTCGGACTGGTGTTGCTAGAGGCCCAAGCGCGGGGCTGTCCGGTCATCTCCAGTGGAACAGGTGGCTTGGCTGAAGCGACAGAGCAGGGGCTAATCCTGGCCGATTCCGACACGCCTGATCTCGATCGCGTACGCACCTTCTTAAAGGACCTTGGTGCAGGCGAGAGGGCTCGAAACTGGGTGCGCACACGTCACAGCCCGATATTGTGTGCCAAGGTGCTGCTGGAGGCGCTTTCATGAGCTCCCCCGAGTCCCTCCTTCCTAAAAAGATCCCGCTCCGTGTCCTGGTGCTCTACCGGCCCAAACTGCCATCGACACGGGCTCAGTCCATTCAGGTGCTTGGCACTGCACACGCCCTGGCCGAGCTTGGGTGTCGGGTCACCGTGATCGCGGACCGCCCAGATACGGGCGTTCGGGCCGGGCGCGAAGAAATCTTGGACTTTTACCAGCTCAGCGACACCCCAAGCCTGGAGCTGCGCCTACCCTTGGCCCAACACAAAACCCTGTCCGGACTGTGGTTCCGTTGGCAGGTCCTAAGTTGGCTCCTCCACAGCGTGGTGTACCAACCGGAGCGTAGTGTGATCCTGGCCCGGTCCAAGGGCTATGCCGACGAGGTGATGACCCTCCCTTTTGGCCCCCCCCTTGTGCTGGAAGCCCATGAGGTCGACTCGGCCCTGGCGCGAGAGCGGGGAGACAACGGATCGGCCTTGTCGCGTGTAGAGGCGCGACTGCTCACGGCGGCGGAGGGGGTGGTCACGAACACCGCCGGCACGCTGGAAGGGCTGGAGGCCTGCCACCCCGGGCTCATGGCGGCCAACCGCAAGGTGGTCTACAACGCGACCAACCCCCGGCGGGTGCGGGAGCACCGACCTGGAGCCCGACACGTCGTGGGCTACGCCGGCTCGCTGAAGCGGTACAAGGGCCTGCCCACATTGCTGCAAGCTGCAAAGCACCTTGGCCCCGGCGTGGAGGTCGAGCTGATGGGTGGAAACCAGGAGGAGTTGAAGGCCCTGGGACCACTGCCACCCAACGTGCGCTGGGCAGGCCCCGTGCCGTACCACCAGGTACCAGATGTGGTGCAGCGCTGGCACGCTGCACTCCTGCCGCTGGACGCTGACCTGTTTGGTGAGAAATTATGTAACCCACTAAAACTCTGGGATTACCTTGCCGTTGGGTTGCCCCTGGTGGCCGCGGATGTAGGCTCCCTCCGTGAAGTGATTAAGCCGCATCAGGCCGAGTGGTATCCCCCAGGAGACCCCCTTGCTCTTGCACAAGCCATCCACAACTGCCTAGGACCACCCACCCGAGCGCGGAGACGCCAGCTGCGCTCATGGCGAAAACGAGCCATGGAGATCATGCCAGTGCTCGAAGCAGCCGTTGCACCATGACCCTGAGCTATTGGTTGCGATACTGTCCAACGCTCAGCGAGACCTTCGTTTACCGTGAGGCTCAGGGACTCATCGACAGGGGACACACTGTTCGGGCGCTCGCAATAGGCGCACGGGAGGCAGGGGCCCAGCTACCCTCTTGGACCCTGCGCTACCCGCCCGACTACACCCAGGTCTTGGCCGCTGGGGCCCGGGTTCTCAGCACCAGGGGCGGCCGCCGGGCCCGAGCTTGGCTCTCGGAGCACCAGCCGGTGAAACAGGTTGCCAAAGCCCTGTGGGCAGCAAGCACGCTGGAGACAGGAGAAGGCATCCACTGCCACTTCGCGGGGGAAAGCGCCGAGTGGGCCTATGTCGCCAAGCTCGCGGTGGGCGCCGAGTACAGCGTGACTGTGCATGCGGCCGACCTTTACAAAGCGCGGCCTTCATTTATAGAGGTGCTGCAACAAGCCAAGGCCGTGCTCACAGTGAGCCATCACCAGGCCGGTCTTTTACGGCAGATGGGGGTGAATGCAAGAGTGCAGGCATGTGGGGTGGACGCTGCAGCGTGGCCTTGTGTGCGAATCGCCGCGGACGGCCCCTTGCTGTTCATTGGCCGTGACGTACCTAAAAAGGGCTTGAAAACGCTTATTCAAGCCCTCTCTCTTCTCCCAGACACTGTGCGCCTCAAAGTGATTGGCGTGGGCAGCGGCCCCCAGTTGGACGGACGCGTGCGCTATCTGGGGCCACGGTCGCAGAAACAGATCTTGGAAGAGATGCATGGGTGCAGCCTGATGGTCTTACCTTGTCAGACCGCCCAGGATGGAGATCGGGACGGACTCCCAGTCGCGCTGATGGAGGCGATGGCCAGCGGGCTGCCAGTGCTCACCACCAGCCTGCCCGGCCTGGAAGATCTTGTGGACCAGCAGGTGGGATGGATCGTGCCTCCAGCAGACCCCTTGGCCCTCGCGAGAGAGATCGCCCAGGCACTTTACTCTCCTGAAGCGCTCCACCAACGGGGTCAGGCGGGGCGAGCCAGAATCCACCAGGACTTCACCCTGGCCCAACAAGTCGATGCCGTCGAGGCCATCTGGGGCGAACACTGATCCGTTGTAGCACTGCTGACCTTGCGGCAGACGGGATGGGGTTGTATGAAAAGTGCCAGTGTTCGGAGACCCAATGGCCCTATTTCTGTCCCTTTTGGCCTGTGGGCCCGGTGGCAAATACCTGAACCCCGAGCTGGCCTGCGAGTATGAGGTGCTGGACTGGTGGGACATGGACCTGGCCTATGCGACAGACCGTGGCGAGGGAGAGGCCGGAAGCCCCAACAACTTGGCCTTTCGATTCGAGCCCGAGCTTGCCTACAAGCAGCTCATCTTGGGCTCCTACAACCAGGCCAACGGCAACTTCTCCTGGCGGACCAACTACAGCAGTGGCTACTTCCTAAAGAACGTCGCCACGGACGACGACTACGAATCCTACGGGACCATCTTTCGGAACGGGAACCTCGATCTTCGCGGGATGTACGTCCAGACCGATGCCCTGGACCGCACCACACGCTACATCCGGCGTGACCAGCGCAGCCGCTGCGAGGGCACCCTGCGGTTTCGCATGGAGCAGGACAACGGGGTGGTCCCACGGGACCCCCAAAAGGTGCTGAACTACACCATCGTCTCAGAAGACAAGATTACCTGGGAGGGGACCAACGTGCTCCCTGACAACACCGTGGAATACGGCGCGGGTGAGTTCAACAGGGACGGACGGCAGAGCGAGGCTTGGAGCTACACAAGCGGCAACCTGAGCTACGAGCGCGCTCAGGAGCGAAAAGTGGGCGGCGCACTGGCCATTGTAGCGAGTGGTAGCGTGAGTGGAAATTCCGGCTACGACTATGTCTACGAGGGCCGGCGCGAGTTCTCGGGAGGCAATGTGGAGGAGATGGTCTACTACTCAACCGGCACCGAAAACGTGATTGGCGGCTGGACCGCAGCACGTACGGTTTCAGGCCAAGGAAACGGTACTGCTGTTCTCGAGAACGGAACCGAGTGCGTTGGCAGCTTCACGGACTGGGACAACTGTGCATGGGACTGCAATGGCGTGAGCGACTGCCCCGCAGAACCGGCACTCTGATGGGCCTTAGGCGCACTCCAATCAAGAAAGGCATGCAGTCCATGACCGGCTTTGGCCGCGGGGAGGCCGCTGGAAGTGGGGTTAGCGTCGTCGTAGAGATGAAATCCGTGAACAACCGCTTCTTGGACCTTCAGCTGCGGGTACCGCGTGAATACATGGCCTTTGAGGCCCGCATCAAGGCCATCCTCAAGCCAATGTTCTCTCGTGGACGTCTGGATATCTTTGTGCGCCGAGTGACCCAAGCCGGCAACGTAGGCATTGCCGTAGACACCCAACTCGCGCGCAGCTACCACAGCAGCCTGTTGCAGCTCGGAGAGGCCCTTCCGGGTGTCAACAACGACATCACGCTGAGCCGGCTGGCCGAAATGCCAGGAGTGATGACCACAGTGGACCATGAAGTAGATGTGGGTGGTGAGTGGGGCGTGGTCGAGGCCGCTGTCTCTGCCGCAGCAGCCCACCTTGCTGAAATGCGGACACGAGAGGGCAAAGCCCTTGAGGATGCCCTCACCGAACTCATCGTCGACCTAGGCGACCACCGGCAAAAAGTGGAGATGGAGTCGGAGGGCTTAAACGCACGCCTGCGCATCAAGCTGATGGATCGAATCAGCCGCCTGGTGTCTGACCGTGTGGACCCAGAGCGCCTAGCCCAAGAAGCCGCTCTGCTCGCTGACAAGGCGGATGTGACCGAAGAACTCACCCGTTTAGCCAGCCACAACAAGCAGTTCAGCATGGCGATGGAGCGGCGTGAACCCATCGGACGACGCCTGGACTTTTTAGCGCAGGAGATGAACCGGGAGATCAACACCATCGGCTCCAAAGCGTCCGAGCACGCAGTTTCCGGCTTGGTGGTGGAGATGAAGAGCACCCTGGAACGGGTGCGTGAGCAGATAGCGAATGTTGAGTAGCGTGCTGCATAGCGGGCTGAATCATGACCCAAGTACCTGAGCTGAGAGTCCTGCAGTGAGCCTGAACCTGAGTAGCTGGACGCGCCCGGACCAGGGCGCCCTGTTTGTAGTCTCCGGTGCGAGCGGGACTGGTAAGACCACCCTGCTGCGTGAAGCCCTGCGCCATGTTCCCGACCTGAGCTTCTCAGTGTCAGCGACGACCCGGCCAGCCAGGGCAGGGGAGAGCGAAGGGCTGGACTACCTCTTCGTGAGCCCAGAGCGGTTCCAAGCCCACGTCGATGCCGGTGACTTTTTAGAACACGCCCAGGTGTATGGAAACCGCTACGGCACTCTGAGAGCCCCTGTTCAAAAGGCTCTGGCCCAAGGTTTGAGTGTGGTCCTGGACATCGATGTGCAGGGCGCCCGCCAGGTGCGCAAGACCATGCCGAATGGGATCGGTATCTTTCTGGCGCCAACATCGATCGAGGTGCTAGAGCAACGCCTCCGCGCTCGGGGTACCGAGGCCGAGCACACCATCACACTCCGCATGGCCCAAGTTCAGGAGCAGCTCAACGGTAGCGGCGAGTTTGAGTATGTGGTGGTCAACGACGTTCTCTCCTGTGCACACGACTGTCTGCAGGCCGTGTTTGTGGCGGAGCTGCAGAAAGTGCATCGCCGCCAGCTTGTTATCCAGGGCCTAAAGCGCCAGGATGGATGATAATATGGTGAAGCGGCTCTAAGCCCGCAGGTGATTATTGGCTGATTTAGACACCCTTCTCAAGCGGATCTCAGAGTACGCCCCGGACGCAGACCTAGACTTGGTCATGCAGGCCTACTTTTTCGCCGCCAACGCCCACAAGATGCAGAGCCGCAAGTCCGGCGAGGCTTACTTTACCCATCCGCTCGCTGTGGCCTTCATCCTGGTCGAACAGCAGATGGACGTGGACACTGTCGCGACCGCCCTGTTGCACGACGTGATCGAAGACACCATGGTCACGCGGGAGGAAATCGAAAAGACCTTTTCTCCCATCATCGGAGAGTTGGTGGACGGGGTCACCAAGATTGGCAAGCTGGAGTTTCGCTCCAAGCAGGAAGCCGCAGCGGAGAACTTCCGAAAGATGATGCTGGCCATGACTGCGGATATCCGGGTCATCTTGGTCAAGTTGGCCGACCGCATGCACAACATGCGAACCCTCGGCTCTATGCCGGAACACAAGCGCCAGCGCATTGCACAAGAGACCTCGGACATCTACTGTCCGCTGGCCAATCGCTTGGGCCTGACCGCTTGGCGGGTAGAGCTAGAAGATGAGTGCCTCAGGAATCTCCATCCCCAGGCCTTTATTGACCTGACGCAAGCCATGGCGGAGACCCAAAGCGAACGACTCCTGTACATCGACCAAACCAGTGCGCTTCTGACAGGAAAGCTTCAGGAGATGAATCTGGAGTGCGCAGTCTCTGGCCGGGCCAAGCACCTGACCAGCATCTGGCGCAAGATGGAGAGCAGTGGAGTCCCATTTGAGGACGTTCACGACCTGCTTGCGTTTCGGGTGTTCGTGAGCGATTTGCCGAGCTGTTACGCCGCCTTGGGCTACTTGCATAGCTTCTACAATCCCGTTCCGGACCGCATTAAAGACTACGTCGCCATGCCCAAGCCCAACGGGTACCAGAGCCTACACACCACCCTGATGGGCCCTGAAGGCAAGCGCATTGAAGTGCAGATTCGTACACAGGAAATGCACGACGTGAGTGAGCGCGGCGTGGCCGCCCACTGGCAGTACAAGGAGGGACACCTGGCCCTCTCCAAAGAACAGGTCAATAGCATCCACTGCCTGCGCGAGGTGTTTGAGGCTGCCCGCGAAGTGGACGACCCAGACGAGTTCATGGAGGCGGTCAAGATCGACCTCTACCACGACGAGGTCTTTGTTTTCACGCCTGCGGGGGACATACGTGGATTTCCAAAAGGTGCATGCGCATTGGACTTTGCCTACTCTATCCATACGGATGTTGGCAGCCGATGTGTAGGCGCCAGGGTCGAGGGCCGCATGGTGCCCCTGCGCTACCAGCTACGCAGCGGAGACCATGTTGAGGTGCTGACCCGCAAGGACCAACACCCCAGAAGAGACTGGCTGGAGTTCGTAAAGACCTCCCGAGCGATCTCTAAGATTCGCCGCTTTCTGCGAGAAGAAGAACAGGCGACGGGCATCCGCATGGGCACCACGGTCCTTGAGAACGAGCTCAAGCGCTATGGCTCCAGCCTGAACGCTGTCGTGAAAAACGGCATGCTCAAAAAGGTGTGCAAGGAGCGCAAGCTACCCAACGTCAACAGCCTTGTTCTCGCCTTGGGGCAGGGCCACCTCCAGCCCACTGTGGTCGTCCGAGAGCTAATGCCCGAGAGGGACTGGGCCATTCAGGACCCAGACGACACTTCGGCCCTCGACAAGCTCATTGCGCGTATTCGCGAGCGAAATGTATCGCCCGTGCTCATCTCGGGCGAAGACGACGTCTTGGTCATCTTCGCCCGCTGCTGCAATCCGATCCCCGGGGACGAAGTCGCTGGCTTTATCACGCGTGGCCGGGGGATATCGGTGCATAGGCGTGACTGTGGACAACTTTTGGCCCTGGAGCCTGATCGACGCCTTCCAGTCGATTGGGACGGCAAGTTCAAGGGCCACCACACGGGGGGCGTCAAGGTCATCTGCCGAGACAACCCGGGCATGGCCGCAAAGATCACCAAGACTTGCACCGAGGCAGGCGTGAACATCTCCGCATTGAGCATGCGCGCGGTCGGTGATGAGCGAGCCGAGTGCGACCTTGAGATTGGAGTGGAGAACGTAGATGAGCTGCGGAAGCTGATTCGCAGTCTCATGAAGATCAAGGGTGTCTTGAGCGTAGACCGCTTGGCCCAGGGTGCCTGAGCCTTTAGCCGGACCAAGGATGGGTGGGCGGGTGTAGAATCCCCTCCATGCTTTTAGTCATCGACGTTGGAAACACCAACACCGTGCTGGCACTGCTGGAAGGCAAGCTGGTCCAGACCACCTGGCGTGTCTCAAGCGCCTTCTCAACCACAGATGAGGTGGGCCTTCAGCTGACCCAGCTCTTGGCCCTCAAGGGGCATCACCAGGACCAGGTCACCGGTGTGATCGTGAGCTGTGTGGTGCCCGAGGTGCTGTATGCCCTGGAAAAGGCATCGCATCGCTATCTGGGCTGCAAGCCGCTCATCGTAGGCCGAGGCATCAAGACCGGAATGCGCGTGCGCACCGAAAACCCCCGCGAGGTAGGCAGTGACCGCATCGTGAACTCCGTGGCGGCCCTTGAGGTCTGGGGAGCCCCGCTCGTGGTCGTGGATTTTGGCACCGCGACCACTTTTGACTGTGTGAACGGAGACGGAGACTACGTGGGGGGCGCCATCGCTCCGGGCCTCCAGATCTCTACGGAAGCGCTGTTCCAGAAGACCTCTAAGCTGCCTCACATCAGCATTGCCAAGCCCAAGCGCTTCATAGGTACCAACACCATCACCTCTATGCAGTCAGGAGTGTTCTGGGGCTACGTGGGGCTGGTAGAGCGGCTGGTGCGCGGCTGTCGTGAAGAACTCGGCGGAAAAGCCACGGTGGTCGCCACGGGGGGGCTGTCCAACTTGGTTGGAAGGGCCTGCGAGGAGATCCAACATATCGAGCCCAACCTGACCCTGCAGGGACTGCACCTGCTCTACGAGCGCAACAAGTGAAGATCCCTTTCGACCGCTTGGGCATTCCTGTGGAATACCGATCCAAGCTCAGTCCAGAAGCTCCAGCGCGAGGCCGCTTGGCCATCGCAAAAGGCATGCTGCCCCTGCCACCCGACGTACAGGTCTCTGCGATCTACGTGCTGATGGGGCACAAAGAGCGCTCTATCCGCAGTGCGGCCGCCCAGACCCTGCAAGAACTCGACTCCGAGGTGACACTGCGCGCCATCTCTCCACGAACCCACCCCAAGGTTCTGGAGTACTTGACCGAGCACCGCACGGAGGACCAAGACTTCCTGGAGCGCGTCTATGCGCTCCCCAACGCCAACGACCGTACCGCCTGCATGATCGCCACTGCCGCTCGAGGGGACCTGGTCAACGTCATCTGCAGAAATCAGTCCCGACTTCTCATGACGCCCCATGTCTACCTGTCCCTCAAGGAGAACCCTCAAACCACAGCGGCCCAGTTGGAGCGGGTGCACAGCTTCTTGCGTATGCAGAACTCGCTGCCGGACGAGCCAACTCCAACACCAACACCAGTTTCAGCACCAGCAGCACGGACACCAGCGGCTCCCAAAAAGGTCAACAAGCCTGTCTCGGCAGCAACAGCCCCAAAGCTCAAGAGGGTCAAAGTCTCTGAGCTGACGGAGATGAGCGTCGAAGCCGAAGTCATGGCGGCGCTGCTGGACTTGCCTAGCCCCTTTTCCAATCCCCACATTGCCAAGCGCTTAGAGATCCTGATCGCCGAGAAGCCAGAAGGATCAGAGGGGGTCGAGGACCCATCCTTCACCTTCTCCTTCCAGGATGATGCCGAGCAGTTTTCCAGCTCGATGGTCACCGACGACGACCTTGCGCCAGAGGAGAAGCTGGGCATCGCTCAACAGATCGCAACCATGACCACCGGCTCTAAGATCAAGCTGGCCTTTCTCGGCAACGCAGAAGCCAGGAAGCTCTTGCTGCGTGACAAGAACAAGCAGGTTGCCGTGGCTGTGGTCAAGTCTGGCCGACTCTCGGAATCGGAGGCCGGTGCCATAGCGGCCAACAAGAACCTTCACGGGGATGTCCTGCGGGAGGTCGCCATCAACAAGGAGTTCCTGCGCAGCTACAAGGTCAAGATCGGGCTGGTCAACAACCCCAAGTGCCCCGTCAGTGTGGCAGTGGGGTTGGTCCCTTTGCTGCAGCGCTCCGATTTAGCAGCGCTGGCGCGCAACAAGAACGTACCCAGCGTCGTGCGCCGCACCGCCAAGAGGACGGTCCAGCAGCGCTTGAACAAAAAGTAAGGCCCCCTCCAATCGCTTGGAAGAGGCCTTTGAAAGTCCCAACGACGCGCTATAGCTCGATGGGCTCGAAGGGATGACCTGTGGCGTCTGCAACAGCCTTGTAGGTCACCTTGCCATGGGCCACGTTGAGCCCCTTCGCCAGACTGGCATGGCCCTTAACAGCGCTCTTCCAGCCCTTGCTGGCGATCTCCAATCCGTAAGGAATGGTCGCGTTGTTCAAGGCGAAGGTGCTGGTGCGAGCAACCGCACCTGGCATGTTTGCCACTGCATAGTGAACGATTCCGTCCACGATGTAGGTGGGCTCTGCGTGGGTGGTGGCCTTGGTGGTTTCCACGCATCCGCCTTGGTCCACAGCGACATCCACAATGGCACTGCCCGATTTCATCAGGGAGAGCATGTCTCGGCTGATGAGTTTCGGGGCCTTGGCGCCGGGCAAAAGCACCGCGCCGATAACCAAATCCGACTTTCCGAGCATGCGCTCCATGTTGTAGGGATTGGAGTACAAGGTCTTGACCCGGCCGTGGAACTGGTTGTCAAACCAACGCAGGCGAGGCAGGGAGACGTCCAGGATGGTCACGTCAGCGCCCAGGCCAATCGCCATCTTCACGGCGTTCAACCCTACGATACCACCGCCGATAACGGTGACCTGCCCTGGCTCAACTCCAGGAACGCCACCCAACAGCGTTCCGCTCCCGCCTGCATGACGGGTCAGACAGTGGGCGCCTGCTTGGACGCTCAAGCGGCCAGCCACCTCCGACATTGGGGTGAGCAAGGGGAGAGAGCGGTCGGGCAGCTCCACCGTCTCGTAGGCTATGCCAACGACTCCAGCGTTGAGCAACGCCTCGGTCTGGACAGGGTCCGGGGCCAAGTGCAAGTAGGTGTACAAGATCTGGCCTTCCCGCAGTAGCGGAAACTCCGGAGCGATAGGCTCCTTGACCTTCCAGATCATATCTGCGCGGCCATAGACTTCCGCTGCGGAGTCGACGATCTGCGCTCCCACACGAATGTACTCTTCGTTTGGTAGGCCGGACCCGTCGCCGGCTCCAGACTCCACGAGCACGGTATGGCCGGACCGCGTCAGGGCTAGAGCCCCCGCTGGCACCAATCCAACACGGTTTTCCTGAGGCTTGATCTCCCTTGGGACACCCACAATCATGAGCTACTCCTGTGTGCGTGCGGAAGCTAACCCAGTGCTGCGGGCTTGGAGTTGGCAAGTCTGGTGCATAGAGTGGCCACTCAGACGCGGAGGTCAGCTGTGGCCCGATCCATGGAAGAACATCAACTCAGCTTCGACAACACCAACGCACTGCGTGAAGTGAGCGGGGAGGTGGGTGCGCACTGGAAGCTGATCGGGCGAGAACTCGGGGTTCAGGTGCACCAGCGCGGGACCCGGGTCACGGTGGCCGGCCACGACCAGAGCACTGACTTGGCAGCCGACCTGATTACCCAGCTTTACGAGTTGGCATTGAAGGGCACCAACATCACAACCTCTCTCGTGGAACACGCCACGAGATTGACACGCACGGACCCCGAAGTGCGGTTGGACGAGGTCTTCACCGATGTGATCTTCGTTGCGCGAAACCGAAGCCCTATCTTCCCGCGCTCGATGACCCAAAAGCAGTACGTGACGGCCATTCGGGAGAACGACATCGTCTTTGGACTTGGACCCGCCGGCACTGGCAAGACCTACTTGGCCGTGACCATGGCGGTAGCCGCCTTGTCCAAAAACGAGGTGAGCAAAATCATCCTCTGCCGTCCTGCTGTAGAAGCAGGAGAAAAGCTTGGTTTCCTGCCGGGTGACTTGGTGGAGAAGGTGAACCCCTATTTGCGCCCCCTCTACGACGCCTTGGCTGAACTGATCGGCCAAGACAAGACCGTTCGCCTAATGGAAAAGGGGACCATCGAGGTCGCACCGCTGGCTTTCATGCGCGGACGCACCCTCTCCAAGTCCTTTGTGATCTTGGACGAGGCTCAAAACACCACCGCCATGCAAATGAAGATGCTGCTCACACGCCTGGGTGTTGGTTCCAAGGCTGTCATCACCGGCGACCTCTCGCAAATCGACCTGCCGCCCAGAGAGAAGAGCGGTCTGGAACAGGCGAGCCGCATCCTGAAAGGCGTCCGCGGGATTGACCAGGTGACCTTTTCTGCTGGTGACGTGGTTCGGCACAGGCTGGTCAGCGACATCATTCGCGCCTATGATCAAGCACGGCCAAAGCAACGGGAGAATAGATAGCACTCACCCCGCCCAACGCGGCGACGATCAGACCCTGGATACGCCGGCTCTCCGGCATGCGCCGTGTGGCGGTCTTGGTCTTGGTCTCGGTGGCATGTGCACTGCTGCTGACAGACTTTCTGCGCGTACCGGACGTGGACTGGAAAGTGGGGGAGGTGGCCAGTCGGGACATTCAGGCGCCCTTTCCGTTTCGCTACGTAGACCAGGACACCACCGCCTCGAGACAGCTTGCTGCCTCCCAAGCAATTCCGCCGGTGTTCGAGCACGACACGGCTGTCTCGGCGCAGCTCCGTGCACGCATCTCTACCGCCTTTGATGCCGCTCGCCAGCGACATGAATCGACGGTCGCTGCGGCCAGAGCCAGCGGGCAAGAGGCGCTCTCTCCGGAGAGCTTGGAGGCCCTCGCAGTGGCCTTCATCAAGCAAGTGGGCATGGACTTGAAGCCGATCGATGTGGCGCCAATCGCTGCCCAAGGTTTCCCCGAACAGATCGAAGTGCTGATCAACGAGCTGGTCTTAGACGCCATGAGCGGCTTGATCATCGGGTCCCGCAGCATCTTGCCAGCGACCCCGCCGGTCAATGTCATCCGTAAACCCACCCAGGACGAGGCCAGGCTGGACAGCTTCGACTCTGTTCTGACCGCGGAGGCTGCAGCGAAGGGGCTGCATATCTACGCCCTCCAACACTTCGGCGACGCCGATCCCGTCCAACTTCGCGCCGCAAAGGCCGTGGCCGAGGCGGCCATCCATGGAAACCTCAGCAGTGCACCAGATCTGACCCAGCGGCGTAAAAACGCTGCTGAGCTTGCCGTCCCGGAGGTCGTGGTCAGCGTTGAGCTCGGTACGGCCTTGGTGCGCCAGGGCGACATCCTCACTGCCCACCAGCTCCAACAGCTTCAAGTCATGCAGCTCACCCACGCAGGCAGCAGCCCATTGCTGGTGAGCGGCTCACTTGCCGTGTTCTGCCTCCTGCTCCTGACCAGCATCTACTGGTTTGCAGGCACCTACATTAAGAAATTTAGCCTGTCTCACCGCGAGACTGAGGCCGCCGGTTTGCTACTGGTTTTGACCTTGTTGTTGGCTCGCTTGGTCATCTCCCTCTCGGACACCCTGGCCTCTGCCGGCGAAGTCCCTGCTCAGGTGCTGTGGTTCGCCGTACCGGTGGCGGGTGCGGCCCTTTTGGTACGCATTCTGATCAACTCCGAGACCGCACTGGTCTTCGGCATCGTGGCCTCGGTTCTTGTCGGGCTGTTGATGGAGCAGTCCGTGCTCTACGCCGCCTTTTTCGTGATCAGCTCGGTCACTGCCGCAGGCGCCGTGGGCATGAGTCGCGAGCGCAAGGCCATCCTGAGAGCAGGCTTGATTACCGGGATGGTCAATGCAGCCTTGGTCCTGGTCATCCACCTGATTCAGAGCAACGTGGGAGACGGCAGTCTTCAGCAGATTTCGCCGGTCTGGGCGGTCGGCGCTGCAGTCATTGGCGGCATCTTGAGTGGTTTCCTGGTCTTAGGCTTGGTGCCCCTTTTCGAGTTGATGGGCTTTGACACCGACCTGAAGCTGCTGGAGCTGGCCAACCTGGACCACCCGCTTCTGCGCAATCTGATGCTGCGGTCGCCCGGCTCGTACCACCACAGTGTCATGGTCGGTACCCTGGCCGAGGCCGCCGCAGAGGCCATAGGTGCGAATGCTCTCCAAGCCCGCGTGGCAAGCTACTTCCACGACATTGGAAAGGCTGTGAGGCCCCAGTACTTCATCGAGAACCAACGAGATGGGGTCAACCGCCATGAGCGCTTGACACCACACCAATCGGCACGGGTGATCATCGACCATGTTCGCGACGGGGGCCTGATCGCCAAGAAGCACAAGCTGCCCAAAGTCATTGTGGACAACATCTACATGCACCATGGGACGGGCACGGTGCACTACTTTTTGCGTCAAGCCCAGGCCACAAACCCAGGGGTAGATGCCGAAGATTTTCGCTATCCAGGTCCCAAGCCCAACACCCGGGAAGCCGGGGTCATCATGCTGGCCGACAAGATCGAGGCGGCCTGCCGCTCCATCAAGGAACCCACTCCTGAGCGGGTGGCCATCATGATTCAGCGCATCATCAACTCCGTGATGGCCGAGGGGCAATTCGACGAATGCCCACTGACTGTGAAGGAACTGCGCATCATCGCCGAGGTCTTTCAGAAGACAATTCTGGCGATTCATCACCACCGCATCGAGTACCCAGATGTTGTCATTCCCCCGGGTGAGACGCTCCCGGACGCTCCCAGCACCGGTGGTGAGCCAGTCATCACCCTGGAGTTGAACACCGGGGACTTGGCGCTATCCCCCGATGGCCACAGGCCCCGCCGCGACCTTCCTGACGAGGTGGCAGCAGTCGTAGACTACGAGAGCCCTGAGTACCTGCCAGGATTAGGCGGCGAGCGTTGAGCACCGTGCTCTCTCGAGTCGAAGGCTTGGACCCATGCCCCATCCCGATGGCCTGGGTAGAGCAAGACGCGCAGGCCCTGATGGCGACGGCCAAACTCCAGGACTGTGAGCTGAGCTTGGTGTTGTGTAGCGATGAGTTCATCGCCCCCCTAAACGGCCAGTGGCGAGACAAGCCGGTTTCAACCGATGTACTGAGCTTTCCCCAGGACGACCCAGTCGTACTTGGAGACCTGGTCATCTCGGCAGACACCGCAGATCGCCAGGCCCAAGAACGAGGCCACGACCTGCGGGACGAGCTGCGCATCCTGATGGTGCACGGACTACTACACCTGCTCGGCTACGACCACGAGACCAGTCAGGAGGATCTGCTCGAGATGGTCGAAGCCGAGGGCCGCTTGATGGTCAAGCTGGGCTGGCGCGGGAAAGGACTCATCGAGCGGGTTACGGACGGCGGTACGTAGGAGAGAGAAATGGGCCCCGAAGAGATCCGCACCCGCATGAACGTGGCAACCGACAAGGTGTCCCAACTGCGGAGGCATCTTTGACGTTGCTGGAAGGCTGCGAGAAATAGCGGACTATGACAACCAGTCCAGCAACCCTGAGTTCTGGAACGACCAAGCTCGAGCCCAGAAAATGCTCCGAGAAAAGGCTGGCCTGGAGCGCGTGGTCAAGGACTGGCAGGCCCTCGCGGACGCAGTCGAAGAAGTAGACACCTCTTTGGCCCTTGCCGCTGAGTGTGAGGGCGAGGAAGCCCAAGAGTTGGTGGACATGGCGCATGAGGCGCTCCTCTTGGCTGAAAAGGGCACGCGCGCACTTGAAGTTCAGCGTCTGCTCTCCAGCGAGGGAGACCAGAACTCCGCGATCTTAGAGATCAACTCCGGCGCCGGAGGAACCGACGCTTCTGACTGGGCCGAGATGCTCAAACGCATGTACTTGCGCTGGGCCGAGAGCCGGGGATTCAAGACCAAGCTGGTACAGGAACAGGCACACGATGAAGCGGGCATTAAGAGCTGCACTATCGAGGTGGATGGCCCATATGCCTACGGCTACCTAAAGGCTGAGATCGGGGTGCACCGCTTGGTACGCATCTCTCCATTCGACGCTGCTGCCCGTCGCCACACCGCCTTTGCGAGTGTGGGTGCCTACCCGGACATTGACGATGACATCGAGGTGGACATCAACCCCTCGGACCTGCGCATCGACACCTACCGTGCCAGCGGCGCAGGCGGTCAGCACGTGAACACCACAGACTCCGCGGTCCGGATCACGCACAACCCAACCGGGATTGTGGTGCAGTGCCAGAACGAGCGCAGTCAGCACAAGAACCGCGCCACGGCCATGAAGATGCTCCGCTCACGCTTGTATCAGCATGAACTGGAGCGCCGCCAGGCCGAAGTGGATCAGGTCAACGCCACCAAGAAGAAGATCGAGTGGGGCAGCCAGATTCGAAACTACGTACTGCAGCCCTACAGAATGGTGAAGGATACCCGAACGGGCTTAGAACGCACCAATACCGACAAGGTTCTGGACGGTGACTTGGACCCGTTCATCGAAGCGTGGCTGGCCTTCCAGGCAGGAGAGGGCGCGGCGGAAGACGAGACTTAGTACGGAGCCCGTCTCAGAGTTTTCGTATACCGGGCACCAAGGGGAGCCGACTTTAGGGTTAGGCTGGGGGTCTGTTAGGAGAAGACGATGGTCTGGATGAGCTTGGTGAGTCTGCTGGCCTGTGAGAAGGACGTCGTTGGCGACGAGGTGCCGCAGATCACGGGCAGCGTCAGCACCGCTGATGGCGACGCCGAAGTGGCAATCTACCGGGCTTTTGGCTTCCACACAGATGACGGGGCGATGTTTTACCTGACGAGCACACCGGACTCGGACTGTCCGAAGGTGGCCGAGTACCTCAGCTCAAAACAGGTAGATCCGCAGGGCGTTTGGGCCCCAGGCACCTGCAACCTCTCGGCCGTGTTGCCCAACTACGACCCCGCTGGAATGACCGTCAGCCGCACAGCGGATGCCCCCACGACCGAGGTCACCTGGTCCGTGAAGTGCGCTTTGGGGAACGGCGCCTTTGAGTGGGGCACACGCGACGAGCAGTCTGATGACGAAGACTTCTTCTGGACCGGAGACGACGCATACGAGTGGATTGGAAACGGCCAGGAGTTCACAGTCAACTTCTCCGGAGATGGCACGGAAGTGGACCCTTACATGGTGGACATTGAGGAGATGACTGGCCTGACGGGGAACTACCCGACTATCCTGGACACCATTCCTGCGGATGGCACGCTCTCCGGGAGCATCGAGGCGCAGAGCTGTAACGACCTTTACGCCGCGTATATTTTCCCCAAGTGACCCTCCCCCAAGGGAATTGGCTCGGTGAATTGGCCCTGTGAATGGGACCAAAGGACACCAGGGCAGGGAGTCAGGTAGATCTGCGGGGGCGCCGTGCTCCCTGGTGGAATAGACGGGCACTCGCTCATGTTGTCCACGACTGGACCTGAGCGTGGAAGGATTCATGTTCGACTTTGACCCACGCCGCCTTGAGAAGCTCGCTGCCTTGCGCGAGTCCGGAGTTGAGCCCTATCCAAATGGGCAGCGCGTCACACACCGCCTCGCTGAGCTGATCGCGGCCGGCGGTGACAAGGACGACGTGACCCTGAAAGCTGACGTGACCACCGAGTTCTGCACCGCGGGTCGGCTGCGGTTCAAGAATGAGATGGGTAAGGCAGGTTTTGCGCGCATCCAAGACGAGTCGGGTCGCATTCAGATCTTCGTTCGCAAGAACGACCTGGGTGATGAGGCCTTCGACGCCATCTGGAAGAAGCTCGATCTGGGCGATTGGGTCTGGGCCCGCGGCACGCTTATGCGTACCCGAAAGGGAGAGCTCTCCCTGCGCTGCACGGAGCTACAGCTTTACGCAAAGTGCATCGAGTCACTGCCGGACAAGCACAAGGGCTTTACCGACCCTGAGCAGCGCCAGCGCATGCGCTATCTCGACCTGTTCATCAACGAGGACACTCGGGAGACCTTCCGCAAGCGTTCCATGATCGTTCGCGGCCTGCGCAGCTACTTCGATGGCCAGGGCTTTATGGAGGTCGAGACCCCCATGCTGCAGGCCATCCCTGGTGGGGCGAACGCTCGGCCCTTCGTCACGCACCACAACACCCTGGGCATGGACATGTACCTAAGGGTGGCACCCGAGCTCTACCTGAAGCGCCTTGTCGTGGGCGGTTTTGAGCGGGTCTACGAGCTGAATCGGAACTTCCGTAACGAAGGGGTCAGCCTGCGCCACAACCCCGAGTTCACCATGCTCGAGTTCTACCAGGCGCACGCCACCTATACAGACCTGATGGACCACACGGAGGCCCTGGTGACCGATCTGGCCGAGCAGGTCGCGGGCACGCTGCAGATCCCCTACGGCGACGATGTCGTGGACTACAGCCGTCCCTGGCGCCGTGCCTCTATGGAGGACCTCATTCGTGAACACGCCGGCGTAGAGGATCCCTGGGACTTGGAGCAACTGCGAAGCCGCTGGATCGCTCTCCATCCCGCAGACGAAGAGACCGAGCTTCCCAACACGGTAGGCAAGTGGTTTGAAAAGTTCTTCGACGTCCATGTGGAGCCCCTGCTGGTCAACCCAACCTTTGTGACGGGCTACCCCACGGAGATCTCACCGTTGTCCCGGCGAAATGACGAGCGCCCTGAGATCGTAGACCGCTTCGAGCTCTTTGTGGCCCGCCAGGAGATTGCCAATGGCTTCTCCGAGCTCAATGACCCGGTGGACCAAGCTGCCCGCTTTCAGGCCCAGGCCGACGCCAAGAGCTCAGGAGACGATGAGGCGATGTACTTCGATGCCGACTACGTCCGCGCTCTCAGCTACGGCATGCCCCCAACCGCGGGGGAGGGCATCGGCGTGGATCGCCTGGCCATGCTCTTGACCAGCCAGACCTCGATTCGGGAGGTCGTTCTGTTTCCTGCTCTGCGGCAAAAGGCTACCGCCCCGGCCGAGGACAATGACGAGTGAGATTTGCCCTTCTCATCGCCCTCTCTCACCTACGCGGCCGAAACGCTGAGCGGGGAGTGAGCGCCCTGACCGCCATCTCCATGGCGGGTGTGACCATCGGAGTAATGGCGCTGATCATCGTTCTCTCGGTCATGGCGGGCTTTGAGATGGACCTGCGCGACAAAATCCTGGGCTCCAACGCCCATGTGGTGGTCCTGCGCTACAGCTCAGGAATCGACGAATGGGAAGACGCCGTCGAGAAGGTTCAAGCCGTCGATGGGGTCACCGGCGTGGCGCCCTTCATCTACACCGAGATGATGATCAAGTCCGAGCACGGCAACGGCGAGGGCATCATCCTCAAGGGCATCGACCCGGTGATGGTTGGAGACGTGGTCGACCTAAGAAAGAACATCGTGTCCGGGCCCGAGGGCACCCCAGAGAATCCGGAAGCACAGCAGGTGATTCTGGAATCGCTGCACAACCCACCGGCTGGACCCTTGGCATCGGATGAGGACAAGGCACTCCAGCTGCCCGGCATTCTGATTGGCGAAGAGTTGGCCCACAGCCTGAAAGTCTTTGTGGGTGATGTCGTGCACATTATCAACCCAGTGGGACGTGGCATCGGGCCCCTGGGCATGCCGATGCCGGACGTGAAGCGCTTCCGCATCGCTGGCATCTACTACTCGGGAATGTACGAGTACGATACCAAGTGGACCTACGTGGCCATCCAAGACGCTCAAGAGTTCCTGAAGATGGATGAAATGGTCACCGGACTCGAGGTCACGGTCGACGACATATACGGCGTAGACCCAATCGCCCTGGCCATCGAAGATGCCTTGGCCTACCCTTTCTACACCCGGCATTGGCAAAACCTGAACCGCAATCTCTTCGACGCCCTAAAGCTCGAGAAAGTGGTCATGGGTCTGATCCTCAGCCTGATTGTTGCGGTCGCCAGCCTGAACATCGCCGGCATGATGATCGTGCTGGTGGTCACACGGTCGCGGGAGATTGCCATCGTCAAGGCAATGGGGGCCAGCAACCAACAGGTCCGGCTCATCTTCATGACCGAGGGTGTGGTCATTGGGGTGGTCGGTGCCATCGCGGGCACCATTCTTGGCCTGCTCGGCTGCGTGCTGTTGGATGCCTACGGCTTCCCACTGGATACCGACGTATACTACCTGGACTCGCTGCCGGTGCAGATGGAGCCTCTCACCATCCTTTTCGTCAACTTTGCAGCCGTAGCAATCTGTTTTTTAGCGACGCTCTATCCGGCGTCCAGAGCCGCTAGTCTACGCCCGGTGGAGGGTCTTCGTGCCAGCTGACAACCAGGGACGCACAGTCAAGGTAGAGGGGCTCAGCCGCACCTTTCAGAAGGGTGGAAAGAGTATCGAGGTCCTCAAACAAGTCAGCATCGATCTGGCTCCTGGCGACCAGGTGTCCATCGTGGGGCCCAGCGGCTGTGGCAAGAGCACCTTTCTGCAGATACTCGGGACGCTGGACCGCCCTACGACGGGCAAAGTCTGGATGGATGGACGCGATGTCTTTGAGCTCCCTCAGCGAGAGATCGATCGCTTGCGGAACAGCTTTATTGGCTTTGTATTCCAGTTCCACCACCTGCTGCCAGACCAGAGCGCGCTGGGCAACGTGGCTTTGCCCATGATTATCCAAGGCCGGCCTGTCGCCGAAGCGCAGCGCGTCGCCAGGGCCCGATTGGAGCGAGTGGGCCTGTCTCACCGACTCAATCATTTGCCTGGGGAGCTCTCCGGTGGAGAGCAGCAACGTGTGGCCATTGCGCGGGCCCTGGTCATGAATCCAGGCCTACTGCTGGCAGACGAGCCTACCGGGAACCTGGATCCGAACACCGCCACTGGCGTCTTCGAGCTACTCCTAGAGTTGCACGCTGAGAGCGGTAGCACACTGGTTGTCGTGACCCACTCCCACGAGCTTGCGGCGCGCTTCCCACGCCGTCTGCAGGTGGCTGACGGCCTCCTGGTAGAGGTATAAAGACATGCTGACTTGGTGCATCTTTCTCAGCAGTCTTGTTCTGGCTCAGGGCGGACCGCGGATCGGTGGTGGTGGACCACCGAAGCTCTCCGACGAGCTGGGCGGTCTGGAGCCCATCGAATTCGAGCGCACCGAGGTGCAGGCTCAGAGCGTGACCGCCGTCCGGGTCGAGGGCAATCGACGCATCGAAGAGGCTGCCGTCATGGCCGCTATACAGCTGCGCACTGGAGAGGCGCTGGCCCCTTGGAAGGTCCGCCGAGACATCAAGGCAGTCTACCGGACTGGATTCTTCCAAGACGTTCAAGTGGATGTATCTGCTGCCGACGCCCAGGGCGGCGTGGTGGTGACCTTTATCGTGGTGGAGAACCCCGCTGTCCGCGAGGTCATCCTGAGCGGAAACAAGAAGATCGACGATGAAGACATCTTGGAGGTGCTGGACATCTCCGCCTACAGCGTCCTTAACGACGGAGACCTGCGGGCCAATGCTCAGCGGGTTCGGGACCTGTACCTTGAGAAGGGGTACTTCCTGGCCGAAGTCGAGCCCATCCTTCGGGAAGTGTCGGAAGACCAGGTTGAGCTGACATTCGAGATCGTTGAGAACCGAAAAGTAGTGGTTCAATCCGTTGAAGTCACCGGTAATGAGGGATTGAGCGACCGCGAGGTCAAGAAGTTCCTCACCACCAAGGAAGGCGGTGTGGCCCCTTTCTTGTCGAGCAGCGGGAACTTCTCCTGGGCGGCTTTGGACACCGACATACAGATCGTCCAGCAGGTGTACTTGGAGGAAGGCTACGTCGACGTTCAGGTCGGGGAACCCAAGGTCTACTTGAGTCCGGACAAGCGCTACATCTACGTCACCCTGCACTTAGACGAGGGCCCCAAGTACAACCTGGGCCACTTGAAGGTGGAAGGGGACTTTGTAGCCGAAGAGGGGTTGACCAAACAGGCTGCTCAGCGTCTCCTCAAGGGCGAGACGGTCGCCCAAGTACAGGGCACGGATGCTCCCAGGATCTGGGACGGCGTCAAGCGTCGATTGAGCACGGATGCGCAAGCTCTCGCGGCCTTGGAAACGGGGGACACATTCCGCCTGACCAGCCTGCAGATGGCCATGCAGCGCATCACGGACCTGTACGGCGATCAGGGATACGCTTTCGCCCAGGTCTACCCCCAGACAGTGACGGATCCCGAGAGCGGCGTGGTGGACGTGACCTTCATCGTGGTCAAGGGCGAGAAGCTCAACATCCACCGCATCAACATCACTGGGAACGACCCCACTTGGGACAAGGTGGTGCGCCGTGAGATTCTTCTCAATGAGGGAGACATCTACTCAGGCTCGGCCATCCGCGATGCGAACATGCGCCTGCAGCGCCTGGGCTTCTTCGAGGAAGTTCGTATCAACACGCCTCGCGGCGACGACCCTGGGACCTTGGACCTGGACGTTTCCGTGGTCGAGCAGCCCACGGGGAGCTTCTCGGTCGGCTTAGGGTTCTCCAACCTGGAGAACTTCGTGCTGACCGGGTCGGTGTCCAAGAACAACTTCTTGGGCTTGGGCTACGTGATGAGCGCGTCCATCAACTACTCCAGCCTGCGGCGCCAAGGGAACCTGAGCTTCTACGATCCCTACTTTTTGGACACCCGCTGGACCGTTCGCGTCGACGCCTACAGTCTGAGCCAGCAGTTTGTCGAGGACCAGTACCAGCGCGGCGGTGGTCTCGCCGTAGGCCGCTACTTGGATAGAACCGACGACATCCGGCTGACCCTGAACTACAGCTTAGAGGACGTGGGTCTGAGTTCCATCTCGCCCTACCAATCCAAGGTTTTCGGCGGTGAGCTCTACCGTAACGGCCTGACCTCGACCCTGGGTCTCAACCTCACGGTGGACAAGCGGAACAACCGTATCGCGGCCACCCAAGGCCTGTACTTCTCCGCTCAGACAGCGCTCTCAGGCGGCATCCGAGTCAATGAGAACGAGGTACTCGACCTGCTGGGTGGAGACTTTAATCTGGTGGAGAGCCGCATCAACCTGCGTCTATACCAGCCAATCTTCCCGCACTCCGAGAAGCTCTCGGACCGCTTTATCTTTCGTTTCAACACCACCTTTGGGCACATCGCAAGCACCGACGGTTCGGTGGTGCCCTTCATCCACCGCTACCGTGCGGGTGGCTTGGACAGTGTGCGTGGCTACAACTGGTTCAGTTTAGGACCCAGTATCCGGGTGCCAGGACCTGGTCAGAGCGGCGTAGGCGCAGGGAGTGACGACCCCACCAGTCCAGACGACCGTCTGATTGTGGGCGGTACCCAGACCTGGGTGAACAAGTTCGAGATCGAGGCCCCGATCATCAAGTCGGCCGGCATTACTGCTGTGGTCTTCTTTGATGCTGGCAACGCCTTCGGAGACCCCTACGGGAACGGAAACGTAAACATCCAGGACTTGCGCTACGCCTATGGCGCCGGCATCCGGTGGTTCTCTCCCATCGGACCACTGCGCTTCGAGTGGGGCTTTCCGGTGAACCCCTACGAAGACGAGCGCACCATGGTCTTCGACTTTGGCATTGGAAGCGCCTTCTAAGGCGATCCAGTCAGCGCCAGACCACAGGACCAAGAGGCTGCTTTACGCTGCCGGAGTGTTGCTGCGTCTGGGCTCTCAGCGTTGGTCGCCCATCATCAACAGGCCCGCACCGCCGTATGCATAGGTGACGCTCTGACGGCTCGCGCCCAACAACAGGTCGTCGTACCCGTCGCTGTCCACGTCTCCAAAGGCAATCGACCCACCCGCCCGGGCGTTCGAATTGCTTCCACCAATCTCGGCAGCGGCACTGGACAAAGAGGCGGTTCCTGCGGTGAATGGTCCATAGAAGAGGTATGCGGCACCGGCGTTGGTGGCGCTGGTATCGTTGTAGTCGGCACCCATGACCAGGTCGGCGAGGCCGTCTCCATCGCTGTCACCAACGGCGATGGACACTCCTGCTTCGTCTCCACTGGCAACCCCCGAGAAGCTGATATCAGCCGAGCTCAGGTCCATGTCCGCAGTGAGAGGACCTAAGACCACATAGATCGCACCCGCTGAGCTGCTTGCACCGCTGGCACCGACGATAAGGTCATCGTAGCCGTCGTCATTCAGGTCACCGCCGGCCACAGAGGAGCCGGCACCGTCAGCGGAAGTGGCCCCGTACAAGGCGTAGCTGGCTGCCCCTCCAGAGGAGGTAATCGGTCCGTATTCCATGAAGGCAGAGCCAGCAGCGCTCCCACTCCCCTTGTCGGCTGCATCCGCAACCCCGCCATAGAGGAGGTCATCTGCGCCGTCGCCGTTAAAGTCTGCCGTGGCGATGGCCGCGCCGGCGCCTGATGCGCTACTGCCCCCAGTAAACTCTGCATCCGCCGCAGATGTGGTGGTGGTGCCGCTTAGGGGGCCGAAGAACAG
Organism: uncultured bacterium; assembly: GCA_905480105.1. GTDB lineage: Bacteria > Myxococcota_A > UBA796 > UBA796 > CAJQPC01 > CAJQPC01. The sequence goes on along the minus strand of CAJQPC010000079.1, from coordinate 1,459 downwards.
GTAGACCGAACCGAAGTTTGTCCCGCTGGCGCCAACCAGCAGGTCCATCGTCGAGTCGCCGTTCAGATCTCCGACCATCAGCGCCACACCCAGTTGGTCCTCGCTGTCGGAGCCCAGCACGAAAGGCGCCTGCGAGCTCAGATCACCCGAGCTGCTCAGGGGGCCCTGGCTGAGCCAAATGGCTCCTCCATTCTCATAGCTCTCGTCGTACCCTGGTGCGCCAATCACCAAGTCCAAGTTGCCGTCTAAGTCCTCGTCCCCCAGCGCTGCGATTGACTCACCGAAGCGCGCCGAGCTTCCTGCACCATAGTCCGCATCCGCTGTGCTCGCGCTGTGGTCCCCGGAAACTGGCCCGTGCCAGATGTAGAGCGCCCCGCCATTTGTGCCGTAGTCGTCCGCGTAGTTGGCTCCTTGAATCACATCGTCGTAGCCGTCGATGTTCACGTCGACCACAAGGGAAGATACGCCCAAGAAATCGTAAGCCGCTCCCGCCTCAAAGACGGCGCCTGCATCCGATGCGCTCAGGGTGCCTGCCAAAGCACATTCGTCCATCACGCCATCGCAGTCATCGTCCGTGCCGTTGGCGCAGGTCTCAGGGGCCTCTGGTGACACCAAAGCGGTGCTATCGTCGCAGTCCGTCCAGTCGGCAGAGTAGCCACTGGGCAGGCTGCAGGACAGGCTCGTTGAAACAAGCTCCCCGTAGCCATCGCCATCAGCGTCCAAGTACCAAGTCGCTGCGTCTGAGGCGGTGTCCTCGTCGATGCTGCCATCGCAGTTCTCATCGGTAACGCCGTCACAAAGCTCCAGGGCTGCGGGATTCACGTCCGCGTTGGAAGAATCGCAGTCGCCCCCAACAGCAACCCACACGGTGTCAGTGGAAAAACTGCAGGCCGTCAGTGCGCCCGATGTCAAACCGTAGCCGTCCCCGTCAGAGTCCGGGTACTGGGTCAACGCATCGCTGGCGTCGCCCCCGTCTGCGTCCCCGCTGCAGTCGTTGTCCAGTGAATCTCCGCAGACCTCGATGCCCCCCGGATTCACCGTGGAGTCGTCGTCAGCACAGTCCAAGGCATTTTCCGAGTAGCCACTGGGTGCCGAACAGGCGAGCGCCGTCGTATCTCCTACGCCGTATCCGTCCCCATCCCCATCGATATAGAAAACCAGGGCGTCTGCGGCGGTGTCCTCGTCGATTTCGCCATCACAGTTGTTGTCCGCGCCATCGCAAACCTCGGTGGCATCCGGGCTTATCTCTGAGAAGACATCATTACAGTCTGCACCGTTTTCCACATAGCCATCAGGCTGCACGCAGGAGTTCGTGGAATAGTCAGGGTCGCCATAGCCATCCCCATCGTTGTCGGTGTACCAGGTGATTTCGTCCTCGGCTCCAGGCTCGTCCGTTCGCCCGTTGCAGTTGTTGTCCACCTCGTCACAGACCTCGACATTCCCCGGGAACGCCAACGGG
>CAJQPC010000078.1 GCA_905480105.1 uncultured bacterium | reverse complement strand
TGCCTTCGATGGCCGCGGGAACTACAACATGGGCCTGACCGAGCAGATTCTCTTCCCTGAGATTGAGTACGACAATGTCTCTCGTATCAATGGGATGAACATAACCTTCGTCACAAGCGCCGATACTGATGCAGAGGGCCGAGCTCTCTTGAAGTCAATCGGATTTCCTTTCCGGAGCTAAGCGCAGTCGCTCGCGCTTCCTCCATTCTTCCCTCGAGCCAGGTCCTTCAGGAAACCAGCTCCGAACCGGAGAAATAGTACATGTCCATGACAGATCCGATCGCGGATATGCTGACACGGATACGGAACGCCTCTATGGCGGGCCATTCCAGCGTGGTTATGCCGCGCTCCAAGGTCAAGTTAGAGATGGTGAAGATCCTCAAGGCCGAAGGCTTTGTCGAGGGCTACATCGATATTCCCGAGCATCCTCAAGGCAGTATCAAGGTGTTCTTGCGTTACGACAAGAGCAACCGGTGCGTCATCAGGGGAATCGAGCGGGTGTCCAAGCCTGGTCGTCGTAAGTACGTCGGCAAGCAAGATATTCCACGGGTCCGTGATGGACTCGGGGTCGCCATTCTCACGACACCTCGCGGCGTGCTGACTGACAGCTCTGCTCGTAAGGAAGGCGTGGGCGGCGAAGTCCTCTGCTACGTCTGGTAAGGGAGAACACAATGTCTCGTATCGGAAAGCAGCCCGTCGCACTTCCTGCAAAGGTCGAAATTGCCGTCGGTGACCGCGTCGTTGTTAAGGGGCCCAAGGGCTCCTTGGACCGCCCCTTGGTTGAGGGGGTGGACGTTAAGGTTGAGGATGGCAATGTCATCGTCACTCGGCGTTCTGACAGCAAGCAGCATCGGGCCAACCACGGTCTAATGCGAGCGCTGGTCAACAACATGGTCACGGGCGTGTCGGTGGGCTTCACCAAGAAGCTTGAGATAATTGGCGTCGGTTACAAGGCCGAGGTCAAAGGCCGTGATCTTGTCCTGAACCTTGGTTTCTCTCATCCCATCACCTTCAGTCCTCCCGAGGGCGTTGTGGTGACTGTGGATAAGCAGACCATCGTGGCGCTTGCTGGAATGGATCGTGAATCCGTTGGTCAAGCTGCCGCGGTGATTCGCTCCTTCCGTCCACCTGACTCCTACAAGGGCAAGGGTGTTCGCTACGAAGGTGAGCAGATCCGTCTCAAGGCTGGCAAGGCCGCGAAGAAGTAAGGGAGGTCCATCATGGCCAACACGAACACTCGATTCAAGGCGCGTGCACGCAGGAAGGTTTCCATACGGAAGCGTCTGCGTGGCTCCGCCACCCGACCCCGTCTCAGCGTTTATCGTAGCGGAAACCATATGTATGCCCAGGTCATCGATGACGATGCTGGTTTTACCTTGGCTTCTGCGTCCACCATGTCTGCAGAGCTCAAAGAGCTCGACGGGCATGGCGGTAATCAGAGTGCAGCCCAGGAAGTGGGCAAGCTCATAGCAAAGAAGGCCGTAGAGGCTAACATCACTGAAGTGGTGTTTGATCGAAATGGCTATCTTTACCATGGTCGTGTGAAGGCTCTCGCCGAGGGCGCACGCGAAGGTGGACTCAAGTTCTGATGCCGGCTTAAGCCGGACATGCCCGGGGCTATGCCCCGGTGGAGGTTTCTAGTGGCAAGGATGTCCCGAGGACGTCGGAACCAGCAACCCGACGATGGGTTGACTGAGAAAGTCATCAACATCAACCGTGTTGCGAAGGTCGTCAAAGGCGGCCGTCGCTTCAGCTTTTCAGCCATCGTCGTAGTCGGTGATGGCGAGGGCAAGGTGGGCGTTGGTTTCGGCAAGGCGAATGAGGTCCCAGAGGCCATTCGTAAGGCAAGCACCAAGGCTCGCGCAAACATGTTTCAGACGGCGATTGTGGATGGCACTGTGCCTCACAAGCAGATCGGTCACTTCGGTGCTGGACGTGTGCTCTTGCTCCCCGCGGCCCCAGGTACTGGCGTTATCGCCGGACCTTCGGTCCGCGCCATTCTGGATGCCACTGGCTACCGGAATGTGTTGACCAAGTGCTTGGGCTCAAACAACCCCCACAACGTCGTTCGCGCAACCCTCAAGGCGTTGCATATGCTCGAGACCCCCGAGCAGTACGCTGTTCGGGTCGGTAAGGGCGTGGACGAGGTTAATTCCAATTACGTTGTTGGTGAGGCCCACTGGTCCTCCCAACAATAGACGTAGCCGAACGGTCGCCTGTGTATAAGCTCAGGCGGCTCGGCTTAAGGACGTTCCCGTGAAGAACATCAAGGTAACCCTAAGGCGGTCTACGATCGGCGCTACTGAGAAGCAGATCTCAGCGGTGAAGGGTCTTGGGCTTCGGAAGATTCGCTCAGAGCGAGTCCTTCTGAATACGCCCGCGGTACGAGGCATGGTCAAGAAGGTTCTTCATCTTCTTGATGTCGAAGAGGTCGAGGCCTGAGGCCTCCCTGACGCGGCGAAAAGCCGTGTGGAGTTAACGATGGCAAATGAACTAGCAAACTTAAAGCCCTCTCCCGGCTCGACCAAGCGTCGTATGCGGGTGGGCCGCGGTGAGGGTTCCGGCAAGGGACGTACCGCAGGTCGCGGTCAGAAGGGCTATGGATCGCGCTCCGGCTCTGGTATCCAGGCTGGATTCGAGGGTGGTCAGATGCCTCTCCAGCGGCGGCTTCCCAAGCGTGGCTTCACCAACATCTTCGCCAAGGAGTACGCCGTTCTGAACGTCGCCGACTTGGAGTCCCGTTTCGAGGACGGCGCAGTTGTTGATTTGGCTGCATTGAAGGAGTGCGGAGCCGTTTCTCAGCCCGGAAAAAACGGTCTGAAGTTGCTCGGAAACGGTGAGCTGACGAAGAAGCTTACCGTGCGGGCTGCAAAGTTTAGCAAGGTCGCTGCGGAGAAGATTACTGCCGCAGGCGGCACGGCCGAGGTCGTCTAAGTCGTGCAGGCAAACGCTCTCAAAGACATCTTTCGTGTTCCGGAACTACGGAACCGGATCCTGTTTACCCTTGCGATGCTTGCAGTGTATCGTTTGGGGGTGTTTGTACCCGCTCCCGGCGTGGACCGGACGGCGTTGGCAAGTTTCTTTGCCAGCAATTCGGATACGCTGTTTGGTCTCTACGACATGTTTTCGGGCGGTGCCCTTGAGCAGTTCAGTGTGTTTGTCTTAGGGATTATGCCCTACATTTCTGCATCGATCATCATGCAGCTTTTGTCTGCGACGGTTCCCCAGCTCGAGCGCCTCTCCAAAGAGGGGCAGTCTGGCCGGAACAAGATCACGCAGTACACCCGCTATGGCACCATAGTCATCGCTGTTTTGCAGTCCATTGGGATCGGCATTGGTCTCCAAAGCATGAAGGCCGCCGGCGGTCAGGACATTGTCATCAACGCAGGCCCATGGTTTGTGTTCATGACGGTCATGACCATGACGGCTGGTAGCTGCTTTGTGATGTGGCTCGGTGAGCAGATAACGGAGAGGGGGGTTGGTAATGGAGCCAGCCTGCTGATCACTGCAGGCATTATTGCCGGCATGCCCCAGGGTATCTTTCAGCTGATTCAAAAGATTCAGGCTGGAGAGATGAAGCTTGTTTTTCTTGTGGGGCTGGGAATCTTCATGTTCCTGGTCTTGGGAGGCATTGTCTTCTTCGAGCGCGCTCAACGCCGGTTGCCCATTCAGTACGCCAAGCGGGTGATTGGTCGTCGTGTATACGGTGGCCAAGCGACGCATCTTCCTTTGAAGGTGAACGTCGCTGGAGTCATTCCACCGATCTTCGCCAGCGCGTTGTTGATGTTCCCTGCGACTCTCGCGACTTTCTGGGACAACGCTATTGTGCAGCAGGTCATCGGGGCACTCACCCCGGGTGCTTGGCTTTACAACCTGGTGTATGTCGCATTGATTATCTTCTTTGCGTTCTTCTACACTGCAGTGACCTTCAGTCCTGTTGATGTGGCCGACAACTTGAAGAAGCAGGGCGGCTATGTTCCTGGAGTGCGCCCGGGCAAGCAGACAGCGGAGTACATCGACACCATTCTGAGTCGGTTGACTATGGCTGGTGCGGTCTATCTGGCGGCTGTTTGCATCGTTCCGACCATACTGATTGGTGAGTTTGGCATTCCGTTTTACTTCGGTGGAACCAGCCTGCTCATCGTTGTCAGTGTGTCTCTGGACACTGTCTCTCAGATTGAAGGGCATTTGCTCACGAAGCACTACGATGGCCTCATGGGCGATGGTGGTGGAGGCGGCCGCGGCCGTCGGCGTAGGCTCCTCGAGAAGTCCCAGGACACTTGAGGATCCGGACTTGACTTTGGTTGGCTGCACCTTTAGTAGCCAGCGGCTTCGGACCGGTTGGTTCGGTAGCTTTTTTTAAACAGTCCACCGATGAACCGGGCGACCGGCTAGGAGAGGACGAGATGGCTCGTATTGAGGGCGTGGACCTTCCACGCAACAAGCGCATTGATATTGCGCTTACTTACATTTTTGGGATTGGTAGGCATACTGCCCGCTTGATCATCGCCGCCGCTGAGGTTGAACCCCAAATCCGGGTTCAGGACCTTTCCGAGGTCGAGGTCGCCCGTCTACGTGACGTCATTCAGCGTGAACATGCTGTGGAGGGTGAGCTTCGCAAGGAGGTCGCCATGAACATCAAGCGTTTGATTGACCTGGGGACCTATCGGGGTCTGCGTCACAAGCGCGGCCTGCCCGTTCGCGGGCAGCGCACCCACACCAACGCTCGTACTCGCAAGGGGCCCAAGCGCCTTGCGGGCCGCCGTCGCTAAGGGAGGCTTGAGACATGGCTGCTCCAAAGAAGAAGCGCGCTTCGAAGCGCGTCAAGAAGAACGTCCCAGCTGGCGCCGTTCACATTCAGTCTACCTTCAACAACACAATCGTGACCTTTACTGATCCGGCGGGCAATACCGTCGCTTGGTCGAGTGCAGGGGTCAAGGGTTTCAAGGGTTCTCGTAAGAGTACTCCCTTTGCAGCCCAGTTGGTTGCCGAGGATGCTGCGCGCAAGGCCATGGACCATGGCATGCGGTCTGTTGCCGTCTACGTGAAGGGTCCAGGTTCGGGTCGCGAGAGTGCATTGCGCGCTGTCGCGAATGCAGGTCTGAAGATCACCATGATCAAGGACGTGACGCCTATTCCGCACAACGGTTGTCGTGCGCCAAAGCGTCGTCGCGTCTGATTTCTTATGACGGGGTGCATGGCACCTGGTTGACCAACCCTGGGTCTTGCATCCAGCGTCTCACTTTCGCGGGTGTGTAGACGCTGCTTGGTCAGTAGCAGGTAGAAACCTGTAGGAGTTCCAATGAGTGAAGGTCTGAGCGAGCACGTTTACGTCAACTGGCGCAACTTGATCAAGCCCCGTAGCGTGGAGCGCGATTCGCGGTCCTCTGATACATACGGCAAGTTCGTTGCACGTCCACTTGAGCGTGGCTTTGGCACCACCATCGGCAATTCCCTTCGTCGGGTTTTGCTGTCCTCTTTGCAAGGTTGTGCTGTTACCTCCGTCAAGATCGAGGGCGTGCTGCACGAGTTTTCGTCCATTCCTGGTGTTGTTGAGGACGTCACTGACGTTGTGCTCAACCTCAAGGGACTCTTGGTGAAGACTTCGGAGATGGAGACCTTCAGTGCTTCCATCAAGAAGGTTGGTGTTGCTCGTGAGAGTGTCATCGTTACTGGAGCCGACGTCGTGTTTGCTGAAGGTATCGACGCCGAAATTCTGAACC
>CAJQPC010000077.1 GCA_905480105.1 uncultured bacterium | reverse complement strand
TCAGCGCAGTCCCCGCGGGGCCCTTCAAGCGCTCTACCACATGCGCCCCCAGCTGGGCTTGTCCCTTCTTTTTGCGCTGATATCGGCAGGCATAAGCGCACTCCTCGCCGCCCGTCTAAGCAGCCGCTCCCTGACAGATCTGGCGGACGCAGCCGGTCACCTGGCCGAAGGCAATTTCCAGGCCGCCGAAGAGCTCCGCGCAGCCCGTTCCAGCCGTGTAGAAGAGGTGGCACGTCTCAGCAATGCCATGGGCCAACTCGCCACACGACTACAGGACCGCTTGGCCTACATTGGCGAGTTTGCCGGTCACGTCAGCCACGAGTTCAAGACCCCGCTGGCGACCCTAAGAGGAACCGTTGAGCTGCTCAGCGAGGACAGCGAGATGCCTCCCGAGCAACGGGCACGCTTCCTGGCAAATGCAAGCACCGAGCTGATGCGCTTGGAACGCTTGGTCACCGGACTCTTGGAGTTGGCCCGCGCCGAGGAGCAAACCGGCTTTGAGGCGGTCAACCTTCAAGCCCTGGTTCAACGCGTAGCCGGGCGCCATGACGTGACTGTGTACGCCGAGCCGGCCCAGATCAGCGGTGCCTCCCCCCAGCTGGAAGCCGCCTTGGAGAACCTGATCCAGAACGCCAAAACCCACGGCGAAGAACCCATCAGCGTGCACCTTTGGCGCCAAGGCAAACACCACCACATTGAGGTGCGGGATGCAGGAGCAGGAATCTCCCCATCCAACCAGGCACGAGTCTTTGAGCGCTTCTTCACAACCCGAAGAGGAGGCGGCGGCACCGGACTGGGCTTGGCCCTGGTCCAGAGCGTCGCATTGGCCCACGCCGGCGAGGTCAGCCTGGCGAGCGGACCCGGAGACACCCGGGTACGCATCAGCCTGCGTTTCTAAACCTGCCCCGAACTACTCGGCACCCCGGTCGTACTCCCGGTCCCGGTCGTTGTTGCAGTCGCCGCCTTCCGCGAAGGTACTGGTGTTCACGTAGTGCTCATCCAGACCGCTCTTCACGCTGCTGGCGTACAGGTCGTCGCCCAGGCCGGTCACGCTGGACCACATGCCGTAGAAGCGGAGGGAGCCACTGTTCGCATCGGGAATCCAAGCCACCAGCTCAAAGCGCTGATCCCAGCTTACGTTGTCCTTGTCGAAGGCTGGGGCCCGCTTATCCATCCAGCCCTTGGCCAGGACCAGCTCGCGGCCGTCCTCCAAGGTGACCCAAACCAGGTGGCGCTCCACGTCGAGCCAGGCGTCGCCCGCAAAGCTGTCGATGAGGAACTCATGCTGGCTGACCAGGCGCTCCTGATCGCGCGCTGCGAAGGCGTCTGCGTCCCCGTCTGGGAAGGTCTGTGCATGATAAACGGTGGTATCCGAGGCGATACACACCTGATTTGGGGCGAGCAGCGTGGGGACCTGCACGTCCATGCCCTCTGCGACGTACCCGGAGACGGCCACGGGGACCTGAAGGGCTTCGTCTGCGTCCGACGGCGCGACGGCGCTACCCAATCGTGCAAAGGGCAGCACGGGGAGTGTCACAGCGCGGTCGTCGACCGGGGTGTCGGCCGTCATATTCAGGCCTTCCATGTAGTCGACCAAGCCTTGGGCTCCGGCGACCAAGGCTTCCTCTCCGTCTTCCCCGTCACCATCAAAGTTCTCGTAGAGGTAGAGGGTCAGCTCGCCCAGCTCGGCTGGGGCATCGACCGGAGGCTTACAGCCAAGAAGGGTACCGCCTACGGCAGTGAGAAGAAACAGGGACATTATCGGCCTCCAAAATCAGTTCTCACTTATATCCCATCCAGCAAAGATCCGCCCCCGCCGAGGTTTTCCACAGCGCGGAGAACCCACAGGGGACTGCCGGACATTAGGCCGTCAACCTGAGCGTCCAAGACAAAACCACCGGAGAGAACCGCCTGGAGCAGGGCCTGTCTCGGGTGTAAGTACAACGCATTGGTGTCGACGAGGTGCTGAACTGGCCGACCCGTTCTTGCCACAAGGTAGTGAAAATCAACATGGGCTATCCCATCTTCTCGGCGTGTAACGACCTGCCGAACAAGCTTGACTCCTGGGCGGTCAATCACGGCCATATGGGGCTCTCCACCCACAAACTCGCTGGGCCCCACCCAGGGCTCCACCAAGGCCAGTCCGCCCATACGCAGGGCGCGACGCATGCACTGTGCAGCCAGCCTGACCTGGGGCAAGGAGAGATAGCAGAGAGCTCCAAAGAGCATCAGCGTGGCGTGAACAGAGGGCTGAATCTCAAAATCACGGAGGTCCCCTTTCCAAATCTGCGCTCTTGGCATGCGTGCCTGGGCAGCTTGAACCATCACAGGGTCCGCGTCGAAGCCCAGGACTTGGTAGTACTTGGAGAGGGGCTCCAGGTATGAGCCGGTTCCGCAGGCACACTCCAAAACGCGCCCTCTTGGAACGCCATGGGAGATCAGCAGATCCCGGATTCGTCCCGCATCGGCGCTGTAGTCTTTGCCCTGATGAAACAGGTCATACAGCCGCGCTGCGTCCAATGAATCCGGGTCCAAGTCGGGGGCAACAGTCATCTTTTCAAGCCAACATCAGAACCGAGTCGTAGGCCAGGGTCACCTTCTCTACGGCAATGTGCGAACCCATGGCGTCGCATTCGGGTAGCACCCACTTAATGGGCCAACACTCCATCAACGCCATGGAGCGGGCCACGCTGCCGTCCGCACGCAGGTAATCCAGGCGCACTGTGCGGGCGTCGAAGTGGCCGTCCACGATGCGCTGGCGCCAAGCATAGAGCTCGTCCATCCCCTCGTAATAGCGCTCCATTTCCAGGTCTTGCCAGTCCTGTCGGCCCGGCATTTTTCGCACACTGCGGTCGTTGCCGTGCATCATGTCGACCCCTTCCTCGGACGAAGTCAAAGAACTGACCTTGAAGAAGGAGTTGATGGGCGCGGTGATGCCCTCCACGTGGACACGAAAGTGAAAGCTTCCAATGTAATTGTTGGTCGGGTTGCTCACCGTATGCCTCTATACAGACACCAAGCCTATCTCGCACAGGGCATCGAGAGCGGGGAAGTTTGACGTCTCACACGCAGACCGGCTGAGGTTTCAGCCGATTCTTTACAAGCTGAGCAGGACCATTGGACAGGATACAGCGCCCCCTATGCTGACCATGATCGTGTCCATCGCCTTCGCCCAATCCGTACCCGCCCCCCAGGTGGCCCGTCACTGGGAACAGTACGAGACCGAGCACTACCGGGTCTACTACCCGACTGAGGCTCAAGAATGGGCCACGGTCGTCGCCGAGAACCTGGAGCCGATCCGCGTTCGAGTGCAGGCCGAGGTGGGCATGCCTATGCCCGAGCGCCAGGTGGAGATTCTGGTCCAAGACCCCTTTTCCCGACCCAACGGCTTTGCACTGCCGGTTCAAAACGCCCCCCGTATGGGCATCTTCGCCTCGCCGCCGAATGCCGATTCCATCCTGGGCAACTACCGCTCATGGCATGAACTGCTGATCGTGCACGAAGACGCTCATCTGGTTCACCTACTCACCCCTTCTCGCAATCCCTTCTTCGCAGCCATTCAGCGTCAGATCTTGCCCTTGGGCCCCGTCGCCAGCAAGTCTCCCCGGTGGGTCAGCGAGGGCTACGCCACGGTCGTGGAAGGACGTTTGACCGGGAGCGGACGGCCAAATGGCGATGGCCGAGCCACCCTTCTGCGCTCCATGGCCTTGGATGGGCGCATGCCTCCCTACGAGGAACTGGACGGAGCCGAACGCTTCATGGGGGGCTCCATGGCCTACCTGGTGGGCTCCCACTACCTGGAGTGGTTGGAGGCCGGACGGCACCCAGGGGCCCTGCAAGAACTCTGGCGCGCAATGTCCGCTGTCGAGAA
>CAJQPC010000076.1 GCA_905480105.1 uncultured bacterium | reverse complement strand
CCACCCGTTGAGCGTTCCGGTGGAAAGGACAGCATTGAGTCTATTCCAGGGGCTTGTCGGGTCGCCTGACTGAGCTATAAGGGGGCCTCTTGATGGGGCGTCGTCAAGTGGTAAGACACCAGGTTTTGATCCTGGCATTCGCAGGTTCGAATCCTGCCGCCCCAGATTTTCGTAGCACGAGAGGCTGGCATGTACGGTGAGATCAAGCTCCTGACCGGCAACGCCAATCCGGCCTTGGCCGAGGCGATATCCAAACACTTGGGAGTCTCGTTAGGACGGGCCAAGGTCGGACGCTTTTCCGATGGCGAGGTTCAAGTCGAGATCTCCGACAATGTGCGGGGTCGCGACGTTTTCTTGCTCCAGCCCACTTCGGCGCCCGCCAACGACAACCTGATGGAGTTGCTCATCTTGGGCGACGCCTGCAAGCGCGCCAGCGCTGGCCGGGTGACCGCAGTGGTGCCCTACTATGGGTATGCACGGCAAGATCGAAAGGCAGCACCTCGCGCGCCCATTACGGCAAAGATGGTGGCCGACCTGTTTACAGCAGTGGGTTTCAACCGGGTTCTCACCATGGACCTACACGCCGGGCAGATTCAGGGCTTTTTCGACATGCCTGTCGACAACCTCTATGCGACGCCGCGCTTGATGACGGCTCTTCGTGAGCGTTTGGTCGGCGTCAACAACGTGGTGGTGGTTAGTCCGGATGCGGGCGGAACCGAGCGTGCTCGTGCCTACGCCAAGCACCTTGGGGCCTCGTTGGCCATCGTCGACAAGCGCCGAACGGGCCCCAACGTAGCCGAGGTCATGCACATGATCGGAGATGTGAGGGGTAAGTTTGCTGTCCTGGTGGACGACATGATCGACACCGCTGGCACCTTGACCAAGGCGGCTCAGGCCATCATGGACAATGGCGCGAATGAAGTGATTGCGGTTGCCACGCACCCAGTGCTTTCCGGCCCGGCTGCGGCCCGTATCAAGGCGTCGCCGCTGACCGAAATCATCATCAGCGACACCATCCCCCTCTCCGATGCAGCCAGGGCGACGGGGAAGATTCGAGTAGCCAGTGTCTCGGTACTCCTGGCGGAGGCTATCCGCAGTATTCACCACTCTGACTCGGTCTCGCGACTCTTCACGGTGTGAGGCTTGCCCAAGGGGTGGGGATCCGATATAGGCGCGGCGCGGTGGAATTCCACTGCTTACATTGCTGCCGCGTCGGGTCGTCCACGAGATTGACCCCGGAGCCCAGGGCGCGACTGGCTAGCCCCTGTTCATGAGAACAGGGTGCTTACTGCACGCTCAAAAGGCGCGAGGGCTCCCGCCGAATTCGGGAATTTCTCATGGACGCCACACCGCTGTCGGCACAAAGTCGCACGGAGTTTGGGAAGGGGGCAGCTCGCAAGATTCGGGCTGCCGGCCGCATCCCTGCGCTGGTGTACCGCGATGGTGCAGACCCAGCTCACATCAGCGTGGACCCAGCTGAGCTTCGGCTCATCTTCCAGCGCTCCTCTAACCCCAACACCATCCTGGCCATCGACACGGGGGCTGGCGTCAAGAACTGCGTTCTGACCGCCACACAGAAGAACCCTGTCAGCCGCCGCCTGCTCCACGCCGATTTCTACGAAGTCCGCGATGACCAGAAGCTGCTGGTCGAAGTCCCGGTTGCCCACGTTGGCAAGGCCAAGGGCATTGTGGTCGGCGGCAAGATGCAGAGTCTGCGTCACACGCTGCCCGTCCGTGCCTTGCCTCAGGACATTCCTGCCGTCATCGAGATTGACGTGTCGGAAATGGACTTGGGCGACATGATGCGTGCTTCCGCCGTGGTTCCTCCCGAGGGCTGCGAGGTCATCACCACTATCGACTTTAACATCTTCGCCTGCAAGGGCCGCCGCACTGACGCCTCTGCAGCAGAAGCAGAAGTAGAAGCTGAGTAAGTAGGTTTTTCCAAGTGCGATTTATAGCTGGATTAGGCAACCCCGGACGCAAGTACGATGGAACACGACACAACGTCGGGTTCTCGGTCGTCGACCGTCTGGCAGAGCGCTGGGGCATCGACTGCACGAAAGTGCAGCACGGTGCACTCGTGGGTTCTGGCCCCATCAAGCATGACAAGGCGGTGCTGCTCAAGCCCCAGACCTTTATGAATCGCTCTGGACATCCTACGCGCTCAGTGGTGGGCTATTTCAAGGGGCAGATCGACGACCTCATCGTTGTGCACGACGAGTTGGACCTTCCTTTTGGTGCGGTTCGCATCAAGATGGGTGGGGGACACGGCGGACACAACGGTCTTCGCAATCTGCACAAGCACATGGGTGGCCCGGGCTACGTCCGGGTTCGAGTTGGCATAGGCCGACCGCCAGAAGGGTGGGAGACCGCCGACTACGTGCTTGGAAAGTGGAATGCTACGGAAAATGACAGCCTCGCGGGAGTGGTCGATAAGGCCGCTGACGGTGTGGAGCTGTTTCTTTCCGAGGGGCTGGAAGCTGCCATGAATCGCTTCAATGTGCGCCCTGGAAAGGGGCGCAAAGGAAGCAAGCCTGCTGCGGATCAATCACCGGCTCCTGCCGGAGGAGAAACATCATGAATCCTGTAGTATATGCAGTACCCGGGGCCGCCGTTCTGGCTCTGTTGTTTGCAGTTTGGAAGTCTTCCTGGGTCAGCAAGCAAGATGCTGGCTCCGAAGTGATGAAGGACATCGCTGAACAGATCCAGATTGGCGCGATGGCCTTCTTGGCCCGCGAGTACAAGGTCCTGGGCGGCTTTGTCGCTGTAGTGGCGGTCATCTTGGCTGCGTCCTACTGGAGCGTTGAAGGCCAGAGCCCTCTCATCGCTGTGTCCTTTGTCCTGGGCGCTGCTGCTTCAGCCTTGGCTGGCTACATCGGCATGAAGGTGGCAACGAACGCAAACGTTCGTACCACCGCTGCCGCTCGCAACAGCCTCTCGGAAGCCCTGAACGTCGCCTTTTCTGGCGGTGCTGTGATGGGCATGACGGTCGTTGGTCTCGCCATGTTGGGCTTGACCGGACTGTTCTTCCTGTACCACTTCGCCATCTTTGGCGACGACTGGGTCACCATCCTGAACGTCCTCACCGGGTTCTCGATGGGCGCTTCGTCCATCGCGCTCTTCGCCCGCGTGGGTGGTGGTATCTACACCAAGGCAGCGGACATCGGCGCCGACCTGGTCGGAAAGGTCGAGGCTGGTCTGCCCGAGGATGACCCTCGCAACCCCGCTGTCATCGCTGACAACGTCGGTGACAATGTTGGCGACGTGGCCGGAATGGGTGCAGACCTGTTCGAGTCCTACGTTGGCGCCATCATCGCCGCCATGGTTCTGGGCCTGAGCTTGAATGTGCAGGCCGGCGAGGACAACCTCGCTCCCGTGATTCTGCCTTTGCTCATCGCTGGTGGCGGCATCATCGCTTCCATCATCGGTACCTTCTTCGTGAAGACCAAGGAGGGTGGAAACCCTCAGGTGGCTCTGGACATCGGTGCCTTTGGTGCAGCCGGCGTCATGGCTGTGGCGACCTTTGGCTTGGCCTACCTGTTCTGGCCTGCCAGTGGCGTTACCGCCCCTGGCTCCTCCCTTGTGGTGGAGTGGTGGCAGGTTGGTGCAGCAACGGTGGTCGGTCTGGCCGCTGGTGTAATCATCGGTCTGGTCACTTCTTACTACTGCTCCATGGGCAAGCGTCCTGTGATGAGCATTGCCGAGCAGTCCAAGACTGGCGAGGCAACGAACATCATCGCTGGTCTGGCTGTGGGCATGGAGTCCACCGCGGTTCCAGTTCTGGTCATCGCGGTGGGTGTGGTTGCATCCAACGCATTCGGCGGCCTGTACGGCGTAGCCATTGCTGCATTGGGCATGCTCTCCACCACCGGCATTCAGCTGGCTGTGGACGCATACGGCCCCGTTGCTGACAACGCTGGTGGCATCGCTGAGATGTCCCATCAGGAGCCAATCGTTCGCGAGCGTACCGATGCCTTGGATGCGGTGGGTAACACCACTGCAGCCATCGGAAAGGGCTTCGCAATTGGCTCGGCTGCAATGACCGCGTTGGCACTGTTCGCCGCGTTCATGCTGCAGTCTGGTCTTGAGAGCATCGACATCAGCCAGCCAATCGTAATGGCTGGTCTCTTCGTGGGTGGCATGCTGCCCTTCTTGTTCTCCGCGATGGCAATGCGCGCGGTGGGCGAGGCAGCGATGGAGATGATCGAAGAGGTTCGACGTCAGTTCCGCGAGATCGACGGCCTGCTCGAAGGTACCGCCAAGCCTGATACGGCCCGCTGTGTGGATATCTCCACCAATGCGGCCATCAAGCAGATGGTGTTGCCGGGCCTGCTGGCCGTGATTTCGCCTGTCCTGGTTGGCTTCCTCTTCGGTAAGGAGGCCCTTGGCGGCCTGCTTGCTGGTGTCACCATTTCTGGCGTCTCGATGGCCATCTTCATGTCGAATGCAGGTGGCGCTTGGGACAATGCGAAGAAGTCCTTCGAGGGCAAGGGCTTTCAGATGCCCGACGGGACCTTCGTGCAGAAGGGCACCCCCACGCACGATGCTGCCGTTGTTGGCGACACCGTTGGCGACCCCTTCAAGGACACCGCCGGTCCTTCACTCAACATTCTCGTCAAGCTGATGAGCGTCGTGGCACTTGTGATTGCGCCCCTTCTCGCCAGCTATGACGGCCTCCTCAGTTTCTAGGATTATTCAAATGCTGATTCAGCACGAGTACGAGACCATCTACGTGGTCAAGCCAGAGGTCCCCGAGGACACTCTGAAGACCATCAGTGAGAAGGTCGAGACCATCATTGGCGGAAACAAGGGCACCCTGTTGTTCTTTGATGACTGGGGCAAGCGCAAGCTGGCATACCCAATCCAGAAGAACTCAAAGGGACACTTCGTCTACGTCCGCTTCGTGGGCCCTGGCACTCTCATTGCCGAGCTTGAGCGCAACCTGGGCATCGACGACAAGCTGCTCCGCTTCCTAACGGTTCGTCTGGACGTGGATGTGGACCTGTCCGAGGCACAAGCTGCTGCAGAAGAGATCGTGAAGCAGAAGGCCGAGGAAGCTGCAAAGCGTGCCGCTGAGGAGGCCGTCCGTGCCGCCGAAGAGGCTGCGTACGCCGAGATGGCTCGCAAGCAGGCTGAAGCTGCTGCTGTCAAGGAGGCAGCCGCTGCTGCCGCCAAGGCTGCCGAGGCTGCCGCTGCTGATGCTGACGCTGCTCCGGCCGCTGACGCTGACGCTGCCGATGCCATTGCTGACGCTCCCTCCGAGGAGGGCTGAGTCATGAAGGTCATCTTGCAGGAAGACGTGAAGGGCTTGGGTGTTGTGGGTGATGTTGTGAGCGTGGCTGATGGCTACGGGCGCAACTTCCTCATTCCCCGCGGTCTGGCGATGTTGGCCGATGAGCGGAACGTGAAGCGCCTGGACCACCAGAAGCGCGTCACCGCAGCTCGTCGAGCCCGGATCGAGAATGCCTCCAAGGCCTTGGCTGCGAAGCTCGCTGAGGTGGCTGTGTCCATCAAGCGCGCTGCTGGCGAAGAAGACAAGCTCTTCGGGTCCGTTACCACCAAAGACATCTCAGAGGCACTGGCCGCTGAGGGTTTCGAGGTGGAGCGCAAGTCCATCGCCCTGGACGATGCCATCCGTAGCCTGGGCGTGCATCACGCTCAGATCAAGCTGCCGATGGGCGTCGAGACCAGCGTGAAGGTCTATGTGATTCGCGAGTAATCGCGTGTCAATGGCAAGGGGGCGGCGTGGACATTGAGTCCACGCCGCCCCCTTTGTTTTGGGAAAAGGTTTTTGGGCAGAGGGGTTTTTGGGGAGCATGTGGGGTTTGGGGTTAGCCTGAGCCCCCAAGAGAGGTGTGTGTGGAGACCCGACAGTTCCCTCAGTCGCTGGACGCCGAACGCGCCATCTTAGGTGGGCTGCTGCTGGACCACGAGCAGATCCCTTCGATTGGCGAGGTCTTGGTCCCCGAGGACTTCTACACCGCAGCCCACGCCAAGATTTTTGAGCTGATGCTCGCCCAGAGCTCCAAGGGTGACCCTCTGGATGTATTGGGTCTGCACGACTACATCGTGGCCAGCAACACCGCCGAGGACTTTGGCGGCCTGTCCTACATCAGCTCTCTTCCCGAGCAGGTCCCAAGTACTGAAAACCTGGAGTACTACGCCAAATTGGTCAAAGAGAAGAGCGTGCTTCGGCAACTCATCCGCGTCTCCGCTGAGATCAACAAGAAGGTGATGGACGGTTCTGAGGACTTGGCCGAGCTGCTGAACTTTGCCGAGCAGGAAGTCTTCCAGGTCGCCCAGCAACGTTCCAAGAAGGATTGGTTGCCCTTGAACATGCTGCTGGACGACCAGTTCGAAAAGCTGGAGCAGCGTGCAGCACACAGTGGGGAAGTCACGGGTATTCCCACCGGATTCATAGACATGGATCGGATTCTGGCTGGGTTCCAACGCTCTGACCTGATCATCTTGGCGGCGCGTCCAGCCATGGGGAAGACCGCTTTGGCGCTGAACTTCGCTCAGCGCGCTGCGATCGCTGGATACGGGGTAGGGGTTTTCTCATTGGAGATGGCTGCAGGGCAGCTTGCCATGCGTGTTCTGGGCTCCGAGGCGCGGGTGGACGCGGGAAAGATGCGTACCGGCATGTTGTCCAAGGCCGAGGACTGGCCCGCCTTGGAGGCCGCAAACGAGACCCTCTACCATGCCCCTATGTTCATCGATGACACGCCAGGCCTGAGCATCACCCAGGTGCGGTCCAAGGCAAGGCGCCTCAAGGCCCGCAACCCAAACCTATCCTTGATTGTCATCGACTATCTCCAGCTGATGAGTGCGAATGCTCAGTCTCGCGAGCAGGAGATCTCAGCTATTTCCCGTGGTCTGAAGCACATGGCAAAGGAGCTGGACTTGCCCGTACTCGCTCTGAGCCAGCTGAACCGCGCCGTTGAACAACGGGCCGACAAGCGTCCGATGGTCAGTGATCTGCGTGAGTCGGGTGCCATCGAGCAGGACGCTGACATCATCATGTTCATTTACCGGGATGAGTACTACAACCCCGAGACGACCACGGAACCGAACGTCGCGGAGATCATCGTCGCCAAGCAGAGAAACGGACCGACAGGAACCGTAAAGCTCTTCTTCGAAGGCAAGTTCACTCGCTTTGAGAACCTGGAGCAGAATCGGGGCTATGTCGGGTGAGCCATCTGCTCTTTTGCGCCGCGGCATTGGCGCTGGACCCAGGCGATCAGGTACAAATTGTGTTGGTCGGGGGAGGAGAGATTTACGGCGCGGTCAAGAGCGCTGGACCGAACTCGTTGGCTCTCACGGGGAGCAACCAAGAGTATCGGGTCAGCTTGGCGTTGGTGGAGTCGGCTTCGATCAACGGGGAGCAGTCCACTGTTGCTCAGCTCAAAGAGGATGCAGCAGAGCTTTATCACCGCCAGAGCATGGAATTATCGCGCCTCAAGGCAAACAGTCCAAAGCCGTTGGTGGTGTTCGGAGCATCCATGTTGTGGCCTGGCGCAGGGCATCTCATGTTGGGAGAGCGGAGGTTGGGACTTGGATATGCGACTGTCGAGCTCCTGCTCGTTGGCACGGGTGCGCTATTCGCCTACACCGATAACTACCCGTCCTTGGTTCCTCTCCTTGGAGTAGAGACCCTGTTTCGCGTCTATGCGGTAAGCGACGCGACTGGCAAGGCCAGACGTCGCCGCGCAAGAGTTCTGGCAAGTCCGGTGACTGGCGGTATGCAGCTCTCATTGTCCGTTGCTTTAGGGCCAATCAAAGAGCCCGTGCTTGGCTCGCCTTGACTCCACTGCATCGCATCCATTAAAAGCAGATTGCGCTGCTCCACCCTCGGAGCGGCATGCTGCGTAGTGGGGTCCGCGCCCCGGGAGTGGTTGGAGCACATGGAACAGGCCGATCTGCTGGAAAGCTTCAAGAGTCACCTTGAGGAGTACAACAAGCTCCGCACCTTTATCGATCGTGCACAGGAGCAGGGCGGTAAGTTCTCTGCTGCCACCATCGAAAAGGTGGTGATTAAGAACGAGATTTCATCTCAGGGTGTGGCGGACAAGATCCGGCCACAAGTCGCTGAAATCGAAGCAGTGCTTGCATCGCTTCAGGAGCAGATCGACGAGGTCAACTCCAAAAAGGCGAGCGCTGATGAAGAGATGGAGGAGCTACAGCTCCGCCAGGCCATCGGAGAGCTTTCGGACGAGGAGTTCGAGACCGAGGCCAGCACCTTCAAGGAGGAACTGGATTCAGCAGGTGACCGCCTGGAGAAGCTGGAGTCTGACCGAGGGGAGTTCTCTGAGTCTTTGCATCGCTGGGTTGAGTTGGCCGAGAAGGCTGGACATGACACAGGCGTTAGCGTGCCAGATACCGAGGCTGAAGCCGAGGTTGGGTCTGGGGACGACGAAGATGAAGAGGACGAGGACCCCGCGCTATCTGACGCATCCGACGACCAGTTCGGGCAGGGCTTTGTAGTCGAGGTCGAAGACATGAGCATTCAAGTCGACGGGTTCGACGACGATGACTCGCTCTTCACCGAAGAGCCAGCCGATGATGGCGTTCACTCCAGCACCGACTCTATTCGCGAGGATCTCTCGGGCGTCTTTGGTGACCAGGATCAGGCTGCAGTGCGGGTCGTCGACGAACACGACGACGAAGACGTCATCTCCATCGAGGCTGGCGAGGACATGGGCGAAGGCGAGTCCGTCGACGTGGACTTTGGTTTCGACGGTGATGACGAGATGGACATCCTGGGTGGTGACGACGGACACGTCGAAATCGACCTGGTGGGTGATGTCGAGGACCTGGGTCTGGGCGACGAAGACGACGCTGGATCTGGTGATGAGGGTGACGGCGAAGACCGTCGTGCACTGCTCATCTACCAAGAGGGCACCGCTGAGGAGCAGATCTACCCCTTCCAGGGCGACACGCTCACCATCGGGCGCGGTCGGGACAACGACATCCAGATCAAGAATGATTCCAAAGTGAGCCGGTATCACTGCAAGGTGTTTCGTCGGGGAGACAACTTCTACATTGAAGACAACAAGTCCTCCAACGGGTCCTTGGTCAATGGTGAGTTGGTCACGGAGCGTCGTCTGTTCGGCGGCGAAGAGGTCATCATTGGTGAGACCTTCTTCCGCTTCCGCATCATGGAGTGAGCGTAGCGCTCACCTCGAAGAAAACGGGGCCCTCGGGCCTCGTTTTTTTTTGTCTACTCGAATGTGGTGACCGAGCACTCGGCCAGAGTGCTTAGTCTTCTCGTAGTGCCGGTGGCAGCGCTTGCCCCTTTCTGGCGGGCAGCTGAAAAGCGCTCAGGTTTCGAGGGTCCCGCTTGCCCCGACGGACCTGTACGAGCTCGGCAACGATAGACACTGCGATCTCTTCAGGGGTCACCGCGCCCAAAGCCAGGCCAACCGGTGCGCTGAGCTTGGTGAAGAGTGTGGGGTCCATGCCTGCTACCTCCATGCGCTGAAAAAAGCGGGTCACCTTCGCCCGGCTGCCGATCATGCCTAAATAGGCAAAAGGCTGGGGGAGAAGCGCTTGAACCAAGCCTTGGTCGAGCTGATGGTCGTGGGTCACGATTAGGCCGTAGTCGCTGCCCCCAAGCTCAGGCAGTGTCCGGAGCGGTTCTCCCTCGATGCGCACGCAGCCATCGAATGCGGCCAGCTCGATAAGCGCCTCTCGTTCGTCGTACACCCGTACTCGAAAGCCCAAGCCCAAGGCGAGCGGTGCGGTCTGTTGGGCGACATGTCCTGCGCCCCAGATGTGTAGATCGGGGTTGGGATCTAAGACTTCCAACATTGCCTCCATTGCGCCGCCACAGCACATGCCGAGCTCGCGGGTCAGGTGTTTTGCCACCCGGCGCGAGCGGCCATGTTCGAGTGCCTCCAGGGCCTCCCTAACAAGAACGAATTCCCATTGTCCGCCCCCCACGGTCCCGAGAGTTCGGCCATCTGGGTAGACCAACATTCGAGCTCCTCCCCGTCGGGGGGCGGAGCCTTGTACACCGATGACTGTCACCAGGACAGCAATGTCTCCCTGCCGAAGGACATCTGCGGCAGCCTGAAGAATCCTCATCCAGCCTCCAGAGTGCGGTGGGAAGAGGAAGTCCATAACGCTAGCCGTTTGACCCGGCCCGATGTGGGGCCGTAGGATTGCGCCTCTCGGAGTGTGGATGTCCCCGCAGCCTGCTGTCATGGCCGCTCTTGCCCTTGGTGCCCTCTTCGCCCAGGACACGTCTGGTCCTGTGGTGGGAGAAGCCAGCCTCCAGGTCACGACCCCGGCGGGTCCACAGGACCACAGTCAGGGTTGGGTATGGCGGCGGAGCTTGCAGACCCAGGACGCCTTTGTTGACTTGGCTCAAGATCCCCAGGACGCGGAGTTGCTCTTGGCAGTGGACCTGCGAGGAGGGGCCTGGCAAAGCTTGGATGGGGGCTTGGCATGGAGCCAGACCTTGGTGCCAGCCACAGCGGAGGTCCAAGTCTTGGATGACGAGGACCTACTGCTCCAAGCCGAGGCCACTGCGTTGGACTTTTTTGATGGTGAGGAGTTCACGTACGGAGAGGATGACGAAGACCTGGAGCGCTTTGCTGCGGACGGAAACGACGTGGATCTCTTGGTCCAGCGGGGTCAGGCGGCCACCTCGGAACCCACTCTTCGTTTAGGTGGTGCGCTCTGGTTCCATCCCGAACGCGGCGGCGTGGTTCTACTTTCTCGCAGCGATGGTCTTTGGCGCTCTATGGACAGCGGCGCGAACTGGCGCAAGCTCTCCCAGGCCAGCACGCTGACTTCGATGCTGCTTATGCCCGACGGCAGCATCCTGGCTGGTAGCGGCGACGGGGTGAAGGTCAGCCGGGATGCTGGAGCAAACTGGCGCGACACGAGCGGTATGAGCGGTGCGCGGGTGCGCGATGTGGCTCAGGCCGGCGGTGCGGTTTTTGCGGCCACCGATCAGGGCCTCTATTTCTCTCTGGATGGACTCGTTTGGGCGCCTGCCGGCAAGATGGGGCAGGTTGAGGCCGACTTGCGCGCCCTACAGGCAGACCCTCGCATGGTAGGGGGCCTCTGGATTGCCACGGACAGCGAGGTCTTGCGGACTGACGATGGTGGCCAGTCTGTGTTCGCTCTCAGCGGGACTCCCTTGGCCGGAACCGCGAACCTTAGTCTGGGCGATGGCAGTCTTCTGGTCGCTGCCACCCGAGATGGTATTTGGGAATCTCTGGATGGTGGCGTGCGTTGGCAGCCGGCCTCCTATGGCTTGCCAGAGCCCATCACCAGTGACGTGGTCAGCGTGGGTGAACACTTGGTTACCGCGACCCCACAGGGGATCTGGCGAATGGCGCCAGCCGAGGAAGAGCAGGCCGTCTTTCGCAGCGGGAACACCCCCGGCCTAAGCCTGGACGACGCTCTATACCTGGCGCTGAATCGCTCTGGAATGCGCGCGGACACCCTGCGGCCGGTGGCCAGTTTGGCCCCCAAGCTGATCCCGGACCTGGTCCTGAGGGGTGTACTTCAGCAGGACTTCCGTCGCAGTTCGGACTACATCGATACCTCTACAGTTGGCGACGCCACTACCCGTTGGTATGTGCAGGCCCAGCTGACCTGGAATGGGGCCAGTCCCGCCTACAGCTCGGTAGACGGCAATGTCTCAGACTTTACAGGGGACACCTACTACGTGCTGGACGGGGAGATCATGTCCACCCAGGACGCTACGGCTCTTCCGGTCGCTGCCGCCAACGCCCAGTCCAAGAGCGTGCGCTATCAGCGCAGTGTCTCGGGACAAGTCACAGACCTATATCTGTCTCGTAGCACCATGTTGGCGGAGCAGGGCAGCCTGCCGGCTGACGACCTGCGCGCTCAGACTTTGCACCAGCTCAAGATTCAAGAAACCACTGCGCTGCTGGACGCCTACACAGACGGGAAATTTTCCACGTCTGCGTCCGCCGCCTCGGAAGGAGAGACCCCATGAGTGCCCTCGTTTTGGCCCTAATGCTCGCTACTGATCCCTCAGCATTCGCTCCAGCACCTGCAGCTCAGGAGCTTACGGCGCTTTCGCCCACAGCCGAGCAACAGGCGGAGCGCGTTCTCCTTCCTTTGAACTCGGCCGATGCCGAGGCGTTGGCCAACCTAAGCACCATCGATCGGTCCACCGCCAACGCCATCGTTGGATTGCGGGAGTCCCGCGGTCGACTCGGATCCGTCGAGGAGCTGCGGGTGCTGCCAGGGATGAGCGATACGCGATTGAACGAGCTGCGCGCCAATACGACCGTAGACTTGAGCCCGCAGATCATGGCTATCGGCAGCTACTCTACTGCCGATGCGGTCTTGGCTGCCTTTGACCATGAGCCCAGCGTTCAGCAGGTCCAAGACTTGGCCATGAACTATACCCACACCAATCGGGAGCAGGTGGAGAATTGGCTAAGGGCGAGTCGAAACAGCGCTTGGCTGCCTCAGCTGACCGGCCGGTATCAGTTCCAGGACACCTTTGACCAAGACTTTGACTATGAGGAGTCTCTCAGTGCCGTACTGGACCAGAGCGGGACTCAGCAGCGCTCGCAGGTGCAGGTTCAGGTGCGTTGGGATCTGGACGAGCTGGTCATGTCGTCGACTCAGATTCGTGTGATTTCTGAGTCCCAGGATGTAGTCAAGCTTCGGGACACGGTGCTCACCCAGGTCACCGGACTCTATTTTGATCGCCGCCGCCTCCAGGTAGACATGCTGTTGGACCCCCCCAAGGACGTACGCGCTCAGGTGGACCAGCAGCTTCGTCTGATGGAACTTACCGCCGAGCTGGACGGGTACACAGGCGGCTGGTTCAGTGGTGAGGTGGCGCGATCCATTCAGGGCGGCTGAAACCACTTGGAAACGCTTTGCGGCGGAAGGGCGCAGACGGGCTAGAACAAGTCTCCTTTTGGAGGTCCCCATGGCCCACGGACATGAGCTGGTTCTGATCCTCGACTTTGGCTCCCAGTACACCCAGCTCATTGCTCGGCGCATACGGGAGCAGGGGGTCTACTGTGAGATTCGTCCCTGTACCGACCTTGCCCCAAAGGCCTTTCCGGAGAACCTGATGGGTTTGGTGCTCTCTGGCGGACCTGAGAGTGTGCTCAGCGAGAAAAAGCCAAAGTTTGATTCCAAGTGGCTGGATGTTCAGGTTCCCATCTTGGGCATCTGCTACGGCATGCAGCTGCTCGCATACTTAGGCGACGGCTTGGTGGAGCAAGGGCAGCACAGAGAGTACGGAAAGGCTGCCCTAGAGCTCGGAGATGGGCCAGGGACACTCTTCGCTGGAATGGACGACGAGAGCCAGGTCTGGATGTCCCACGGCGACCACGTGTCCAGGCCGCCCACCGGCTACCGCACGATTGCGCGCAGTTCCGGCTGTCCGGTTGCCGCTTTTGAGAACACCAAGGCCCGCCGCTACGGCCTGCAGTTCCACCCTGAGGTCACCCACAGCACCCAAGGCAAACGCCTGATCAAGAACTTTCTCTTCGAGATCTGCGGGTGTGAGGCCGACTGGTCCATGGGTTCCTTTATCGACGAGCAGGTCGAGAAGATCCGTAGGGAAGTTGGAAGCGGCCAGGTGATCTGCGGCCTGTCTGGCGGTGTGGACAGCTCGGTGACTGCGGCGTTGCTCCACAAGGCCATCGGAGACCAGCTGACCTGCATCTTTGTGGACCACGGCCTGTTGCGTCATTTAGAGCGGGAAAGTGTTGCCAGGGAGTTCGACGATTACAACTTGGTGGTCGTCGATGCCGAGGCACTGTTTTTAGACAAGCTGAAAGGCGTGTCCGACCCCGAGGCCAAGCGCAAGATCATCGGGGAGACTTTTATCCGAGTCTTCGAGGCCGAGGCGGCAAAGATCGGAGGGGCCGACTGGCTGGCTCAGGGCACGCTCTACCCGGATGTCATCGAGTCCGTGTCCTTCAAAGGGCCCAGCGCGACCATCAAAAGCCACCACAACGTGGGCGGCTTACCCGACGACATGGAAATGTCCCTCATCGAGCCCCTGCGGGAGCTCTTCAAGGACGAGGTTCGCGATTTAGGGCGTGAGCTGGGCTTGAACTCTTGGCGAGTGGACCGCCACCCCTTTCCAGGCCCTGGACTTGCCATCCGCATCCTGGGTGAGGTCACCAAGGAGCGCTGTGATGTGCTTCGCCGCGCCGACCATATCGCCATGGAGGAGATCCGGAGGGCCGGGCTCTACGACGAGATCTGGCAGGCTCTTACGGTGCTGCTGCCCGTCAAGACTGTGGGGGTAATGGGAGATGAGCGCACTTACGAAGCTGTGGCTGCCCTGCGCTGCGTCACGAGTACCGACGGTATGACCGCGGACTGGTACCCCATGGCCCCCCAGGTGCTCGGGCAGATCAGCTCCCGGATCATCAACGAAGTCAAAGGGATCAACCGAGTGGTGTATGACATCAGCTCCAAGCCTCCCGCCACCATCGAGTGGGAGTAGGGCAAGCAGGACTGCTTGCGGCTCAGCTCAGGCGAAGCATGTTGTCGTCCAAGCCAAGCCAGTCCAGGGCCTCTTGGCGCAGGGCCGTTGCGACCATACGCGCCATGTCGGTAGGCAGTGGAGCGCCCCGTTCTAAGTTGCCCGTGAACACCCGGACTTTCTCAGGTTGGGTGGCCCATGGGTCTCCAAAGCCCAAGGTTGGCGGAGTCCCCAAGTAAAGGGCACCGGCCGCAGGACTTAGGGGTGGCTCGGAGCTGCGCAGCTCCTCAATGTCGGGGAAACGGTGAACTTCGACAGTAAAGCGCTTGTACCAGTCCCGAAGCGTGACAGGCAGTAGCTCCATGGCGCTTGTTAGGGCTTGTGCCCAGAGCTCCGGTGCATGGCGCAGTGGCTTGGGGAAGTTGGCCCCGTCTATGCGGGAGGCTTGTGAGAAGGCCTGTTCAGCCCTCTCGTGATGATTGAGCTGCTCCAGAGCCACCGCAAGGTAGTACCAAAGGGCGGGATCCTCTTTGTTCAGGCGTAGCCCCTCCTGCGCGCTGCTCGCACAGGTCTCCAGATCGGTGAGCTCGTAGCAGGCCAGCGACAGGCCGGCCCATGCCTTGATCAGCCCTCCATTGATGCTCAGGGCATGCTGAAAAGCGATGCGCGCAGTCGCGAAGTAGATCAGGTCCAAGCTTGCTTCGCCTACGAGCACGATAGCTTCTAAGTTGTCCGGATCCTCGTCTAAGAGCTCCTCGGCTTCGAGCGCTGCCGTGACGGGATCGCCTGTGTCCATGGCATGGATTGCCCTGCTCAAACGCAGCTCACTCACGGCGGAGGCATCCAGGCCCCAAGGGCTCCATTCGGACATGTGCTCGGCCTCCAGCCAACCCACCTATTAGAGCAGCGTCATGAGAGCTACCGCAATGGCCGCGGCGATACCGATTGCTAAAAGGACCATCGGGAGCTTTCTTTTGCCTTGGTTTTGGGCTGAGTTCGAAGCCGGGCCCTGCCCCCTGGCGACGGCAGCCTGATGGCTGGGGTGTAGCTCAGGTGGCGCATCGTGGCGGTAGGCGGCGTAAGCGCCCCCGCGAAGGGCCAATGCAAAGGCTGCGAACTCTGCGATGTCCTTACAGAGTCTTAGGTCGGAGAGCATCCAGATCTCGAAGGCATTCTCTTCTTTGCCTTCGGTCATGCGCCCGCCTTCGTACAAAGGCAGGGGTCCCCAGTCTAAGTTGGCTTTGTCTGGCACCTCGGTAAATGCCACGCCACACTCGCTCACCAGTGCACGCTTGAGAACGTAGCGCGCTTTGAGCACCGCTAAGGGGTAGCCGCCGCTGGCATCCGCTGCGGACTTGACCTCGTGTAAGGGAGCGGTAGGCTCGAAAGACAGCGCAAGCAAACGCAGCTGTTGGTGGGAGAGGTGGGGCGCGACTTGATGGAGCAGATCGGTGGGGTTGCGCTGCCCGGTCAGTGCATTGGGGTGGTCGCCGCCACCAGTGCGGCCGCCAGCGGCCTGGATCTCTTCCGTGATGATTCCGTGGGCCCAAGTCGGCAGTTGCTTGGCATCGGTGAGCGATGCGACCCCTTGGGCGAAGCGCTGGCATGCTCGCTGAAGAGCCGTACGGCAGTTGCGATCGCCCAGGCGAGAGGCTGAGATCGCGTAGTACCAGTCGGAGAAGCGCTGGGCCATGACCTGGCCTGCTTGCGCGTCGCCGGAGCGCCACTTGTTGAAGAGTTGCTGGGTGGTTTGCCCTGCGATGTCGGACATCGATTCACTCCTGGGAGGCCCGGATTGGGGCGCGCTGAGAATAGGCTCCCGGGGGCGCTAGATCAAGGCCAGTCGGGGGGGGGGCGTGTCAGGGGTACTGTAGGCTTCTCAGTCGCTCTTTAGGTGTGGGGTTATCCGGCTCAAGGGTCTCCGCGCGCTTGTACAAGTCTTGTGCCTCGTCGAAACGGCCGCTGGCTCGGTAGAGATCTCCCAAGCGTACGGTCCCGGAAAAGTAGGCGGGATCGATGGAAATGACCTGTTCGTAGGCATAGATGGCGCGCTCGGTGTCGGCGCGCGCGCGGGCATCGCCCCCCATGTAGCGGTAAAAGTCTCGCATCTGGTCGGTGCCCGCGTTCAGGGCCAGAAGGATGAAGGCCGCAAAGCTCGGCGCGAGTACGCGCAGTCCACAGCTACCCCAGATGCAGGCCAAACTCACCGCACCGATGGCCGTCCCGAGTCCGATACTCCAAGGTAGGGGCAAGGATGCGACGGTGACGGCGATGGCGATAGCACCGCCTACCCACCAGCCCCACGGTGGGCCTGGGAGCGCGCGTTTTTGGGTCTTGAATCCAGCAAACAGTGCAGGGGGCAGGAGCAGCACGTAGAGGGTGACCATCAGGTAGGAGAAGGCTCCGATCTTAAAGCCTATGGCCTCGATGCTGATGTGTAGGGTTAATCCAAGCACGAGGCCTGGCCATCGGAGCCGCTCTGGAAACAACATTGCAAGGACCAGAAAGCCTTCTAATACCAGGGCTCCCCAAGAAAACGCACCGTAGACGGTGATTGGGGCTTGGTTTAGTCGCTCAGCGGTGGACTGTACCCAGGCGATGGCCCACTCCTCGCTAAGGAGCCTCTTGAGCACCTCTCCACTGAGAAACTGTGGTTCGGCCTTTGTTACTGCGGTCCAGAAGTATACGATAGCCAGCTCTACGCGCACCAGGCGCATGGACCACCCCGGCAGCCCCCCATCCGGTCGCTCGCTGAGCCAGGCGGCACCGGCCAAGATCAAGAGCAGCACTACCACTAGGTAGTGGTGCTGGTAGCTGTCGAGTTGGCTCCAGAAGTAGGCCGCTCCGTAGCTCAAGGTCAGGAGGGGCAGAGTGCGCTTTAGGTTCACACCACAGGCCACCAGTATGCAGAGGACGACCTGGAGAAGGACCAGGGCGAGCATCCAGCTGGCTTGGGGGGCGGGGAGCACTCCGTCCAGCTGGGGAAAGTGGGAGACGTTGAAGCCGCCTACGCCGTAGCGACTCAGGTGGGATATTTGGCTGAAGCAATCAAACGCGAGCAGCCCGAAGAACAGGATGCGGAAGGGGAGGGCCAAGTGTCGTTCTTTCTCGGCGTCCCAGAATCGCGCCCAGAGTTCAGCTGCACGGCTCATGGGCACACGCTCAAGCTTCCGTCATTGAAGACGGGACTCTCGCCGTTCACCTGGCGGCAGCGGTAGACCAAGGTCACCTCTTGTCCAGGGTGCGTGATGCAGACCCGGTCTTGCACGCCTTGGACCACGGCTGGGCGTCCGCGCCGGAGCAGGTTCACCCAAGCGGAGTGGAAACTTCTCTTGAGTACGATCTCTTGGCCTTGTGCCTTGAATTGCACTTGGCAGCTGACCAGTCGGGTCTCCGAGAACATTCGCCATGCAAAGCGCTCGTCGTAGGGGTGCGAGACGCCCAGGTAGTAGTGCAAGGGAATGAGCCCTTGGAGCAGTACGACGGAGAGGATGAAGAGATCGCGGCGGTTCACAGGGCCAGTGTATCGGGTGGATCCCTTCCAGGGGTGGGGCTATCGAGAGGACCATGCCCATTCCCATCGACACCC
>CAJQPC010000075.1 GCA_905480105.1 uncultured bacterium | reverse complement strand
TGAAGTTCACCGTGGGCGGAGAACCGGTGTACATCGAACCAGTCGGCGTACGGATCCACATTCCAGGGACAGTCTCAGGCTTGTCTAAGTTTTGCAGGAGCTGGGGAAAACGGCGTTCTCCTTCACCCCACATGCCCATGTCCAGCTCGGGGACCTTGGCCATGAAGATCTCAGCGTAGAGCGAGAAGGCTGTGCCGCCTGCGATGATCTTGGCCTTGGGTGCCTCTTTGCGCAGGATTCGAACGGTCCGTTGCTGGGGCTCAAAGTCATCGGTGTGTAGCCCGGGGGTCGCGACCTTGATGTTGCGCAACGAGATGCCGATGACATCGGGTTTGTAGGTGCGAACCTTGGTGGCCAGGATCGCGTAAGGATCGGGCTCATCGCGGTGCAGGTTCACGTCGAAGATCTCGACCGTGTGCTCGTCTGGCGTGTGGGCTGCCAGGTAGGCCAAGCCGATTGGAAAGACCAGCTCTAAGTCGAGTGCGGTGAAGGCTTGAACCAACAGAATGCGCATGAAAGCTTTGCCCAGCAGGAATGAGTTCCCAGTGTAGCGCTGTGGGGCTTGCCTTCGCCACCCTCTCTTTGCGTGTGTGGGGTAGCTCCGGGGGTGTCGGAGGGTTGACAGGGGGTGTCGAAGGCTCGACGGCACCCCAGAACCAAAACCCGATGAGATGGGGATCGTGGTGTTGGCACGACTCTTGGACTGTGTGGCGGCAGGAGGTCACCATGTCTGCATTCGACCACGCCAAACAGCCTCAGAGCATCAAGAGCCCCAAGGTTCAGCCGTCGGTTCAACAGCTTGGCCCGGCATCAAACATGGAGGCCTTGGGCTTGCTCGGCATGTCTGCACTTGACCAAGCCGCAAACGCGGTGTCCGGTGCTGGCCCGGAGACCCTTGGAGAGGAACTGGCGGTAATGGCGCAAACCTCGCCCGGGTTGCTGCCTGTTCTGCTCGATGCCCTGCCCGACCAAGTGCTGTGCACCTGCTTGCCCCAGGTGATGGCCTTTCGGGCTGTTCGGGACTGGCTTGTGGTGGACCGACCCGAACTTCTGAGCAAGGTAGACGGTGGCGCTGAGCTTTTGATCGACGGACTGATTCCTGTTGGTCACAGCCTCAAGGTCTCCTTAAACGCCGAGCTGGATGAGAAGTACAAGGTGGCGGGGGGCAGCAGCATTCAGCTCACCCGAAGCAGCGCGAAGGGCTGGGCCTTGGTGTTTGACGCCGAGATCGCGATGAAGGCTGGCCCGGGGGGAGAGCTGGAGCGTAAATATCAGTCCTCGAATGGTGCTGAAAGCGGCAAACTGGACGGCTGTGTGGACTTGGGTGTCGCCCACAACCTCACCGCGAACTTCAGCTCTGATGTCAGCCCGGATGACCTGATGCAGGCTCTCTGCGGAACGTTGGATGCGACCCTGCTCAAGTCATTGGTCACCGAGACTCTGACCTCGCGCGTGCCGGACAGCATCTCTGTTGCGTGTGCGATGACAGCGGACTTGGAGGGCAAGGGCGACGTCAAAGTGCTTGGCGCAATCGCACCGGCTCTTCAGGCCCGTCTCCTCGAGGTCAGTGCGATCTTCCAGGCAGGGCTCGGCGGCTCTTGCCGCATGACCGTCACCGAGTTTGGGAAGGTG
The DNA here is from genome assembly GCA_905480105.1 of uncultured bacterium. Classification (GTDB taxonomy): domain Bacteria; phylum Myxococcota_A; class UBA796; order UBA796; family CAJQPC01; genus CAJQPC01. Next base: position 12,104 of record CAJQPC010000075.1, on the reverse strand, counting down.
ACCCACGAATTGATCATCGAGGCCACCACAACCATCGGTCCAAGCTTGAAGGGCCTGGTCCCTGCTGCGTTTGATCTGCAGCGGGTCGCAAGGCAGGAGTCTTGGAAGCTGACGCTTGTCTTTGAGCAAGGAGAGTTCAAGCACATCGTGGTGAACGAGGACATGAATGACATGATCAGCGCGCGCATCTTCTTGGACCCGAAGGACCTGCTCAACGCCCAAGAGGATCGATACATGGGTGCCGGCGACCGCTTAAATAAGCTGGCTGCGGGGATGAGTGTCACGCTCCGCGAGGCACTGCCGAAGGAGGAACTGAGCCACGTCAGCGCGCAGCTTCAGTCCGTGCGTCTCTCCGGCGCGGCCATTGACTGTGACTACGAGCTGCACCAGACCGTGCGCTTTAAGGAAGGTGTAGAGATTCCTGACTACCTGAACACCTCGAACTACGCAGGCAGCGACTTGGCACTCTTCCAGGCAGTGGCCGAGGTTGCTCATGGGGGCACGGCTGGGGCTTTGAACCTGAACCAAAAGACGGCCAGGTCGATGCTGGAGATCGAGCCCATCCGCCTGGTTGGCTCGGAGATCGCGACGGCGAAGCGTGACGAGAGTTCGGTTGAGTTCAGTGGGCAGATCAGCCACAGCTTTGATGTTCCGTACAGCGGCCCCACCAGGCTCTTTTAGTCTCGCATCTCCCTGGGATACCGGTCCTGGATTGGCTGCGGCTTCCCGTCAGGAAAGGCCAGCAACTCCCAGACCACAAACAGGCGTGGCATGCGGGTCAAGGTCGGCTCCAAAGCCACGCCAATGCTGGCGTGTGTGCAGGTCTCGCAGAGCAGGTTTCGGGCATGACCGGGGCTGAGAGCGACCAGGTCATGGGCCTCTTCCCAGCTGGGCGCGGCGGCGAGGTTCTCGTAGATCTGAGCCCTCGGCCGAAAGCCGGCCTCTGCGCGGTCTGACAAGGTCGGTATGCCGGGCAGCACATGGCCAACTTGTCCTCGCCAAGCCATGGTCGCAGCTTGCTCCCGGGCCAGGGGCTCAAAGGGCTCAAAGCGCTGCACTGGGGAAAGTCCTGCTGCTTCCCTGAGAGCGTTCAGGCTCGCAAAGAGCGCTTCGGTGGCCGCCATCGGGTCCGGAGGCGTTGATGAGGCCCGTGGCAAGCTGGTCGGCTCCGGCGGTGGCACGTCCACAAACACGGACCAGAGCAGCAGCACCCGGCTGTCTTTGCCTTGGGTGCCCACCACCTCAAAGCGGTATTCGCCTGGCAGATGGGTCGCCGTGAACCACTGAGCCACGTTCGCTTTGAGCGGCAGTTCGACGATTTGGCGGTCTGGTGGATCGATATAAAGTGAGAGAGTCCATCCGTCGGACAAGGCCTCTACGCTCGTTGGGATGGGATCTCCCAGCGACAGGTCACGGGGTATGGGGTCCAGCAAGGCCATGGTGGGGCAGATTCCGGCGACCCAGAGGGTGCTTCCACTGTCAAAGTCCCGTCGTGCAAAGGCCACATCCACCGGCACGCTAGAGGCCAATGCCAAGTCTGTGAGCTCCTGGAGCAAGCGCTCTGGCTGGGCGCCGGACCCCGTTAGTTCGCGCACGAAGCTCGCCGGGCAGGGGTAGCCGGCCAAAGCTCGAGCGTCGTGGGCTTGGCGTGGGGGAATGCGGGCGCTTGGATCTCGGGCATGAGCCATGAGAATGGAGACTGACTGCGACAGGCCCAGGTCCCACTGGCCACCCGGAATCTGCGCCACCAGCTCTCGGGCAAAGTCGGGAGCCAAGGGCGCGGGGCGGCTATGGACCATCGACACAAGCTCCACCTCGGCCACCGGTTCTTGGCGGACCCCACAGGCTAAGTAGGCCCAAAGCAGGGTCAACGGGCCACCAGTGCGACCACGCGGAGTCCATCTGTGGTCCAGTCAACACTCAGGCCCAGCAGGCTTAGGTTGGCGTCTCGCAGTGCAGGTCGTGCGTCGATGGCCCAGAACCAAGAGTCCAGGCAGCCATTCACGCCCTCACCCTGGCAGACCAGAATCTGGGAATCTCGCAGACCGGCCTGGGCTGCCAACTCCGTGACGTTCAGCTCCTCGGCCGTCCCGCTGTCCAAGGCGCGGGCATACTTCCCGGCCAGGGCCAGGGCCACTGGGTCCATTTGCAACTCTGGGGCCCCCATCAGGCTTCGCAGCTGGTTCAGGCTCGCCTCGGTGCGGCGTAGGGCCTCGTCTCCCTCGGGCTTGTCGAGATCAACACCGACGAAAGGGCCGTCGTCCGGCGTCTCTTCACCCACGTAGACGGGGAGCTGAATCAGTAGAGTACGCGTGTTGTCCGCTCCTACCCCGTAGAGCTCCACCAGCCACTCGCCGGGTGCGTCGTAGGTCGCCGGTCCGACCCGGAACTCACCCTTTGGCGGCAGTACGCGTTGTTCCACCTTGGGCCAGCTGGGCTCACTGAGCTGGAGAGAGAGCCTGTCGCCGACTTGAGCCTCCCGGGCAAATGGATTTACCTTCGCGGGGACTTGCCCGACAAGCAGGACCCAGGTGTCTTGTCCAGGAGAGCGGGAGCGGGCCACACCAATGGGCAAGCTGGGGTCCAGGTCGGCCACGGAGCTCTCAAAGCCCGCCGGAATCTGGTCTTTGGCAACCCGCTCGACCAACACAGTGGAGACCTGGTAGGGCCAACCGGCCGTGATCAGGGCCCAGTGGAGGCTGGCTTGGTCGATGGCTCCGGCTTGGTTCACCAGCAAGCTCATGCTTCCAGCCGCTCCGGAGAGGGTCTCGTCTGTGCGTTTGCCTTGGGCCACGTAGGCGACCAGCGGGTCTCGGGCTTGGCTTGGGGCGTGGGTGTAGACCGTGGCATAGGGCGCGGGAAGGATCGGCGACAACGGCGGAGGGGGCGGGCCCGTCTCGATAGGAGCCTTGGGGCAAGCGAGCAGGAGCGTGGGGAGCAGGGGCAGCAGCATGTGGGTCCTTCGCAGTGGCTCTTCCAGGCCCAGGTAACGTGGGCTCTATTGGAAGGGGTTCAGCAAGGGCCGTGCCAGTGAAAAAGGGTCTTGTGGTGCACCCTCGGCCGGCGCATGGGACAAGGTGTCGACCAGGTTGGAGTGTTGTTCTTGACACCGACAATCTGTCAGGAGTGTTTTTGTTGAGTGCACTGCTCTCCACGGCCGAGCTGGTCGCGGTCAATCTCATGCTCGTCGGTTTTGACCTCTGGCTGCTACGCCGCTTGCACCAGCAGCGACAGCCCAGGGTCTTGCTCATCGGTCTCTTGGCAGGGCTCTCCCTGTGCGGGACTCTGGCAGTGCTCCTGATGCTCGCTGGTTGGAGCACGATCTTTGGTGTGATGCAGCTCTTGTGCTGGGCACTGTTTCTCCACGGTCCGGTGGTGATCTTGATCGCGGCGGCCTGGATTCCCAAGCTGCGCTGGACGGTCGTATTGCCCCTTCTGAGCACTGCGCTGGCTCTCGAGGCCTTTGTGCGCGAGCCCACAGCCTTGGGCATAGAGACTCTTAAGATTCCGATCCAGGGTCTGGAGCAGCCTTACACAATCCTGCTGATTGCCGACCTGCAGACCGATGCGGTCGGGGACTACGAGCGCAGAGCATTGGCCCAAGTTCAGGCGCTTGAACCCGATCTCTTGCTCTGGGCGGGCGACTACCTTCAGGTCTACGAGCCCCAGGCTTACCAGGAACAGCTTCAGGTTCTTCGGACGGAGATCCTTGGATTGAACACGCCAGGCTTTGCTGTGGGCGGGGACATCGATGGATTGGGGCACTGGGAGGAGCTCTTTGTGGGGACTCAGACCCAGGCGCTGACTCAGAGCCAGACCTTGGATTTGGGACCCATCGCACTCACGGGGCTGGCCTTGGCCGACTCGCGCAGCGCCACGCCGCCCATTCCCAGCTTGCACAAACCCCATGTGGTGCTTGGGCACGCTCCCGACTTTGCTCTGGCTCGGCCCGACGCTGAGCTTCTCTTGGCCGGGCACACCCACGGCGGCCAAGTTCAACTCCCGGGGATCGGCCCCCTCATGACTCTCTCAGAGGTCCCAAGGGAATGGGCCAGCGGCATGACGGCGCTCTCCGGCTCCAGTACCTTGGTGGTTTCTCGTGGGGTTGGCCTGGAGCAGGCCGATGCCCCTCGGCTCAGGCTGTTTTGTGAACCCCAGCTCGTTCTGATCCATCTGGTACCAAGCCCTTAGACAGGATGGCGCTCCCCACCTGAGCGGGCTGTTCTGTTGTAGAAGAAATCTATACAGAGTAGAAATCCCTCCGCGATCTCGGGCGTGCCTGGAATGCTCAGAAAACCGCTTGCCATGCGGGTCTTCAACAGGACCTGCCGCTTGGCATCCATCTTGCGAAAATCTTGAGCGAACGAACGCGCTCAGGAGCACCGCATGGCCCTTATTATTGGACTCTTTTCCCTCACCAGCCTGTCCTTGGCAGCGAATCCCACTGCTCTGCCTCTCAAAGACCAGCAGGTCTCAGTGCTCATCACGGGTCCCTACGCAGAACTCACCGTCACACAGACCTTCCAGAACCTCAACGAGGAGTACATCGAGGCGGTCTACACATTCCCGCTGCACGAGCAAGCGGCGGTGGACGAGATGCGTTTTCAGGTAGGCGACCGCATTATCGAGGGGGAGATCATGGAGAAGGGTGAGGCTCGGGAGGTCTACGAGGAGGCCAAGGCCCAGGGGCAGAGCGCAGCGCTCACCGAGCAGGACCGCCCCAACATCTTTAGTCAATCCATCGCAAACCTGGCGCCGGGACAGGAGGTCGTGGTCACTCTGCACATGGTCCAGCCTCTGACCTACCTGGAGGGGGCTTGGACTTTTGAGCACCCACTGACCATCGGGCCGCGCTTCACACCCGCCGGCAGCATCTCCAATGGTGACGCCGCTGCCATCTCTCCCCCTATCGACGATACAGACACCACAGTGGACTTTGATGTGGTCGTAGAGATGGGAGCAGAGATCGGCCGGTTAGACCTGCTCTCTCACCCCGAGGAATCTGTACAAACCCGTGGGGGAGGGGCCCAATTCACTATCCAAGACATGCGGCCCAATCGCGACTTTGTGTTGAGTATACAACCCGAAGGGCTGGAGCCAGTTTCCAGTCTCTTGGTGCAGGATGACCACTTCGCACTCACCCTGGAACCCCAGGTGGGCCCCAGTGATGACCAGGTCGTACCCAGAGAGCTGATCTTCGTCGTGGACAACTCCTGTTCTATGTCTGGTCAGCCCATGGACATGGCCAAGGACGCCATGCGCACAGCGCTTCAGGGCATGCTGCCGGGTGACTCCTTCCAGGTCATTCGTTTCTCGGAGGAGGCCTCGGCCCTCTCCTCGCGTCCGCTGTTGGCCACGCCGGAGAACATCCGAAATGGAATGGCGTATGTGGATGGTATGGAGGGCATGGGCGGAACCCACATGCTCGCGGGGATCGAGGCCAGTCTGGACTACCCGCAAGACCCCGAGCGTCAGCGGATTGTGTGCTTTATGACCGACGGCTACATTGGAAACGAATCGCAAATCTTAGCGGCCATCACGAATAAGCTTGGCCCGACTCGCTTGTTTTCTATGGGTATAGGTTCCAGCGTGAACCGCTACCTGTTGGATGAGATGTCCGAGGTGGGAGGCGGAACTGTCAGCTATGTCCTGCCTACTCAGGAGCCTGCCGACAGCGTCAAGGCCTTCTACTCGACCATCGCTCGCCCAGTTTTGACCGAAGTGACCGTAGATTTTGGAGATGACGTTCGGGTTTACGGACGCTACCCCCAGCGCCTGCCGGATCTGTATGTTGGACATCCCTTGCAGATCGTTGGCCGTTTCGACGGCAATATGGGCCCCATCACTGTGAGAGGCAAGATGGGCAACAAACTCTACGAGGAGGTCTTGGACATCGTCGCCGTGGATGACGGTAGCGCGATCGCCAGTGCTTGGGCTCGCCAGAAGGTCCAGTCGCTGGAGCGGGAGCAGCTGCATGGAGAGCTCGACGTTGTTCAGGCCGAGATCTTGGATGTGGCTCTGAACTACAGACTGCTCACTCAGTACACGAGCTTTGTGGCCGTTGAATACCGGGTTCGCAACGAGGGTGGCAAGCAGACCCGAGTCCACCAGCCCAGTGAGTCTCCCGACGGCGTGGACTTGGACGCTGCGATGGGCGGCGATTTGTCCCGCCGCTACATGCCTCCCGGTGACCCTCTGCTGACCGTCTACGCACCTGAGAACGCGGACGAAGTCGTTGTAGTCTTCCCTTGGGGTGGCATTGAATCCCTTGCCTGGGACGCGGATCGTGGGCGCTGGTTCGTCCGCTTCCTGGTGCCCCGGGACGTGGAAGACGGTCTGTATGAGGTTCGCGTCTTTGTCATGTTGCCGGATGGCAGCACGGAGATACGCACCGAGGAGCTTGTTATCGATGCGGCTGCACCTGAGTTGGATGCGCATGCCGAACTGCGGGGTGGGGTGACCGTGCTCACCTTTGTTCCAGAGGAGCCCCTGCGCAGTTTGTTGGTGGAGCCTATTGGATTGCCCGGCGTTGCCCAACGCGTGGATCTACGCCAGCACCCCGGCGGTCTGGTGACTGTTGTTCTGGCTGGTGAGCACGCCGAGCTGCGCATTGTCGCCAAGGACCGCGCGATGAACCGTGTCGAGCAGACCATTCTGGTGTCCCAGTGACCCCCGCCCTGCACCTGCTCATAGCGCTCTCGCCCAGCGCTTCAGCACAGAGTGTCGCTGGCCTGGAGTTGGCTGAGATGCACACCCGCACAGCCGATGTGCGCGCCCTGCAGGTGCAGGGCAATGTGGTCCTCGCAGCCACAGAAGGTGGACTGGAGATCTACAGTTTGGAGGGGAAGCGCCTGGGCCACGTGGTGCAGGACCTTCCCGGAAGCAGCTTGCTTAGCGTAGGCATACACCAGGGAGAACTAACGGTTGGAGGAGAGTTTAGCGGTGCGGCGGCTTGGGTTGGCCATGGCTTTGAGACCGTGGTGGAGGGCGGAGAAAATGCGACAGGGTCCATCGTGGCCATCACCCAGGACCACTGGGTCACCCGTGGAGGCTCGGTTGATGGCGCGCCGGCGTTAGAGGGCGTGGTGGTGGATGCTGTGCAGTGGCCGGGTGGTTTGGTTGTGGGCACCCAGGAGGGGTTCTTGCATCAGGTGCTCGATGGAGAAGTGGTGACCACGGTGCTGCCTTGTCCCATCGTGGACTTGTACGCTGAGGAGTCCTACGTGCGCGTGGCGTGCATGGTGAGCGCCTACACCCTGACCCCATCTGGGGATTTGGTAGCCGAGCGGGTGCGTGCGTCTGCTGCCGGTCCGGGTGCCTGGGGTAGCACTCAAGGAGAGCTCTGGGTGGACGGTGGAGTCCTGGCCCGCGTCCCCCATCGAATCACTGCCATTGAGCGCGTTGGCGAGGTCTGGTTTGTAGGCACGGAGCAGGGTCTGTATCGCATCGAGCAGGATCTGGAGCTCTTGACTCCACAGGGACAGATCTGCGGAAACTTTGTGACTGGGGCGGCGCGCTTCGAAGGCGAGCTTGTCGTGAGTACCTTTCAGGACGGTGCTTGTCGCTTCGATGGAGAGCGCTGGCACCGCATTGAAGGGTTGCCCAGCGAGCTGATGAACGATGTTGTGGTGTACGAGGATGCGGTATGGTTTGCCACCGGTCATGGCTTGGCCAGATGGGATGGCGACTCTGTGGAGGTCTATCCGGCTATGCCTTCGGGCATTCCACGAGGAAAGCCGGGGACCAGCAACGCGGCCATTACTGCCCTGGCTGTGGGCGCTGAGCGCTTGTGGATCGCCGATGTGGTTGGGCCAGACTCCGTGGACGCAGATGGCTACTGGCGTAGGCACCGTTTGGCTGTATTTGGAACCAGCTATCAAGCGGCTGCTGCCTGCGGCAAGCGTGCCTGGGTGGCCAGCGAGGATGCTGGCTTGAGTCAGTGGACCGGGCGTTCATGGCAGCATCATGATGCGCGTGGAGACCTGCCAGATGACTGGGTCATGGCTGTGGCTTGCAAGGGCAAGACGGCGTGGGCGGGGACCTACAGAGATGGCCTGTGGAAGTATGCAGATGGGCGGTGGACTCAGGTGGACACTCCGGATGGATGGAGCTTGGCTGTAGCCCGCGGGGATGGTGGGGTCTGGTACGGGACGCTGGGTGGCGTGTGGTTTGTGGGTGATGACGGGGTGAATGAAATGGTGTGGGTGATGGACCAGCGTGTCCATCAGGTGAGTGTGCTGGAGCAGGAAGTGGTGATTGGAACGGAGGGTGGGGTGGTGGTGTACCGGTGACTCCGAGCTCCGCCTGGCGACCCTTTTCGGCCAGACGGGCTACCTTGACGCGCCAACCCTGCTCAAGAGACAACGCCATGGCCCGCAAGAAGAACCATCAATGGGCCCGCGAGGACCAGCCAGGGCTGGAGATTTCGGTCAATGAGCGAACCTACGACCATGAGCATCAGGCGGCCCGCAAGCACTTCCAGGACCTGGCGGACCGGCTTGTGAGTTTGAGTCCAGGAGCCCGTGCACTGCTTCCACTCGATGAGACTGTCAGCGAGGCCATCGACGTTTACTTGCGTCAAGGCCCCAAATCTTCCCGCCGCAGGCAGCTGCTGCGCGTACAGACTCTGCTGCGTGGCTGTGACTTGGAGAGCCTGGAGATTGCCTTGGAGAGTGATCTTCAGGGCGGACAGGATGGCCCCAAGTTGTGGATGAACACGCTGATGGAGGGAGACGACAGGGTCCTAATGGACTTTGTAGAGCGGCACCCAGATGCCGATCGGCAACAGCTCCGCACTCTGGTCCGCCGGGCCAAGGCAACAGGGGCGAGCGTCCAGCGGGCGAAGGATAAGTTGCTCGCTGTGCTGATGGAACTGAAACGCTGAGTTGGGGCTGGCTCTACTCTTCTCCTTGCTCCCGAGCCTGCAGCTCATCCACGACCCAGTCGTCTACGCCTTCCACGAGCTTGTTGACCACGCGTACGCTCTCGTAACTTGCATCTACAACACCAAAGTAGATCTGCTCCACCAGCTTTGCCGGGGCGGCAACCCCGTCGACCTGTTCCAAGATTCGGAAGGGCTTCTCGGCGGCGTGTCGATGGTGGCGCTCTACAAAACTAGCGCCGCGGTCTACGCTGTTGTGGATCAGCTGCTTGATCCCACGCACACGGTTCCAACGCGCATCGGCCGTCTCTGGATCTGCGTCCTGGGGGTTGTCCTGCTGTAACGGCGGCTCCGCTGCTCCTGTCGAGTCTGTGTCGGACTCGTCTGGTTGAAGGGACTGTTTGTTGACTGGTCCCAGGCGGCCAGAGATGACCCCATAGACGCGGGGGTGCTGTGCGACGGCCAAGTGGTGCAGTCCCGACATGCGCTGCACATCGCTGGGGTCGGGCGCTCCTGGCTCCAGGCCTCGGGCATCACCCTGTGCGCTAGCGCTGGGAACGACGGCGTCGCCCAGTGGGCCGAGTCCGGAGAGAAGCTCGCCAACTATCCGGTGGTGGCGGACGCTGTCCAACCAGGGGACGGCCACTCGTTGGTTTTCCAGCAATGCGTCCGGGTCGAAGTCCAGCCAGTCCTGGTCGCTCAGGTTGCCATAGCGAAGATCCTTTATCCCCTTGCTGCGGGTATTGATGACTTCGCCGATGACCCGGGTTGCGGTGGTATCCACCTTCGAAAGTAGGTGAGTAGCCACGTTGGCGGTGCGCTCCAGGGGAGCGCCCAGGTGGGGACTGCCCAAGTAGAAGATGTGCCTAATCTTGGTGGTCCAAGAGTCATCTTGGGCTTGATGACAGGCGCTGCGAATGACCAGGCCACCCATACTGTGGCCCACCAGGAGAAGCTCTTGTACATTGGGGTGGGCGCCCATGTAGGTCGCGAGGAGTGCGGCGAGCTGCGCGCCGTTGTGCGAGATGCGCTGGCCGGTGTTGTAGCGGACGTACAGGGGCAAGTAGCCGTGGTCCCGCTCAAGGGTTGACCCAAAGGGTAGGACCGTATTGCTGGGCTCAAGCATCCACATGGACTCGTTGCAGCCCAGACCGTGGATCCATACACAGACCCGGGCTGCGTGAGGCAGCTCGGCTGGTGGGAAGACCCGATTGCGCTGCATGAAAGCCATCGGCTGGTGCAGGGCGTTCCCTTGTTCGGCCAAATCGTCGCCGATCCATGCGTTTAGAGCGCTGACCGCGTGTTCAGCCAGCCCGGGTTTGTCGGGAGGTAGCGGAGGTGGGTTTTGCTTGGACATGAGGCAAGGTACACCGCATCGCTCGTTAGCTGTCTCTCAATTCAGCATCTCGTCTTCGTCGAGATTCAACACCGCCAGCGCCCCCTCTGCGCTGACCCCATCACACACATGCTGAATCGCCGGTAGGTAGCGGTCCATCATCATGCAGTTCGGGAACACCAGCTGCTTACAGGCGTCGACCTTGAAATCCAGGTCCTCCACGTCGATGGCAGTCTTGTAGCGGATCTCGCCGTCGCGCATATCCAACTCGAAGTTGCCCAGGATCATGCCAAAGTTTACCCGGGCCAAGAGCTCGGCCATGGCAATGAGGCGTTCTGGCGGGCAGCTGGCGGGCGACAGGGAATAAAAGACGAGCTGTTGGCGGGTGTCGTGGGCGTGGCCGTAGCAGGTAAACTGGCCGTGTTCGCCTTCCACGCTGGTTCCCAATATTCGGCCGCCGTCGTCCACCAACTCCCAGTGCCACTGGATGGTGTCTAAGAACTGGCTGAGGATCTGGAGAAGGGACGACATGGCCGTTCCCTAACCGGTCTCGCAGCCTGTCTCACCGGCCGGCCGGTGACGTAGTGACCTGGCCCAGGTTCAACCGGAGTCGGCGGACATGTGAATCCCTTAGGCCCTGGGTTTCAGCGGCCTAAATAGGCTCCCTATGGGTCATCGACACAGCGTTCATGATCAGACACATCGACCTCTGACCCTCAGATCCCACGGGGCTCAGCCCGCGGTATTATTCTGTGCAGGCTTGGTTTAGGCTGCTCGGTGTACCCAGGTCGCCGGCTCCAAAACTGGTCACCGAGTCGCAGCTGACATCGGAGTAAACCCCGTCGTAGCTGCGTTGGATGCTTTTGCCAGACTTGGGGGTGCCGTAGTCGAGGGTATCGGTGGTGACACCTTGACCGCTTACCCGCTTGGTACCGGCGCTATTCGTCAGACTGATGCTGCACTGTAGCGCGCCTTCGATACCGCCGTTCACGGCCGAATCGGCCTTCTTGGCCAAGATCAGGTGCTCCCCCGGTCCGATGGCTACGATCTCAGCGATCTCGCAGGGCTCGGATAGTCCGTTTAGAGAGATGGGGCTGTCAGTGGCGTTGTAAAGCTCTACCCACTCGCCATCGCTGTCGCTGACTGAAGCAGGGTTGGGCATCAGCTCGGTGAGCAGTAGGTCGCCTTCGAGAAGTTCGCTGAGTTGGAGTGCCGTTCCATCGGCGCCATCGCAGTCTTGGTCGATGTTGTCGCCGTAGCTGTCAGCAGCGCCTGGAAACACAGTGTTGTCGTCGTCGTTGCAGTCTTCGGGTGTATAAAAGCCGTCGAGGTCGCCGTCTTCGGGCAGGTCACACTCCGCGTTTTCCAGGCCCGGGGAGGCGAGCTGGCCTTGCCACGAGTCGTCTGCGTTACACCAGAAGGCTGGATCGGTCTCGCCGTAGGCTCGGGGGTCTACTTGGGCCGATATCCCCTCGGTGAAGGGGCAGTCTTGGGTCTCGCAGTCCACAACGCTGAGTTCTATCTCATCGCCGTTGCTGGTCTCCAGGCCCACGCCGAAACGCTCGCCTGTGTTGGTGAGGGTGATGCTGGCCACTTCGCAGGCCAAGTAGTCTTGATCCTCGTGCCAGGAAATCTCGCGGGCCATGACGAGAAACTCGCCGGGCTGGAGCTCGCCCTCGCAGTCGCGCAGCTCACGGAGACTGGTGCCGTCTACCGCAAGAATGCAGTTCAAAGGAACGGCGCTCTCGCCGATGTTAAGCACCTCGATAAATTCACCGTCTTCGTCGCCGGAAACGTTAGGTAGAAACTCGGTGACAGCCAGGTCTGCGCTGTCTGGGCAGGTGAGCACGATTGGACAGGCGCTGTTCTCCCGGCCCGGGGTGCCAA
>CAJQPC010000074.1 GCA_905480105.1 uncultured bacterium | reverse complement strand
GGGGTCGGCCGGAAGTGGTGGGCCTGGACCCGCGCTTGGCCTTTCTTCAGCAGCGTGGTGGACGTGGGGTTGTTGGCGACGCGCAAGACCCGCCATTTAAGCCGGAGAGCTTCAGCTCGGTTTGCTTGCTCAACGTGCTTGATTCGGTGCCGAATCCGTTGCTGGTCTTGGCTTGGGCTGACGCACTTTTGGCCCGCGGCGGCGAGCTGCTGCTGGCAATGCCTTTTGCCTGGCACGCAGTGGTTCCTGAGCGCCTGCGCTTTGACTGGGACACCCTGGTGGCCAGCCTTGAGGGACGCTCCCAGGCCATGGGCCTGCGCTTGCGCTACGCCGTACACAGCCAGTGGAGGGATGTTGGCTGGTCAGGAGCAGGGGCAGGGCAGCCGGAGTTCCGCGTGCAGGTACTGCAGGCAACAAAGGGGCCGCCTCCCACGCAGCTTTAGGCCCTTGCAGTCCGGTGCCTCTGCGGGGCATGATATTCATGGGTCTGGGCGTCATTCCGCTTCGGCGACACGACGGACTCGCCATTACTCGCCTTAGTGGCGCAACCCTCAGGGGCCCGCAGCAGGGTCAACGGAGCACGCGATGTCCAACATGATCGATAGGAAAGGGCGCCCGAGCACTGGCCAGATGCCAGGCATGGTCGAGGCCATCGTGATCGACAACCAGGATCCGGCCAAGATGGGTCGGGTCAAGGTGCAGTTCCCCAGCTTGCCGGGAGCTGGCGGCGGCGAGGGCCCCCCCAGCCACTGGGCGCGGGTGAGCACTCCCATGGCCGGAAAGGATCGCGGCTGGTCGACCATCCCGGAGATCGGGGACGAGGTGCTGGTCAGCTTCATGCACGGGGACTTTAACCACGCCATCGTTCTGGGCGGCTTGTTCAACGGGGAGGACACCCCGCCCTACGCGAACGAGGACGGGGACAACAACCTGCGGGTATTTCAGTCTCGCAGCGGCCACCGCGTGACCTTTGACGACACCGAAGGTGCCGAGCGAATTGAGATGATCACCCACAACGAAGAGATCCGCGTGATCTGGGACTCCGCGAACAAGACCTTGTCGGTGTATTCGGGCAAGGACATCATCCTGGAGTCCAAGGAGACCTTTTCCATCAAGTGCAAGGACTTCGTGCTGGAAGCCGAGGAGTCGATCTCCATGGACGCAGGCCAGAACTCTGACCTAAAGGCCGGTCAGCAGTTGACGGTGAACGGGGGCACAATGTTGACCCTGAACGCAAAGTCCATGACCAAGATCAACTGTTAGGAGCCGAGCATGATCAACGGCGTTGTAGTAGGCACGGTCAGGGACAACAAGGACCCCGATGGCATGCACCGTGTGCTCGTGGAGTACCCTGTGGACGGCGAGCAGGCGCCGTTTAGTACGTGGTGCCGCATGTCCACTCCCATGGCCGGTCAGGCCCGCGGTCTGGTCATGCTGCCGGACATCGGGACGGAGGTGGTGCTCGGCTATGGGACCCGCTCTATGCACCCCTTTGTGCTGGGCTGCGTCTACAACGGGGCCGAGGACAAGTCGGAGCCATACGCCAACGACGACGGGCAGGACCACATTCGTCTGTTCTGGTCACGTGCCGGCAGCATGGTCATGTTCAACGATGAGCCAGGCAAGGAGAGCGTTTCCATCGGCGCCACCACGGACGCTCGCATGGATGTGACGGGTGGCCCCATCCACCAAACTCTGGATGCCGCCGAGAAGACCTACACCGAGTACTCGGAGAAGGACACCATCTGGCAGGTCAAGGAGACCCTGAGCATCAAGTGTAAGAACTTTAAGCTCATCGCTGACCAGAACATGTCCCAAGAAGCCGGCAAGACCCTGGTTCACAACAGCAAGCTGGAGGGTAAACAGGACTGCACCCTCGCCAGCTACAAGGGCGATATGGTGCACATCAATGGTGGTGCCCCCCTTCAGCCCAAGCCCACAATGGCCATGCCCACCCACAGCCACCCCCCAACGGTGGGTGGTGGGGGCGCTTCAGCGGCTGCAGCTGCTCCATCGGCCCCGGTTGTGATTCAGGCTCTTGCTCCAGAGCCTGCCCCGGCGCCTGAACCGGTTCTGGAAGTTGGGCTGAGTGTCATGGGTTTGGGTGAGCACGAGGCGCAGGGGAGAGCGCCCGACGGCACGGTTCTGTCCCGCGCGCTCATCTTGGCGCGTGATCTGGTAGCCCAGGACTGGACGGGTACCTTGCCTGCGGCGCCGAAGCACGCAGTCTTGGGCGGCAGCTGGGTGGCCCATCCCCACCAGGATCACGTTCATGGCCACAGTGCGCAGAGCATCCAGGACAGCAGCGGATCATGGTCTGCGGAGCTGCCCATACGCAGAGAGCCAAGGGCTCCCTTGGGCGAAGGCCCTAAGTCCGAGGCTCGTCGGGATTAGCCGATCGACGGGTGCCCAAGAACTCAGCTGAGCGCAGGCTCCAAGTCTCGGCTGTGGCCACCAAGGCCTCTACCCGTACGAGGATTTCACCATCGGCGCGCGGCTTGCTGCCTTCTATGACCAAGCGACCTGGGCCGGTGCAGCGCACGCTGCCCGTGCTCGCCTGGGTGATCTCCAGGAGCTTGCCCTGATGGGTGCTGACCACCAGACGCTTCTCCGTCAGGATGATGTCGGCGTCCATGTTGTTGATTTTTCCGGCCACCGGACCGGCCAGCAGGGTGCGGTCCACGTAGACCCGGCTAGGGATGTCTACCTGCTGGAGCACGGGGGCCTCGCCCGCGGGAAGCTTGGCACAGGCCCTACGCCGCTTCCTGCGACTGAAGCGCAGCGCGGCGCCGGCTCCTGCAGCACATGCCAAGACCAGCACCAATGCTAAAATCCACTCGATCACCTTGGACCTCCAAAATGGTCTCTATGAGACAGCGGTTCCTGTCCAGCGTTCCACGCTTTTGCATAGGCGTGTCCACACAAAGGGTACGCGCCGTGGGACCATTGGGCCAGTGTACTTGTACCGACTGCTGGAGATTCTGTGCCGCGTCCCTCTGAACCTGTCTTGGCTTGGTTTCGTTCCGCCTTACGCAAGCGGGATATGAATGTCGCTGCTTTGGCTGAGAAAGTTGGTGAGAAACGCAGCTTGGTAAAGCGGATCTTGGCTGGGAAGGAGCCGCTGACCGTGGACCAGCTAATGAGCTGGACTCAGGAGTTGGGCCTGAGCATGGAAGAGCTGGCGCAGGTGCCCGCTGGTGTGGCCGAAGCTGCAGAGCAAAATGGTGCGCTTTTGGAGCCGACCCTGGCGGAGGCTGATGCCCAAGACGCGGTGATGGTCAGCCCCTTCGGGCTGCATGCCGAGCAAGGAATCCGCATGGCCTTTGCAATGGGTGTGGACTTTGCTTTTGTGTCCGAGAGTGCTCAGCTCGAAGACTCGGGGGTTCCCCCCCAGGTCCTGGCCCGATTCCCTGAGCGCATGCTTATTCGTTTGGATGCGGCGTATCATAAGTATAATGCTCCAGTATACGACGACCATGGACTGACTTTGGCGCTCTCTTTCGACACGATCTACACCTGCGTGTTTCCTTGGTCTTCGGTGCTACAGGTGACCGTGTACTGCGATCCGCCGGACCCCTCATCGCCTTCCGATCCTGAACCAGAGCCCGAAGAGTCAGGGCGCCCTGCACTTCGGCTTGTAAAGTGAGAACCACCATGGCCCTACTGATTCTGCTCTCTCTGGCATGTGGCGGTCTGACTCGAGGCAAAGCGGAGCCGGTCAAGGAGCAGACGATTGCTCCAGCCAGCACCAAGAATGCGCTCTCCCAAACACCGGGCCAGGCAGACCTGACCCGCTTCTTGGGGATCAACGAGGCTGTGACCGTTCCGCCTCCCTTCCTGGCCCGGCCGAACTTTGGTGACACCCAGCTTCAGGCAGCTCTAGACGAAGATGCTCGGCTCACACAGGAGCTGGGCGCGAACTGGGTACGGGGGCATTCGTCCACGTTCCCCTTCTTGAATCATCAGGCGTGGTCCAAGGACCCTGCACAAGCCGAAGCCTGGGCGGACCGCTGGGTAAAGACGGTCCAGAGCCAGGGGCTTGAGCCCTTGATCATGCTGTCCCCATGGCCCGGCAACAAGACCCAGCAGGCCACCTCCAACTACCTGCCGGCAGACAGCACGGCCTACTTGGCATGGGTGGAGGCCGTCGTTGAGCGCTACGACGGCGACGGTGTGGACGACATGCCTGGCCTAAAGTCGGGGGTCCACTACTGGGAGGTGGACAATGAGCCGGACCTAAAGGCGGAGCCCAACGCAAAGGTCTCCAAGAAGGGGTTCTGTCCGGCCTCGGAATACGCCCAGGTCCTCATCATGACCAGCGCGAGCATCCGAAAGGTTGACGCCCAGGCTGTCGTGGTCGGCGGTGGCTTTTACCGGCCCCACACGGAGTCTGGGCGGGCCTATATGGACCAGGTCTTCGCCACGGAAGAGGCGCGTCAGGCGATCGATGTGCTGAGTCTCCATGTCTACTTTCCGGAACAGGGCACGGGACGCCTTGAGCGAGCCCTGACCTGGGGCAAGGCAGCAGCACCAAACGCGGCGATCTGGGTCACGGAGACCAACCAGCCGTCACAGGACGAAAAGAGGTCTTTCGTCACGCCGGCATGGCAAGCCGCGATGCTGACCCGCATGGTGGGGGTCTCTCTGCGCGAAGACGTGCAGGGTTTTTACTGGCACACCCTGGCGGACGCGCCGCTCAAGGCTGGAAATGGCGCCGGAGGGATGAAGACCCACAGCCTCTATTCTCAGCCCCAGCCGGGCAAGCTCGTCGCCAAGCCAGCGGTAGCCAGCTACCAGCTGCTCGCTGCCCGATTCGCCGAGTTGGGGAGCGTGGAGATTCTGACGGAAGAGGGCGGAATTCGTTTCGGTTCGGGCGGTCCCCGTCTGATCTGGGAAGGCTCCGCAGAAGGAAAGGCCACCAACCTGGTCACCGGCAAGGTCACCACAGGCCGCGTCACCGCGGATCCTGAGAACACCTACTGGGTCGAGTAGTCCTTGCCTTAGGACTGCTCAGAGAAGAGCTGGGGCGAGCGCCCACGCGCTCCAACGGCCCTCTTTAGTGAATCACAGGCCACAGGCAAGCTGTAGTGTCTCGAGCCAGTAGATCGCGTCGGCCTCCCGCTCAAAGTCGTCTGCGTACAGGCGCAGGTAGTCGGTCAGGATCGGGTCCTTCTGCAGCCATGCATTGACCTCGTGCGCGTCGCTATTGACCTTGCCCTGACCCGGAACCTTGCCTTGGATCAGAGCGTCTCTCAGGTGGAGCCAACGGTCTCGCCCCCCCCGCAGCATAAAGCGGCGAAAGGCTGGCCAGCGCTCGGAGACGATGACCCAGGCCCACTGTGACTCGGAGAGTTCGCGGTTGGTACGAGAGGCAGCGGCGTACTCTCCTAGCAGGACCACTCGGCCGGCAAGGCGCTCCAAGAAGCGGGGCATGCCCAATGGGCGGCTGGTCAGGGCCGTGCTCAGGGCGTCGATGGCGTCGGGTCCAAAAGCGCTTCGGACCACGTCCTGGCCGGTTCCCAGGTGCATGCGCATCAGCTGCGAGATGCGGCGCAGGTCCAGTCCTGGAACGGTGATCGCGAGATCGATGAGCTCTGCAAGGCAGTAGCCCGCGCTGCGTTCGTCGATGTCGCCTTCGCGAACGCGCATGGACTCCAGCGCAGACTCGCGGCCCATAGAGACCACGAAGGTCACGTTGGAGTCGTGTGTGGACAGGAGTCGCAGGCCCTCCAATAGCAGGAGACGCGCCGAGGGCCGAAGCATGTCGCAGTCCTCGATGAACACCAGTACGCGGCCGGGGTTCTGAGCGCGATGCAGCTCTATGAGCTGGATAAAGCCTCGGCGCACCCGGTCTACCGGATTCACGTCTCCGGGGTTCACACCCGTGCCGGATGTGGCAGGCATGGTCTCGCCAAAATGCATCCGGTTCAGGTGGCCGATGATGTCGCGTGCACGATCTAGCGCCTGGGGGTGATCGCAGTATTGGGCGATGGTGGCCACCAAGCCGCTCAGAATGTTTCCGTGCTTTAGGTAGAGCCAGGGGTTGTACCAGCACCATGCACCAGTGGTGGCTCGAGGGTCGAACTTGAGCGTGGAGCGCTCGTGCTCCAACAGGAATGCAGCGCGCAGCAAAAATGTGTTCTTGCCCGAGCCGGGTGCCCCGTGCACGGCCACGGTGCTGCCGGGCTTGAGCCTGGGCAGAGTGCGCAGCAAGCTCCGGGCCAAGCGATCATGGCCGAAGAAATCTTGGTGGGTGTCGAGGATTGAGCGAGGGTCGACGTAAGAACGGGTAGACATGTCCCATTCTACCCACGCCATCGGGTCTCATGGGTGGCGCTCGAGCTTTTTGGGGGCTCGGCTATCGCTCGACGTTGACCTGGCCGAACTCGTTGACGGTCAATGGGAGCACACCAAATGGGGTGTCCACGTCCAAGGTTGCCCGCAGGTCTACGTCCAGCTTCTCGCCCTGAAGCACGGAGTAGAGTGCGGCCGCGCTTCCCAAAAAGTCGACGTGAACTGGGATAGCGACGCGGGTCTGGCTGTCGCCGTCCACCGTGCCCAGGTCGGCGATGTACCCCGAGCCCAACTCCACGCCGCTCAAGCTAAGGTCGTAGTCCAACGCAGCCAGTCCAAGAGCACTGCCATGGGCGTTGTCCACGTCCAGCTTCAGGCTTAGGTCCGCGCCGGTCAATGCGATGTCTTGTACCTTCAGGCTGTTCAAGGAGATCCCGGGCTTGCGGGGGGCGGGAAAGTCGCCGGCTTCGGCGTAGGGTAGGTCGATGGGGCCTGCAGGGGTGTCAAAGCCAAAACTGCCTTGCAGCCCAAAGTCGATGTTGTCTTGGCCGCGCACAGCCTGCACCAGATCGTAGAGATCCTGGAACTGGAAGGACACGGGCAGGGCCAGCTCAGAGGAGCCACTTGCGCCGAGGGCCAGTCCCTCGGGACTGTCGCCGTTGAGCCACTCTACGTCTTGAAAGGCCAGCCCGTAGTCAAAGCGGGCCAGGTTCACGTCCACCGGATTGGGGTTGTTGACGTTGAATACAAAGTCCGCCTCTACCCCTTCCCAGTTCACATCCAAGATCTCTAAATTATCGAAAGTGACCGTAGGAAGGTAGGGATCCAGCTCAAAATCCTGCCAGCCCTCGCAGGCGGTGAGCAAGGGGAGCAAGGCGACAGCCATGAGCGCTTGGAAAGTCTTCATCGAAATAGGTCCTGGGCTGGCAAGATCACACCGGAGATCAGCTGAGCCGACGAGGCCGCGACGCGTTGATCCAGCAGGTCTTGTTCAGGGGAGGGGGTCACGTCGGCGTAGACGATGGGCGTGGGAGAATCTTCAAACAAGGTAGCCAATAGGCTCTCGGGTTCGGGGGCCACCCCGACTATCTTGAGCTTGTCCGGGTGGACGTGGGTTCGCAGGGCGCTGTTGACTTGTTCCAGGGTCAGTGCTTGTAGAGCGGGGCCCATTTCAAGGCGGTTTGGGTGGCCCATCACGGCAGCATCTACGGCGAAACCCAGCCTTCTGCCTGGGTCACGGGCCATAGTTTGGGTACGTTTGACCAAGCTCTGCTGCATGCGCTCAAAGTGGCCCGAATCCAGGCCGTCTTCGACCAGCTGCTCCACCAAGGTCAAGGCCAGCTTTAGGGCGAACGCGGCGTTTTCCGGCTGGATGGGCCGCAGCCACATGGAGAACTGTGGCTGCAGGCGAAGGGTGCCCAGCTCCTGGACGTCGGACCCTCCCACCTGGCGGTAGTGCTCCAAGTAGGCGTAGTCTCCGTAGTTCAGCCCCCGCTCGGTGCGCATGACCTGGAACATCGTGCCCCAGCTCTGGCGGTGCTCTCCAAAGGCGCTCAGGCCCAGGAGTAGAGCCGGATAGTCCGGATGGTCTCGGTCTACGTCGATAGGGTGTCCCATGTGCCATCCCACCGAGTCGCCGCTGCCCTGGATGATGGCCAGGGCTCGCCCCTCCACCGGGGGACGACTCCTGGGTGTGGGGTTGAGGCGTCGGCCAACGGGCAGGGCCATCAAGCCTTCAATCAGCGCGCCTTGCGCAGCCACATCGCCAGCGATTCCAATCGTCACGGCCTCTCGTACGTAGGCCTTGGCATAGAAGGCTTGGGCTTCTTCCAAGGTCAACACCTCCAGGGCGCCGGTGCGGCCCTGCACGGTGTGGCCGTATGGGTGGCCCTCGTTCAGCCAACTGTCCAGAGCGGCATCTCCCAGGCTCTCTGTATCCGCCAGCAAGCGGGTCCCGAGACGCTGTATGGACTGCTCCCGGAGCTGTTCAAAGCGGGTGACATCCCAGGCTGGATTGGCCAGCATGTCAGTGAACAGGGGCACAAAGCGATCCGCGTCACTGGCCAGAGCCTTGCCGCGAAAGGTGACGAGGTCCTTGTCGACGATGACCTGCACCGTGGCAGCCATTTCAGAGAGCAGCGCGTCGACCTCTGCGCTGGAACGTGCACCGGCGCCACCCTCTCTAAGCATCCGTGCGGTCAGATAAGCCACCCCTTCTTGTCCGATTGGATCCGCTGCCGAGCCGGCCAGGATGGTTGCCTGTAGGTAGATCACTTGGCTGCCTTCAAGCTCTTGAACGACCTGGGCGTGCAGAGTCTCGCGCTCCTGAGCGGGCGACAGGCCGGGCGGGGTGGGCTTGATGCAGGCCATAGCCAGCAGGGCGATCATGGCTGCTCCTGGGTGGACGCTGAGTTCGTGCTTGGCGGGGTAGGGGCTGCGGGGGGAAGCAATACAGCGGTGGCTTGAGACGAGGCCAACAGCATGGTCTGGGCCACCGCGGCGATGGCGTCAACATCCACTGCTGCGTAGTTGGCAGCGAAGGTTTCCACGACCCGGGCCGGTGCGCCGCCCCGGGTCATGCGGCCCACCAAGTCACTGACCGCTACCGGGTCATCCAGACGCAGCCTCATGGCGCGCAGAGCATGCTCCTGAGCCGTCTTGAGCTCCGCGGCATTGGGCTGGGTGGCCCACCGAGTCAGCTCGGAAGTGATGGCCGCCTCCACCTGGGTGAGATGGTCCGCCTCGGAGAGTTCCACGCTGAGTACGAAGAGATGAGGGTCCGTAAAGCCCGGGTCTCCCCCCCCAAAGTCCAAGGCCCAGCCCGTCTCGCGCTCCAGCGTTGTGCGCAGCGGGGCTGTGGGGCCGGTCAGCAGCTCTTCCATTACCGCCCAGGCGGCCGACTCAGTGCTCGCAGGATCAAAGCTAGGCATGCGGTACCCCGCCAGGAGCAGTGGACTTGTGGGCCCACCGCTCCAGTCCACCTGGATGCGCAGGGACTCTGTCGCAACCGGCTCTATGGGCACCACGTAGGTCTCGGAGTTCACCTCCCAGCTGTTCCAGCTCTTTTGGACCCAGGCCTTTACCTGAAGAGGGTCCACGTCCCCGGAGACCACGATGCGTGTGCGCTCGGGGCGGTACCACATCGCAAAAAAGTCTCTCGCGTCTTCGATGGCTGTGGGCATGGCTTGGATGTCCGCCTCCCAGCCAATGGTCGGGTGGTGGTAGGGGTGGTGGACGTATGCAGCAGCGTAGAGCTGCTCATCGCTCATGCCCCAGGCACTGGCCCGGCTCATTCGGTACTCGCCGTACACGGCACCAGATTCTCGCTGCAACTGCTCGGCGCTGACTTGAAAGTTTAGGAAGCGGTCTGCCTCGATCTCGACCACCCGCTCCAGAGACGCCGCGGGCACAACCGCGGTGTAGACCGTCTCGTCCATCCATGTCCAGGCGTTCTCCGATACGCCCAGACGCAGCAGCTCATCCTCACGGGCTTGGCGGGGTAGGTCGGCGGACCCGTAAAACATGAGGTGCTCGAAGAGATGGGCCAGCCCGGTTGTGCCCTCCATGACTTCGTTTTTGGAGCCCACGTCCACCCAAGTTTGCCAGCTCACCACGCCGGGGGTCGGGGTGGGAATGACGTGTAGGGTCAGTCCGTTCTCAAAGTGGGTCGTCTCCACTCCATCGGGCAGAAGTGTGCTTTGGGCTGAGGCGAGGGGAGCGAGCAGGAGGAACAGGCTGGGCACGAAGGGGCGCTCCAAGGCTGGGAATTGAGCAAGAGTGCTCTCGTGCTAACCTTGTCGGGTTCCGCTAGGAAGGAGTCGTCGCATGGAGCAAAGCACCGGTCGAACAAGCGGCGAGCCTCAGGGCGAGGCAGTCCAGGCGCCAGCGCCGACTTCTGTGCCCAGTGGGGCCGCCGAGCACGACAACCGGGAGTTGCTCCGAGTGCTCCGACAGCCGAAAGCCCAGGGCCACATGCCAGAGTCTGAGATCTGGCGTGCCTACATGGAGCTGATCCGCCGCGGCGAGCCCCATGTCACGGAGCTCTTCCTGCGCAGCCTGAAGGGCCTGCACCGTCGTCGTGCCTTGGGGGCCTCCGAACTTCCATGCTCCGATCCGTGTCCAGACGAGCATCGCTTGGCCGAGAACCCGTACGTGGGTGAGCTTTGGAAAGCCTACAAGCGCTGTATTGCCCAACGGCGTCCTGGACCCGCGAGTGTGCTGCTTCGTGATCTGGAGCAGCAGTTGGTTCGTTGAGCCCCGGATGGTGCTTGTCGTTGTTGACTGCCAATATCAATAAGGCTACCTTGTGATCCAGACGAGGTCACCGTGGTCCTTCATTCACCAGCCTTTGAGGCCGACTCAGGCACCCCCAGTCTGGGCGGTACGTCTCTTCGAACGCCTGTGACCATCTCCTCGGTTGGCGGCGAGCGCAGCTTTAGACGGCGCCTTCTGGAGCTGGGTTTGCTCCCGGGAACTGTGGTCGAGATCATCCGTGTGGCGCCGCTGGGTGACCCCCTGGAGATCTCTTTGCGGGGCTCGCGCCTGTCCATTCGCCGCGAGGAAGCGGCTCAGGTGCGCATCAAGCCAGTTCAGACCGCGTGAACGAAGTACAGGATGTGGTGGGGGCAAGGGCACCCCTGGTCGTGTTGGCGGGCAATCCAAATTCTGGCAAGAGCACCCTGTTCAACCGCCTTACCGGGGGAAGTGCACGTACCGGAAACTACCCTGGGGTGACCGTCGAGAGCAGCATCGGGGTGATGCAGATGGGGGAAGTGAGCGCTGAGCTCGTGGACCTGCCGGGTACCTACTCCCTGGTCGCACGCAGCCTGGAGGAGCGACTGACCCTGGTGGCGGCCTTGGGCCTGGAAGGCTTGGCCCGGCCCAATGTGGTTGCCGTCTGCGCCGATGCCACGGTGCTCTCCCGCAGTCTGTACCTGTTGCTTCAGCTACAGGAACTCGGTGTGCCGGTGGTCTTGGTTCTGACCATGGTGGACCAGGCCGAAGGGCTGCTACCGGAGCCCGGCATCTTGGAGGGGTTGCTACGGTGTCCGGTGGTGCGTGTGGTCGCCCGTGATGGCTTGGGATTAGAGGATATGCGCCAGGCTCTCTCCCGTGCCATTGACTCAGGCCCACCCCCTCCCGTCTGGCGCTGGGCCCCTGGCGAGGACCTACGGGAGGCCATCGAGCTCGCCAAGAGCGCTCTACCCCCTACCTGGCCTGCCTCGGACGCCATGGGCTTGTGGGCCCTGATGTCTTGGACACCAGAAGGAGAACGGGACGCAGTCGGCGCCATCACTCCCGAGCTCCAGAGCGCGATGGAGGGCCTGGCTCTTCATCCCAGCGACATCGACGACCAGGCCATTGGGGCACGCTACGCCTGGCTGGACGCCGAGGTCCTGCCTTTGCTCCAGGGTCAGGCAGATCGCAGCTTCACCGAGAAGCTGGACCGGGTGCTCATCCACCCCATCGCGGGTTTTGCGGTCTTCCTCTTGGTCATGGGCTTGCTCTTCCAGGGGCTCTTTACCTGGTCTGACCCTGCCATCGGTGGCATCGAGACGCTCTTTGGTTGGCTGGGCGGAATGGCGCAGGGCGCGCTGCCGGCGGGCATTCTGACGGACCTGCTTGTGGAAGGCGTCATCGGCGGGGTGGGGGGCGTGATCGTCTTCCTGCCGCAGATCCTGCTGCTCTTCCTGCTCCTGGGCCTGCTCGAGGACAGCGGCTACTTGGCCCGCGTCGCCTACTTAATGGACCGCATTATGCGCGCCATGGGCCTAAATGGACGCGCCTTCGTGCCCATGCTCTCGGGCTTTGCTTGCGCGGTGCCGGCCATCATGGCCACCCGCTCTATGCCCCGGGAGCGCGACCGCATCCTGACGATGATGGTTGTCCCTCTCATGACCTGCTCGGCCCGCCTGCCGGTCTACACTCTGATCATCGGCTCCCTCTTTGTGGGCTCGACCTGGGTGCAGTCTGGCCTACTGTTGGCCATGTACGCCTTCTCGGTGCTCACCGCGCTGGTCACGGCGTGGGTGCTCTCTAAGACCTTGCTCAAGGCCCAGCCCACCCCCTTGGTCTTGGAGCTGCCCACTTACCGCTGGCCACGCCTTCGGGACGTGCTCACGATGATGTGGCGCCGCACCAAGGAGTTTCTCAAGGACGCCGGCACCGTCATCCTGGGCTGCACCATCGTGCTCTGGGGACTGCTCAGCTTTCCCGCCAACGTGCCCACCGCCATCGACTACCCAGCTGCCATCGCATCGGCGAGTACCCCGGAGCAGGTGGAGGAGCTGGAGAACGCCTTGGCCTCGGAGCAGCTCGCTGGCTCCTACGCCGGTCAGGTGGGTCAGTTCATTGAGCCCACCATCGAACCTTTGGGTTTTGACTGGAAGATCGGCGTGGGCCTGATTGGGGCCTTCGCCGCCCGCGAGGTCTTTGTGTCCACGATGGGCGTGGTCTACAGCGTCGGAGACGGCGTGGACGAGGAAGACGCCGGTCTGCGCGCCCGTATGATGGAGGAGCGTCGCGCTGACGGTAGCTCGGTCTACACGCCGCTCACCGGGCTCTCGCTGCTGGTCTTCTTCGCCCTCGCGGCGCAGTGCATGAGCACCTTGGCGGTGGTCAAGCGCGAGACGGGTGGCTGGCGCTGGCCGGTGTTCATGACGTTCTACATGACCGCCTTGGCTTGGTGCGCCAGCTTTTTGGTCTACCAGGGGGGCCGGTTGTTGGGCTTTCACTAAGCCTCAGGCACAAGCGACCCGACGTTACTCCGGTAGGAGCTTGCCCAAGCGCCAGGCGTTGGCGCCATGGTTGTGGACGTGCAGGCGAATCAGCGTGGCCTCGGGCGCCGAGACAGGCACCGTGAGGATTTCATCGTAGATGACGCCCTCGCTGGGGATGTCCGGTTCGATGCGCCAGATCTCCTGGGCCCCGATCCACAGACTCATGTGGCCGGCGGCGGGCTCGGGGGCCGCCAGTGTGCCGTGCCAAGCCAGCAGGGACAGGGACTCTTCTGCGCTCAGGTCGGTCAAGCTGGGCTGCCCAAGGGTCACCCAGGGGCAGGTGTCGGTTCGCACTTCAAGAACACTGCTTTCAATCTGAATGCCAGCCGCTCCACAGGGCGCTGGCGCTGCTCCAATGGGGTCTTGGTCATCGTCCAGAATTTGCCAAGCCTGGACGTCGATCAAAACGCGCGGCCCGGTGTCTTCTGGTGTCTGCTTGGTGCAGGCGAGGAGGACGAACAGGAGGGCGTTGCCAGTCAGCATTGGG